>CAZLSD010000120.1:0-9563 GCA_964561775.1 uncultured Desulfarculus sp. | reverse complement strand
GCGTTGTAAAGAGAGTAATTGGGGGGAACCCCTTTTTGCGCTGCAAAAAGGGTTTCCCCCCAATTACTCTCTTTACAACGCCGCGGCCAGGACCTCGGCGATGTCCATGACGGCCATTTTCTCGTCCACGTTCTCGCCCTTGGCCGAGTCGGTGAACATGTTGACGCAGTAGGGGCAGGCGGTGGCCAGGACTTCGGCGCCCTTGGCGTCGGCCTCGCGCACCTTGTGGGTGCTGAAGCGCTGCTCGGGCTCGGTCTCCATCCACAGGCGGCCACCACCGCCGCCGCAGCACAGGGCGGCCTTGCGGTTGCGGTCGAACTCCATCAGCTCGACGCCGGGCACGGCCTGCAGGAGCTGGCGGGGCGCGTCATAGACCTCGCTGTGGCGGCCCAGGTAGCAGGGGTCATGGTAGATGACCTTCTTGGCCAGGCTGCCGGAGAGCTTCAGCTTGCCCTCGTCAAGAAGCTGCTTGAGCAACTGGGTGTAGTGGACCACCTCGAACTCGCCGCCGAACTCGGGGTATTCCTGGGTGAAGGTCATGAAGCAGTGGGGGCTGGTGGTGATGATCTTCTTGACGCCCTTGGAGTTGAACAGGTCGATGTTCTTCTGCGCCAGGTTGCCGAACTGCTCCTCGTCGCCCATCTTGCGCAGGGCCTCGCCGCAGCAGGACTCCTCGTTGCCGATGATGCCGAAGCTGACGCCGGCGGCCTTCAAGACCTTGTTGAGGGCGCGGGCTATGGCCTGGGAGCGGGGGTCGAAGGCCGAGGTGCAACAGACGCTCAGGAAGTACTCGGTGCCCTCGGCGAAGACGGGCACGTCCTGGCCCTCGGTCCACTTCTCGCGCTTTTCCCGGTCCTCGCTCCAGGGGTTGCCCTTGGAGTGGATGGAGCCCATGATGCCGCGCAGGCTCTGGGGGGCGGCGCCGCTCTCGGCGATCATGGCGCGCATGGCGCGGACCACGTCGATGATCTTCACCTCGCGGGGACAGTTGACCACGCAGAGTTTGCAGGTGGTGCAGGCATACAGGATGTCGTCGGACTCGAAGCCCTCCAGGCCCAACTGGCCCATGCGGATGAGCTGGCGGGTGCGGAAGGGGGATTCCACGGCCGGCCAGGGGCACAGGCCCGAGCACAAGCCGCACTGCATGCACTGATACAGAGAGTCACCGCCCATGGCGGCGATGGCCTGGGAGACCTCCAGAAACGGCGTCAACGACATGGCTGATCAACTCCTTAAAGCGTGGCGGTTTGCTGGACGCGGCGTGAGCGCGCGTTTGTTCCAATGGGACTCCAGGCGCTGGTCATAGCGCCGCGCCAATGCATAGCAGCTTGCAAAAAAAGTGTCAAGCATGAGTATCGGCTATAAATTCCAGTAGATTGGCCGGGATTCAGACCTGTTCGTCCTGGGGAGGAAGCTCTCCGCCCTGGGCCAGCTTCTGGCGGAAGACCAGCAGCGCCTCGGGGATGAGCGAGCGCACCACGGCGGCCGGCTCATAGGCCAGGCGGGGCTCCACTTCCTGATAACGGTGGTATTTGGGGCGCAAGACCGGCACCTGGGGGTGGAAGGTGTTCTGTATCTCGCGGGAGCGTGAGGCCAGGTCCAGGATGGGGAAGACCTCGGCGGGTAGGCCCTCGATCCAGCCCAGCCGCCGCATAAGCTCGAAGCGCACCTGGTCGGCCAGGAACAGGAAGGAGTCCAGGGCCTCCAGCTTGTCATGGGCGGCCAGATAGGCGAATCCCTCGCCCGGCCCCCAGCCGCGCACCCCCAGCACCACGTCATAGAGGGCCAGGGTGGCCCCGTGGTTCAGCTCGGCCAGCCGGCTGAGCACCGCATCGGGCAGATCGCACAAGCGGGTCTGGTAGGCCGGGGTGAGGCCCAGCCTTTTTTCCCAGCGTCCGAAAGCCCTATGGCAGGCCTTGGAGCGCCGCGCCTCCAGCAGGTTGACAAGCTCGCCCAAAATCCCTTGTCCCGCGTACTCGACGCTACTTGAGGTAGGCCCGCGCTTCCTCGGCCGCGGGCAGAGTGACCAGGAAGGAAGCGCCTTCGCCGCTGTGGTTGTGCACCTCCACCTGGCCGAAGTGGCGGGTGACGATCTTGTGCACGATGGACAGGCCCAGGCCGGAGCCCGAGTCCTTGGTGGTGAAGAAGGGGTTGAAGATGTTGTGGATGACCTCCATGGGTATGCCGCCGCCGGTGTCGCGCACCTCGCCGGCCACGAACTGCTTGCCCTCGCGCACCACCGCGAAGGTGCGCAGGGTGAGCACCCCGCCCTCGGGGCCCATGGCCTGCAAGGCGTTCAGGTAGATGTTCAGGAACACGTGTTTGATCTGGCGTTCGTCGCAGTAGGCCGAGGGCAGGTCCGGGGCGTACTGCTTGACCACCTTGAAGCGCCCCTCCACCAACTCCCGTTGCAGCAGGTCCAGGGCCTGCTCCATGATGGTGTTCAGGCTGTGCTCGTCATAGTGGTGGCGGGCGTCGGTGGAGAAATCCAGCATCTCGTTGAGGGTCTTCTCCAGACGGGTGACCTCCTCGATGATCACGTCCAGATAAGGGCGGATGGGGGAGTCTTCTCCCACCTTTTTGCGGATGCGCCGGGTGAAGCCGCCGATGCTGACCAGGGGGTTGCGGATCTCGTGGGCCACCCCGGCGGCCACCTCGCCCAAGGCGGCCAGCTTGTCGGCCTCCAGCAGGCGGTTGCGCATATGGGCCAGTTCGCGGTTGGCGCTGTCCAGGCTGTGATAGAGCCGGCTGCCCTCCACGGCCAGGCCGCCCAGGTTGGCCAGCATGCCCAAAAGCTTGAGATCGCGCTCCAGGAAGGGCCGGCCGCTTTGCAGGTTGCTGGCCAAGAGAACGCCCACGGCCTTGCCCTTGGCGAACATGGGCACGGTGGCGAAGGGATGGGGCCCCAGGGCGGCCAGCAGGGCCGGGGCCAGTCCGGGCTCGCCGCCGGGGTTGGAGACCAGCACCGGCCGTTTCTCGGCCAAGGTGCGGTAGAGCACCCCTCCGTCGGATTGCAGGGGCGTGCTCAGCCGGGCCAGCTCCTCGTCGGCCACCTGGGGCAGCCCGTTGCCGCGGGCGCGCAGGGCCAGCAGGGCCTGGGTCAGCTCCTGGGCGGGGGCGGCGGCCCGCTCCCGGTCCAGTTCGGCCACCGGGCGCAGGTTCTGCCCGGCCTCGTCGGCCAAGAAGAGTATGACCCGGTCGTGGTCCAGGCCGGCGGGGTGCACCACCGCCTCCAGGATGATGAGCACGGTCTGGTTGATGTCCACCGTGGTCATCAGCACCGTGCTTATCTCGAAGAGGGTGGCCAGGGCGCCCACCATCTCCTCGTTGCGCTGGGCCAGTTCCTCCACCTGCTGGAAGGTCAGGGCGTTTTCCAGGGCGGGGGCCACCATGGAGGCCATGGTGGAGAGCAGGTTGCGGTCGTCATGGGTGAAGCCGGGCAGCGAGCCTTCCTGGCGCAGCACCTTGTCGAAGACGCAGAGGTGCCCTTCGAAACGCCCCTTGAAGGTCAGCGGCGCGCAGAGGCCGCTCTCGAACTCCTGGCGCACCGGGCTCAGCTCGCAAACCCCCTTGCCCTGCTTGAGCCCTCCCAGCTTAAGGGGGGCGCATCCGCGCAGACAGGCCTGATCCTGGCGGCAATACTCGGGCACCTGGCCGTGATAGGCCACCAGGGGCTCCTCACCGGCCAGGGAGGAGCTGACCATGACCTGGCCGCCCTTGGCCCCCAGCAGCTTGACGCAGATGCCCACCACGGTGTCCAACAGATGCTCCACCTCTATGGTGGAGACGGCGGCCCGGCCCAGGTCCGAGATGACCGAAAGCTCGGCGATGCGTTTCTTGGCCTCGAAGTAGAGGCGGAAGTTGCGGATGGATCCGGCCATTTCCCGGCTGACCATCTGCAGCAGGCGAACCTCGTCGTCATCCAGGGCGCGGCCCGGCTCCATGGCCAGCAAAAGCACGGCGTAGAGCCGGTTATCGTCCATCACCGGCAGCAGGGCCACCGACTCCTGGTCCAGGCAGAACTGGTCCAGGGCCGGGTCGCCGCTGGGGCGGGAGACCTGGAGGAAGAGGGGCTGCCGCCGGCGGGCGACCTCCCCCATGCGGCCGGAGCGGGCCTCCAGGCTGAACTGGGGCAGGGCCTGGTCCTTGGGCCAATAGTTGGCCCGGGCGAAAACGCCCAGGTTCTGTTCCTGCATGAATAGCACGCTGGACCGCGCGCCCAGGTGGGTGTTGACCGCCCCCAGGATGCTGTCCAAGCGCTCGTTCACGTCCACCGAGGTGTTGGCGATCTCGACGACGTGGGCCAGCAGTTCGAAGCGAGGGTCCAGGGTCATGGCCGTTCTCCCTATCCCTGCTCCTGCCTCTTGAACGTCAGGGCCTGCTCATAGAGCGTTTCGTACTGGGCCGCGGCCCGGTCCCAGGAATAATCCTGGGCCATGCCGCGCAGCATGACGCCACGCCATTGGGGGGCGTCGTCATAGGCCTGCTTGGCGCGGGCAAAAGCCTCCATCAAGGCCGGCGGCTCATAGGCCTGGAACTTGAATCCCGTGCCGGGGCTGGCCGGGGTGTGGTCGCTCACGGTGTCGTCCAGCCCGCCGGTGGCCCGCACCACGGGCACGGTGCCATAGCGCAGGGCGTGCAGCTGGTGCAGGCCGCAAGGTTCGAAGCGGCTGGGCATGGCCAGCATGTCCGCCCCGGCCACCACTTTGTGGGCCAGGTCCATCTCATAGCCCACGTGCAGGCCGAAATGCTCGGGCCTGCGCCGGCGCAGGTCCTGCAAGGCCGCGTGGTAGTGGTCCTCGCCATAGCCCATCACCACCATGTCAATGCCCATGTCCAGTATCTGGTCCAGGCAGGGCATGAGCAAGTCCAGACCCCGGCGATCCACCAGCCGTCCAAGGAAGGCCAGCAGGGGCCTGCCGTTTTGGGGGTCCATCTGGAATACCTGGCGCAGATCGGCCTTGCACCTGGCCTTGGGCGCCAGATCGGCGGGGTTGAAGTTGGCGGCCAGGAAAGAGTCGTGGCTGGGGTCCCAGACCTTGTAGTCCACGCCGTTGACCACGGCGGCCAGGCGCTTGCGCCGGGAGAGCAGCACGCCTTCCAGGCCCATGCCCATTTCCTGGGTCAGCACCTCCTCCAAATAGCGGTTGCTCACCGTGGAGATCAAGTCGGCAAACACCAGGCCGGCCTTGAGAAAGTTGATCTTGCCGTAGAATTCCAGGGCCTCCGGCGTGAAATACTCCCAGCCCAGCCCGGTGAGCGGCATGTCATAGTGCCAGAAGATGCCCTGACTGCCCAGGTTGTGCACGGTCATCAAGGTGGCGGCCTGGTTCAGCGGCTGCCGGTCGTGATAAAGCGAGCGCAGATAGAGCGGCACCAGTCCGGTGGTCCAGTCGTGCAAATGAACCACGTCGGGCTTCATCTCCAGGGCCAGGGCCAGCTCCACCGCGGCGCGGCTGAAGAAGATGAAGCGCTCGGCGTTGTCCTCGTAATCGCCGTAGGCGTTGCCGTAGAGCCCTTCGCGGTCGAAGAGGTGTTCGTGGCAGATCAGATATAGGTTGACGCCCGGGGCCATCTCCATGCGGCAGACCTCGGCGCGGTGCTGACGCCAGGAGACTGGCACCTCCAGGGTCAGGTCCAGGCGCTCCACCTGGCTCTCCAACTCCGGGCTGAGCCGGCATTTGGGGGTGACCACGTCAACGGTGTGTCCGCGCGCGGCCAAGGCCAAGGGCAAATCATGGGACACCTCGGCCAACCCGCCCACGCGCGCGAAGGGCCAGACCTCAGGCGAGACGAGATAGATATGCATAGGGCCCCCATTGATGTTTTATTTTTTGATAATACCATGCTCGGGCGCTAGGTTGAAATAAAGGCGCGGCCCCCGCTCCGCGCGTCTGATTCCTGGCGCCGCCCGCCCGCTCTGTGATAGATATTTGCTCCTGGAGCCGACAGCGTTTTTCGCCCGCCTCACCTTCGCAGGGATGGAAAGCACCTTGCCGCGCAGCTTCCTAGCTCAACGGGCCTGGATCATGGCCCTCACCGTGGGGGCCTGCCTGGCCGGCCTGTCCGCCCTTGAGGTCTTTTTGCAGCTGGCTTTCCTGGAGGAATTCAACTCCGAATCCATGGCCTGGGAAATCGTGTGGCGAATATGCCTGGTCCTGGTGGGGACGGGCTCGGCCCTGGCCGTGGCCTGGACCTGGCAGGCCCGCCTCAACCGCCAGATGGCCAATCTTCTGGTGGCCTGCCGCCGCCTGGCCTTGGGGCAGAAGACCCATCTGGGAGATTTCAGGGGCCCCTGGAACGCCATCAACAGCCTGGGGCTGGCCATCCAGGTGATGCACGAGGCCTTGAGCGAACAGCTCAGCATCTACCGCCGCTTCTTCGACGAATCGCCGGACATGTTCGTCTCCATCAGCCCGGTGGCCGGCACGGTGCTGGAGGCCAACCAGGCCTTTTGCCGGGCGGTGGGGCGTCTGCCCTCGGAGGTGCTGGGGCGAAAAGCCCAGGATTTTCTTTCCTTGGACCTGGGCTGGGATGTCTCCGGGGAGCCCGTGCAGCAACTGCAAGCGGGACACCTGCGCACCGATCAGGGTATCATGAAGGTGGAGGCCAACCTGACCCTGGAGCGCGGCAGCCAGGGCAAATTGTGGGTGGTGGGGGCCATCCTGCGGGATGTCTCCCGGCACGAGGCCCTGATGCAGGAACTGCTGCGCAAATCGTCGGCCCTGGAAAGGGCGCTCATGGAGATAAAAAAGGTGGAAGACTTAAAGGACCAGTTTCTGACCACCTTGAGCCACGAACTCAAGACCCCCCTGGTCAGCCTCAAGGGCTTCTTGCAGCTGCTGCTGAGCGATCGGGGCACCCCCCAGGAGCAGCGCTCCTATCTGGACATCTGCTGGCGCAACTTGGGTAAGTTGGAGAAACAGATCAACAATCTCCTGGACTTGGCCCGGCTAAGCAACGCCAAGGAACAATACGAGATGAACTCCGTGGAACTGGGGGCGCTGGTGCGCACCGAGGCCGAGA
Source organism: uncultured Desulfarculus sp. (assembly GCA_964561775.1). GTDB lineage: Bacteria > Desulfobacterota > Desulfarculia > Desulfarculales > Desulfarculaceae > JACRDC01. The sequence continues at coordinate 2,537 of CAZLSD010000120.1, read as the reverse complement.
ACCTGAAAGCCCTGGCCCAGGAAAAGGGAGTCAGCCTGGATTTGGCGCGCATCCAGCCGGAACCGCTCATGGTTTTGGGCAATGCCGAAAAATTGATACAATTGGTGGACAACCTGCTGGTCAATGCTGTCAAATATAACGTGGAAGGTGGCGCGGTGGAGGTGGCGCTGGAGCAGCGAGGCCATCAGGCCCTGCTCACGGTGGCCGACTCGGGGGTGGGCATAGCCCGCGAGCACATGGCCAAGATATTCAACCGCTTCTATCAGGCCAACCTTACCGGCACCGGACGACTGGAGGGCTTGGGCATCGGCCTTTCCCTGGTGCAGGAGATAGTCCTTTTACATGGGGGGGATATCCGGGTGGAGAGCCAGCCCGGGGTGGGGACAACTTTCACGGTTATTTTGGAGGCCATGACGTGAGCCAACAGCCTGCCCTGGTTTTGTTGGTGGAGGACGACCTGGACACGGCCATGCTCTATCAGGCCATGTTGAACTCCGCCGGCATAGAGGTTGTGCATTGCCCCGACTGCCACGAGGCCAAACGCTGGTGGGCCGACTGCTGGCGCCTGCCCGACCTGCTCATCCTGGACGTGGGCCTGCCCGATGGCAACGGCCTGGATTTGGTGAGCCAAATCCCCTCCCGCCCGGAACTGGGACCCCTGCCGCCGGTCATCGTGCTGAGCGCCCATGGCGGTCCCCGCCTGCCCACCCTGTGTCAGGCCGCCGGGGTGGATGTTTTCATGGACAAGTTGGCCGGCCTGGATCACCTGGTCCAGACCGCCGCCCGCTTGATCTCCAGCAGTCGCGCCTGCGGCCAATTGGCATAATCGGGCATTATTTACCTTAATATAATAATTGCTGCGTTTGAGGCATTTTTTACCGTTTATATTTCGGCAATTATTTTCTGATTTATAATCAGACACCCGTTACCGCCCGGTTACAATCCCCCGACAAACCTGCCCGCAGGGTCAATCGCCAGGCGCGCATGGCTGTCCCTGAGAAGCCCCCCCACGCTAACCGTTTTTTTTTATGGTATTTTCGAGGAATGATTGGTCAGGAACCCAAGACCAAAAAGGGTTACGCCTCTGCTTCCCCACCCTCCCTGCCTGCCCCTGAGGGGAGAGTCTGAAAGCCAGAGGCGCAACCTTGCCCGAGTATATTGCAATCCCGGGGCCAACCGTGGCGCGTGACCGCCCCCCTCTAACAATTCTTCCCCCCCTGGTGATAGCATGCTATAGTATTGACAGGCTTTATGAAGGGTTGAGCGAACGATTTTCACCCTGGATCCCGGCGAGAACCCAAACCCTGGCATGAATACCGTGCATCATATCCTGCTGGTGGAGCCTGACCCTGTCTTGCGCGCGGAACTGGTCTCCTTCCTCAGCGACGCGGGCTACCGCCTCAGCGAGGCCGAGGATGGCGAGACCGCCCTGCGCCTCTTGGGCGACCAGGGCTTCCAGCTGGTGGTGACGGAATTGGATCTGCCCGGCGCGGGCGGCCTGGAGGTGCTGGCCTATGTGCGCGAGCACACCACCCACACCCCCGTGCTGCTGATCAGCCGCACCGGCGCGCTGACCGGGGCGGTGGAGGCCATGCGCCGGGGGGCCTTCGACTTCCAGATGAAGCCCCTGCACCTGGAACAGTTCCTCTTCGCCATCCAGCGCGCCTTGGAAAAAGCCAGCCTGCACAAAGCCTTCGACTATCTGCGCCACGAACAGCCCTATGTCTACCGCCTGGAGAACATCCTCTCCCACAGCCCGGCCATGCAGCGCGTGCTGGAGCAGGTGGCCAGGGTGGCCGCCTCGGATGTCACCGTGCTGCTAACCGGCGAGACCGGCACGGGCAAGAGCCTGATCGCCGGGGCCATTCACGCCAACAGCCCCCGCCGCGACCACACCCTGGTCACGGTCAACTGTGCCGCCCTCACCGAGACATTGCTGGAGAGCGAGCTGTTCGGCCACGAGAAAGGGGCCTTCACCGGAGCCCACAAATACCGCACCGGCCGCTTCGAGCAGGCCCACGGCGGCAGCCTGTTCCTGGACGAGGTGGGGGACATGAGCGCCGCCACCCAGGCCAAGGTGCTCAGGGCCATCGAGGACAAGGTGGTGCAAAGGGTGGGCGGAGCCCGCTCCATCCAGGTGGACGTGCGCATCCTGGCCGCCACCAACGTGGACCTGGAGCGGGCCGTGCGCGAGGGGCGCTTCCGCGAGGACCTGTTCTACCGCCTCAACGTCACCCCCATCCATGTGCCTCCCTTACGCGAACGCCGCCCCGACATCGTGCCCCTGGCCGAGCTTTTCCTGCGCCGCCTCACGGGAGAATCCAAACCCGCCCCCTACCCCTTTTCCGAGGGCGCGCGCCAGGCCATGCTGGCCTATTCCTGGCCGGGCAACATCCGCGAGCTGCGCAACGCCGTGGAGCGGGCCGTGCTCTTCGCCAACGGGCCGGAGATATCTCCCCAGGACCTGGGCCTGCGCGCCGAATCCCCCCCGCCCGAGGCCCCCAGCAAACCCAGCCTGGAAACCCTGGACTTGAAAA
>CAZLSD010000119.1:0-9567 GCA_964561775.1 uncultured Desulfarculus sp. | reverse complement strand
CCCCCAGACCCCCCTTCCTAAAAAGGCGAGGTGGGTCGGGACGAGAAGTCATTGGGTAACAGTCGCGGCAAGGCTGGAGAATTGACCGTGACGCGGGCCGGGGATAGCGGGCCGCGTCTGCTGTTCATAGACCCCTATCTCAACGCCTCGCATCGCGCCTTGCGCGATGGGCTGCTGGAGCATGTGCCCGCCCGCTGGACCGCGCTCAGTCTGCCGGGGCGGAACTTTCGCTGGCGTTTGCGCGGAGCGGCGCTATTCCTGGCCCAGGCCGCGGGGGCGGTGCTGAGCCAGGATTGGGACGGCCTGATCTGCACCTCCATGCTGGGTCTGGCCGAGTTGCGCGGCCTGGTCCCGGAATTGGCCCGCGTGCCAGCCCTGGTTTATTTTCACGAGAACCAGCTGGCCTACCCCGCCGGCGGGCAGGCCGATGCCCAGCAAAAGAACCGCGACCTTTTCCTGGCCTTCAGCAACCTGAGCACGGCCCACAGCGCCCAGGTTGTCGCCTTCAACTCGGCCTATCACCGCGATGAGTTCCTGGGCGCGGCCGCTGAATTGCTGGCGCGCCTACCCGACGCCAAGCCCACAGGCCTGACCGAATCCATCGCGTCCAAGAGCCTGGTGCTGCCCGTGCCCCTGGAGACCGGACCGGCGCAAGGCCTAAGCCGAGAGGCTCGCGGCGGGCCCCTGCGCATTCTTTGGAATCACCGCTGGTCCCAGGACAAGGACCCGGAGAGCTTCTTCGCCGCGTTGTTCAAGCTGGCCGAGGCCGGGCAGGACTTCCAGGTGGCGGTGCTGGGGCAGCGGGCCGGGCGCTGGCCCGCCGTCTTTGACCTGGCCCCCACCCTGCTGGGCTCACGCCTGCGCCAGTTCGGCCCCCTGGAGGACCGCCGCGACTACTGGCGCTGGCTGTTCTGGGCGGACGTGGTGGTGAGCACCGCGCTTCAGGAATACCAGGGCCTGGCCGTGGCCGAGGCGGTCTGGACCGGCTGCCGGCCGCTCTTGCCGCGGGCCCTGGTCTATCCCGAGCTGTATCCGGAGTGGTGCCTGTTCGAGCGGGGGCGCTTGGAGCCGTCCTTGGCCAGCCTGGTCATGGAGCCCGAGTCTGTCCGCGCCCCTATCGCGCCAGGCCTGGCCCAGGGCATGGTTTGGGACAGCCTGCATCAGACCTGGGACGCTGCCTTGTCGGGAATGGCGGCGAAGAGCAGGGGCTAGGCCAGGGCCATGCGCAGGATGTCGTTGAAGGGGTCCACCTTGACCACCCGCATCTGCACCTCTTGCCCCGGCTCCAGGCTAAGGCCCGGGGCCACGGGGATGGTGACCAGCAGCATGATGTCGGTGAGCAAGAACTGCCAGCGCCGCACCTGGAACTCCATGACCAGCGCGGGCAGGGCCTCGTCCTTGCGCGCCTGAAGCCAGCGCAGCAGCCAATAGCGCTGACGGGCTTGGCGTACCTTGCCCGCCCGCCTGACCACCGGCTCCACCTCCATGGCCAGCCCGCGTAAGCTCTCGGCGTCGTAGGGCGGCGTCTCTCCGGCCAGGGCCGCGCCCAACTGGCGCTGCACCACCAGGTCCAGATAGCGCCGTATGGGCGAGGTAACATGGGTGTAGGGCGAGAGCCCCAGCATGGCGTGCAGCCCCGGCTCCAGGGTTATCTCCACCCGGTTGAGCAGGCGGCGCTGGCGGAAGTGAAAGAACAGGTCTCCCGCTTGGCCTTCCACGATGGGCTCGCGCGGCGGCGGCTGGGTGCGATAGAGCGCGGGCAGGCCGTGCTCGGCCAGGTAGCCGGCCTTGAGCCAGTTGGCCATGATGGCCGTCTCGGCCACCATCTCCCGGCTGGGTCCGTCGCGGTCCACCCGCTTGGCCCATACCTGCCAGTCCTCGTCAACCCCCATGATCAGCTCGGGCAGGGGCAGGAAATAGGCCCCCTGGGCCGCCCGCCAGCGCCTGAAGGCCTGCATGGCTCGGCGCAAGCCTGCCAAGGCGGAGTCGCTCTCCAGCAGGCCGTCGGCTTCGTCATAGGTTAGCCGCCGGGCCACGCGCAGTATGCTGCGGGCCAAACGCCACTGCCGCACCTGCCCCTCGGCGTCCAAGGTGGCCAGACAGCTCAAGCCCGGGCGCAGCTCGCCCTGGCGCAGGGAGAGCGAATCCTCGCTCAGCTCGGGAGGCAGCATGGGGATGCGCCCCTCGGGCAGGTAAATCGAGGTGCCACGGCAGCGGGCCTCCTGGTCCAGCTCCGAGCCCATGGCAAGCAGCGAGCCGGCATCCGTGATGTGCACCCCCACCACGCCACCGCCATCGGGGCTTGGCTCGAAGCTCAAGGCGTCGTCGAAGTCGCTGGAAAAGGCCCCGTCGATGGTGAAGGTGGCCAGGCCGGTGAAATCCTCGCGCCCCCCCTGTACAAAGGAAGTCTGGCGCAGGAAGCGGGCGGCATCCAGCACGGCGGGCGCGAACTGCTCGCTGATGCCATCGCGCAGAAGCTCCAGGCTCTGGTGGGGTCGGTAGACTCCCAGGCGCACCAGCAGGTCGAAAACCTGCTCCCTGCCTCCCAACCCCGCCAGGCTCACCACCTCCTTGGCCTTCTTGGCCTGGGGCGCGGCGTCCTCGTGCACCACCAGGTCGCTTAACAGCGCGGCCAGCCCCGGCGGCGGCGGCGGGCACTCGCCCTCTTGGGGCAGGCCGGCCAAATAGCCCAGGTAGGCGTCCATCTCCGCCTGCTGGGCCGCCTCGCGCTCCATCTGGAGCAGCTTGGCCTCCAGCTGCTCCGCGGCCAGGGGCTCGAAGCGGTCCGCGGCCAGGCGAAAATGCACGCGCTCGTTAAAAAGCGCCCGTAAAGTGGCCGATACCTGGGCCGCCTCCAGGGGCTTGCCAAAGTGCAGCTCGGCCAGATCGCTTAAGGGCAGGGGCGCGCTCTCCTCGTGCACCAGCTCCCAGAGCTGGGCCACGTCCACTTGGCCGGCCAGCTCGTCGCGGCGCGCATCCTCCCGGCGCAGATAGGCCACCAGCGCATCGCGGGGGCGCTCCGGCGAGAGCGCGGCGGGCGCCATCCAAAGCACGCGTTTCTCGGGCAGGGCCTCCTGGCGGTCGCCGGCGGTGAGGACGGCCAGACGCCCTTTCTTGGCGCTCTGCACCATACCAAGCACCATGCGGCCCTTGTCCACGAACTCGACCAGATGCCCCAGCGGATCGCTCATGCAACAAACCTTAGGTAATTGGACAATAAGCGTGTAAGTGTATCCGCGGGCAAGGCCCGGCGCAACTTGCCTGGTCCCACCTCCATGGTAATATTTGCCAGTCAAGCCAACGGGGGCATACATGCGGGCAATGGTGTTGAAATTGGCGGCGCTGGCCTTGTCGCTCTTCTGGAGCGCGGGCGTGGCCCTGGCTGCTGGCGAGGTGGGCTCCAAAATCAGCTTCACCCTGCCCAACATCGAGGGCGGCAGCCTCAACTTGGCCGACCTGCGCGGGCGGGTGGTGGTGGTGGATTTTTTCGCCACCTGGTGCCGCCCCTGCAAGGAGGCCATTCCCAAGCTGAACCAACTCCAGCGCGCCCACGAGAAGGACGGCCTCACCGTGCTGGGCTATAGCGTGGACACCGGCGGCCGTATCCTGGTAAAGCCCTTCGCTGCCCGCAACAACGTCGAGTTCCCCGTGGTCCTGGGCAACATGGAAGCCGCCAAGGCCTGGGGAGTGCGGGTGTTGCCCACCACCTTCATCATCGACCCCCAAGGCGTCATCGTGGAGCGCTTCGAGGGCGTGGCCGACGAGAACCGTCTGCTGGCGGCGGTCAAGCCGCACCTGAGCAAGAACGCCCCGCCCACTCCCCTGAGCGCCCAGGCGAACCTACGCCAGGCGGATCAACGCCGCATACGCCACTTCAACTTCTATGACAACGAAGAGGTGGCCGGCCAGAAGGGCCTGGTGGTGGTGGTGAACGCCGACCTCTCGGACCAGGTGGTGGAGCAAGGCACCTGGCTCCAACTCAACCTGCTGCCCCAGGGAAAACAAGGCGCTCCCGCCGGGGACGTCAAGCCGCTTTTCCAGCGCGTGGACGATCCCCTCAAGGAACAGCACATCATGTTCATCCGCTGCGACCAGCTGCCCCGCCCGCCGGCCGGCGGCAGTCTGCGCGCCTGGGTCTCCATCTTGAACGCCAAGCACCAGCAGGTGGAAAAGAGCTGGGACGAGAGCCTGCCCCCGCCCTGCCAGGGCGGGACGCGCGGCCTGATGACCCTCTCCGGCCCGGAGGAGCGCGGGGACTTCCGCGAGGCCAGCGGACCGGCCCGCGCCGCCAGCCAGGAAGCTCCCGCGCCCCGCGACCCAGGCCCCGGCTCCGCTCCGGCCCAGGTGCGGGTGGAGGAGCGCTCCGCCCCCCAGGCCTCCGCCCAGGGAGAGGCGCGGGAGCCATCCCCCGCCGACTTGGGACCGCGCCAGGCCGGCGAGCCCAGGCTGCGCCGCATATGGGTCAGCGACAACCAGGAAGTGGAAGGCCGGCGGGGCGTCATCGTGCACGTGGTGGCCGACGTGGCCGGCCTGCCCGGCGATCGCCAGGTCCTGGAACTGCACATGCAGGCCGAAAAGCGCACCGGCAGCGGACTTTCTCCCCTGGGCTCTCCCAAAATCTTCCGGCGTCAGGCCGCGGCCAGCGCGCAGGGATACTATCCCATGTTCGTGAGCTGCGACCAATTGCCCAGCCTGGGCGATGGCGGCATCTACCGGGCCTGGGTCACTCTGGGCGAGGCCAAGCCCAAGCCCATGGAAAAGAGCGGCGAGGTGGTCATACCCCGCCCCTGCCAGGTGGCGTCCCAATCCCGATGAACACGGCCGCCTGGGGCGTCATGCCATGAAAGGCCCCTGGCGTCCGCTGCTGGCCCTGGTGGCCCGCCACCGCTGGTCCATAGCCGTGGGCCTGGCCGCCCTGCTGGGCGTGGACCTGCTCCAGCTCTACGTGCCCCGCTTCATCAAGTTCGCCGTGGACGACCTGACCACGGGCCGGGCCACCTCCCACACCTTGCTGGCCCAGGCCGGGGCCGTGCTGGGGCTGGCCCTGGGCATGGCCTGCCTGCGCATGCTCTGGCGGCCCCTGGTCATGGGCTTTTCCCGCCAGGTGGAGTGCGATCTGCGCCAGCAGCTCTACGAGCACATCCTAAGCCTGCACGCCAGCTATCTGGAAGATCACCCCCCGGGCGAGTTGATGGCCCACGCCACCAACGATCTGGCCAGCATCCGCATGGCCACCGGCATCGGCCTGGTGGCGGCGGCCGACGGGATCATCATGGGCCTGGCCGCCCTGGGCTTCATGCTCTACATAAGCCCCCTGCTGACCCTGCTGGCCCTGGCCCCCATGCCACTCGTCATCTTGCTCACCCGCCAGCAGAGCGGACGCCTGCACCAGCGTTATCAGCAGGTGCAGGAGTCCTTCGCCGGGCTGACCGAGCAGTCCCGCGAGGCCTTCGCCGGCATCCGTCTGGTCAAGGCCTTCGCCTTGCTGGAGTCCCAGAGCCAGCGCATGGCCGAGAGCGGGCGCGGCTATCTGGCTCTCAACCTGGCTCTGGCCCGCGTGCTGGCCTTGTTTTTTCCCCTGGTGACCCTGCTGACCAACCTGAGCCTGGCCCTGGTCCTGGGCGGAGGCGGAGCCCTGGCCGTGCTGGGCCGCATCAGCACGGGTGACTTCGTGGCCTTCACCGCCTATCTGGGCCTTTTGACCTGGCCCATGATGGCCCTGGGCTGGGTGGTCAGCCTGATACAGAGGGCCAAGGCCTCCCTGGGCCGGGTTAACCGGGTGTTGAGCAGTTCGCCAGCCATCCAGGACCCTGCCCAGCCCAGGCCCCTGCCCGACACGCGCCCCCTGGGCGTCTCGGTGCGCGGGCTTGACTTCACCTATCCCACCCGCCAGGAAGCTTCCCTGCTGGGCGTCAGCCTGGAACTGGCCCCGGGGCAGGTGACGGGCCTGGTGGGGCGCATCGGCTGCGGCAAGTCCACCCTGCTCTGGCTCATGGAGCGCATCCTGGACCCGCCCCCCGGCACGGTTTTCCTGGGCGGGGTGGAGACGCGCGATATGGCTCAGGCCGATCTGCGCGGAGCCATGGCCAGCGTGCCCCAAGAGGCCTTCCTCTTTTCCGACTCGCTGCGCGCCAACCTTAACCTGGGCCGGCCCCAGGCCAGCGAGGAGGAGCTTTGGCGGGCCCTGGCCGCGGCCGAGTTGGACCAGGAGGCCCGCGCCCTGCCCCAGGGCCTGGACACCCTGCTAGGCGAGCGCGGCCATACCCTGAGCGGAGGTCAGCGCCAGCGCCTCTGCCTGGCCCGCGCCCTGCTGCTGGACCCGCCCTTGCTGCTCTTGGACGACCCCCTTAGCGCGGTGGACACCGAGACCGAGCGCCGCATCCTGGCCAACCTGGCCAGACTGCGCGCCGGGCGCACCACCTTGATGGTCAGCCACCGCCTGGCCAGCGTGGCCTTTTGCCAGCGCATCTACGTGCTGGACCAGGGACGGGTGGTGGAGCAGGGATCCCACGCGGAGCTGCTCACGGCGGGCGGGCTATACCAGTCCCTCTTCTCGGAACAGACCCTCATGGCCGAGTTGGAGGGCTAGCCGTGCCGCCCTTTGAATACGGCTACATGGAGGGGGAGGAGCTGGGCCGCCCCTATGATCTGCGCCTGTTGGCCCGCCTGGCCTCCTACGCGCGCTCCCAACTGGGCCGGATTATGCTGGCGGCCCTGCTCATCCTGCTCAGCACCGGCCTGGACCTGCTGCTGCCCTACTTCACCCGCCAGGGCATCGACGGCCATATCCTGCGCCAGGCCCAGCAGGTGCTGCCCGGCCCGGCTGGTCCGGAGCTGCTGGCCAAGGTCAGGGCGCAATCCGGCCCGGCCCTGCTGGATGGCGGTGAGCGGGGGCTGTTCCTGCCCGAAGCGGCCTGGCGGGCCTTGGACCCGCGCCTGAACGAGTCCCTGCGCCAAGCCGGCGCGGTGGCCCCCGCGCCCTGGTATGTGGCGGACCCCCAGGCCCAGTTCCAGGAGCTGCTGCAAAAACGCCCCGGCATGTTCCTGCGGGTGGGCGACAGCTATTTGATCCGCACCCCGGACCTGAAACAGCTCTCCCCTCAGGAGATGGGCGACCTGCGCGCCCCGGATGTCCATGGCCTGATCTGGCTGGCTTTCGCCTTCCTGCTCACCGCCGTGGCCTCCTTCCTCCTGGGCTATGGCCAGCAGATTATCCTGGAGCGGGCCGGGCAGGAGATGATGTTCTCCCTGCGCCAAGGGCTCTTCCGCCACATGCTCACCCGCTCGCTGGATTTCTTCGCCGTCAACCCCGTGGGCAAGCTGGTCACCCGGCTGACCAACGACGTGCAAAACTTGAACGAGCTTTTCACCTCCACCCTGGTGGCCTTGTTCCAGGACATCTTCCTGGTGGGCGGCATCGTGGTGGTGCTCTTCTGGCTGGACAGCGGTCTGGCCCTGGCCTGCCTTTCCCTGGCCCCGGTCATCGCCGCCTTGGCCTGGCTTTTCTCACGCCTGGCCCGCGACGCCTTCCGCGATCTGCAAGGACACCTGGGTCGCATCAACTCCAAGCTGTCCGAAACCCTGCAAGGCCTGGCCGTGCTCAAGCTCTTCCGCGCCGAGGCCCACTCCCAGGATCACTTCCGCGCCATAAATCAGGACTACTACCGGGCCGGCCTGCGGCAGATCAAGGTCTTCTCCATCTTCATGCCCCTGACCGAGCTGCTCTCCAGCCTGGCCCTGGCCTTGATCCTGTGGTACGGCGGCGGCCAGGTCATCCAGGATCGCTTAAGCCTGGGCACCTTGGTGGCCTTCGTGGCCTACATGCAGATGTTCTTCCGGCCGGTGCGCGACATCGCCGAGAAGTACAACATCATGCAGTCGGCCATGGCCAGCGCCGAGCGCATATTCCAGCTCATGGACGACCCGCGCCAGCTGCCTTTACCGGAAAATCCCCGGGAAGAGGCCTGTGGACCGGGCGAGGTGCGGCTGGAAGACGTCAGCTTCGGCTATGACCCGGCCCGGCCGGTGCTCTCCCAGGTCAGTTTCACCATACCCACGGGGCAGACCTGGGCCGTGGTGGGCCCCACCGGAGCGGGCAAGTCCAGCCTGGTCAACCTGGTGCTGCGCCTGCGCGACCCCCAGCAGGGACGGGTGCTGCTGGACGGGATCGACGTGCGCCAGCTTTCTCCGGAGGCCCTGGCCCGCCAGGTGGCCCTGGTGGCCCAGGAGGTGTTTCTGCTGGCCGGCAGCGTGGAGGAGAACATCCGCCTGGGGCGGCCCTGGGTCAGCGACGCCATGCTTACCGAGGCCATGGCCGTCAGCGGGGTGGCGGAGTTCATCCCCGGCCTGGAACAGGGCCTGGCCACCCCCCTGGGCGAAGGCGGCCATGTGCTGAGCGCTGGCCAGCGCCAGCTGCTCTCCCTGGCCCGCGCCCTGGCCGGTCAGCCCCGGGTGCTCATCCTGGACGAAGCCACCAGCAGCGTGGACCCCGAATCGGAACGCCTCATCCAATCAGCCCTGCCCCGGGTCATGGCCGGACGCACCTGCCTGGTGGTGGCCCACCGCCTGACCACCATCCGCCGCGCCCACCGCATCCTGGTCATGCGCCGCGGCCTCATCGTGGAGCAGGGCACTCACGAGGAACTGCTGGCCCAGCAAGGGCTCTATCACCGCCTGCTGCGCCTGCAACAAATCAAGGACCAGGAAGGAGCAGGCCATGGACCTGGGGATCAAGGGTAGAAAGGCCCTGGTGGCGGGAGCCAGCAAGGGACTTGGCGCGGCCGTGGCCCAGGCCCTGGCGGCGGAAGGCTGTGACCTAGCCCTGTGCGCGCGCTCGGCCCAGGCGGTGGAAGCAACCGCCCAGGCTATCGCCGCCCAGCATGGCGTGCGGGTCCTGGCCCAGGCCGTGGACCTGAGCGCGCCCGGCCAGGCCGCCGCCTGGGCCGCGCAGGCCGCCGGCCAACTGGGCGGGGCCGACATCCTGGTCACCAACGCCGGCGGCCCCCCCACCGGCAGCTTCGCCCAGTTCTCCGAGGAGGACTGGCTTAAAGCCGTGGAGCTGACCCTGCTGCCCGCCCAGGCCCTGGCCCGCGCGGCGCTGCCCCACATGCAGGCCCAAAAATGGGGGCGCGTCATCAACCTGACCAGCGTCTCGGTCAAGCAGCCTCTGCCCGGCCTCATGCTCTCCAACAGCATCCGCGCCGCCGTGGTGGGCTGGGCCAAGTCCCTGGCCGACGAAGTTGGTCCCTCCAACATCACGGTCAACAACGTCTGCCCGGGCTGGATCCAGACCGAGCGCGTGGACCAAATCCTGGCCCACAAGGCCCAGTCCCTGGGCGTCACCACCGGCGAGGCCCTGGCCTCGGTGGTGGCCTCCATCCCCCTGGGCCGCATCGGCCAGCCCTCCGAACTGGCCAGCCTGGTGGCCTTCCTGGCCTCGGAACGCGCCGCCTACATCACCGGCGTCAGCTATCTGGTGGACGGCGGTTTATATCGCGGGTTGATGTAATAAAAGCTGGGGGAGAACCTTTTTTGCAGCGCAAAAAAGGTTCTCCCCCAGACCCCCTC
>CAZLSD010000118.1:0-9611 GCA_964561775.1 uncultured Desulfarculus sp. | reverse complement strand
TTGGCGAGAACGTAACCCGCCGGCTTTCGGATAAATGGCTTTCGTAGGGCGGGTTGGCGAGAACGTAACCCGCCGGCTTTCGGATAAATGGCTTTCGTAGGGCGGGTTAGCTAGAGCGTAACCCGCCATCTTAGCTTAATTACTCTGGACGCGGGACCATGAGCGACACCTTCCAGCACCAAGCGGCCATCCTCACCGTCAGCGACAAGGCCAGCCAGGGCCTGCGCGAAGACACCGCCGGCCCCCAGCTGGTGGCGATGCTGCAAGGCGCGGGCATTATGGTGGCGGCCCAGGACGTGACGCCCGACGAGATACCCCTCATCGCCGCCGCGCTCATGCGCTACGCCGATGAACTGGGCCTTAGCTTGGTCATCACCAGCGGCGGCACCGGGCTCTCTCCCCGCGACTTGACCCCAGAGGCCACGGCTTCGGTGGCCCAGCGCGACGTGCCCGGCCTGGCCGAGGCCATGCGCGCCGAGGGGCTCAAGCACACCCCCCATGCCATGCTCAGCCGGGGCGTTTGCGTGATCCGCAAGTCCACCCTGATCGTCAACCTGCCCGGCTCGCCCAAGGGCGCTTTGGAGGGGCTGACGGTGATTCTCCCCGCCTTGGTCCACGCCCTGGACAAGCTGAAGGGCGACCCCAGCGATTGCGCCCGCTAGGCGCCAGCCGTCTCAACCAACCACGCGCGAAAGGCAAGCCGCCATGCTCAAGGTCAACGAATACTTCGACGGCAAGGTCAAGTCCATCTCCTTCACCAGCCCCGAGGGCCCGGCCACGGCCGGAGTCATGGCCGCCGGCCAGTACGAGTTCGGCACCTCCACCAAGGAGATCATGATCGTCACCAGCGGGATCATGAAGGTCAAGCTGCCCGGCGCGGCCGATTGGCGGGAGTTCAAGCCCTACGATCGTTTCGAGGTGGCGGCGGGCCAAAAGTTCCAGTTGGACCTGCCGGGGGATGCCTCGTATATTTGTTTGTATGGATAGACTAAGGACGCCTGCGGCGGGCCAGACCTGAGGCCGGCCCGCCGCTTCCGCCACGCTGGAAGGCCCGCCGATTATCCGCACATTGACCCATCCATTCGCCGCGTGCTAATAATGGTTTAGAATCAAGGTGCTAGGTATAATGATCCCTGGCAGAGTTATTGCCGCCCACTTCTCCGCCTGCCCCGGAGTGGCCATGTACGACAAATACGTAGATATACTCTCGCTCTGCCTGGCCAGTGTTTTCAAGGAGATGACGGGCGCTACCCTCTCGGCCATCAAGATTGAGGCGCGGGCTTTTCAGGCCAGCAGCCTGCCCGTGGCCCAGGTCATCGAATACCAAGGCCGCGATGAGCCCCTGAGCGGCCATTTCGTGCTTGGCTTCCCCACCGAAAAGGCCGCGCTCAACCTGGCCAACTCGCTGGCGGCCAAGATGGGCTACCCCAAGCTGGACGGCATCGACGAAGCGGCCCTGGATCTCTTGGGCGAGTTCCTCAACACCGTGGTGGGACGCACCATCTCGTCATGGGACCGCATGGGCATGCCGGTCAACTTCGGCACGCCCTCTTCCCTGCAACAGGCCCAGCTCAAACCGGTGGAGGGCTACGACTACCACGCCTACGCCATAGCCTTGCAGACCGTGGGCGGCAACCTGGTCTTCAACATAACCTTCAGCCAGGCCATGCAGTGCGAGGAGGACAACCGCAGGTTGCTGGTGGTGGAGGATTCGCGCACCTTCCGTTTCGCCCTGGTCAAAGCCCTGGTGGGGGCTGACTATGACGTGGCCGAGGCCGGCGATGGCAAGGAAGCCGTGGAGATGTACCAGATTTTCCGCCCCCGTCTGGTGATCATGGACCTGGTCATGCCCAAGATGGGCGGTCTGGACGCCATGATGGCCATACGCGAACTGGACCATAAGGCCAAATTCGTGGTATTGACCTCTTCCAGCCGCCGTGACGAGGTGGTGACCGCCCAGACCCTGGGCGTGCTCAATTACTTGATCAAGCCCGTGGACCCCCAGCGTCTGCTGGAGGTGGTGAACAAGGCGTGCAAGCTCTAGCCCCCTGCCCGCCCGCGGCTTTGCCACCGACCCCGGCCTCGCTGTCCAGATAGTCAGGAGCTGTCCATAATGCCCGATGACTCCAAACCTTCAGCCAGGCCAACCAAGGCCTCCCCCATTTCCACCAGCCCCATCGTCTCGGCCAAGCCCGCTCCGGCCAGGGCCCAGGGGGATGCGGAACAGCCCACTTCCTGGCTGGAGATCATACGCCGCTCCTTCGAGGCCATCCTGGGCGAGATCAACTATGAACTGGACCAGGACTATGGCCGGGAGTTGCAGGCCCTGCGCCTGGAGGTGCAGCGGGCCTCCAGTCAAGGCGCCCTGCTGGCCTTGGGCGATCCCCTGCACAGCCTGGTGCGGCGTTTCGCGGTGCTGGTCCTGGGAGAACGCACCCAGTCCACCTCCTTCGTCTTCGAGGTGGTCCAGCGCCTGGTGGAGGTGGAGGAGCACCTGCGCTCCTCGGTGGCGCACACCGTGGAGATACACCGGGCCGGCGAGCAGCTCTCCGACTCCATGAGCGTGCAAATCAAGGACCTGGGCGAAAACGTGCAGGCATCCCACGACCTGGCCCAGGTCAAGGGCCTGGTCATGAACCGGCTGGATGGCCTGACCCAGCTGGTCGCCGGCTTCCGCAGCCAGGAGCGCGGGCACCTGCAGGCCATGACCAGGGAGATGGAGCAGCTGCGCGGAAACTTCCGGGCGGTCAAGGAAAAGCTGCACAGCGTGGAAAAGGAGAATCAAAGCCTGGCCTGCCGGCTGCGCATCGACCCGCTGACCGGGGCGCACAACCGCATGGCTATCGAGGAGCGCCTGGCCGAGGAACAGAGCCGCCTGGAGCGCTACGGCCGCGAATTCTCGGTGCTGATGATCGACCTGGATCACTTCAAGCTGGTCAACGACAACTTCGGCCACGCCATCGGCGACAAGTGCCTCAAGGAGCTGGTGGTGCGCCTGCAAGCCCGGGTACGCGCCTCGGATATGGTGGGGCGCTACGGCGGCGAGGAGTTCGTGGTCATCCTGCCCGAAACCGCGGCCAAGGAGGCCGGCGAGGTGGCGGAAAAGCTGCGGATCACCGTGGAGGAGATCGAGTTTCTGGTGCGCGGCAGCAAGCTGCCCATCACCATCTCGGTGGGAGTCACCCAAGCCACGCCCAAGGATGCCGACATCCGCGACATCCTGGACCGGGCTGACCGCGCCCTCTATCAGGCCAAGGACGCGGGGCGCAACCGGGTGATGGTGGCGGCCCCCCAATAGCTGACGGCCAGAACGCGGCAACGGCTTGCGCGGCCCGGGGTCAGGCCGTATATTTAAACAAGCAGAGGGGAGTAGCTAGCTAGACAAAGTCAACACACTGGCCCAACGGCCTGGCTTTGTCGGCCCCCGTGGCTTGGCGAGACCTTTGCACCCCAGCGGTGCATTGGTCTTTTTTCTTTTTGGCGTTCCGGGGAGAGACATGGAAGGCTTCTGGCTATCCTTCGCCCTGATTTTCCTGGCCGAACTGGGCGACAAGACCCAATTGGTGGCGCTCACCCTGGCGGCGCGCTACCGCGCCCTGGTGGTGCTCTGGGGCGTGTTCGTGGCCACCATCCTGGTGCACCTGCTCTCGGTGGCCCTGGGCGATCTAAGCGGCCGCCTGCTGGGGCCGGGCTGGATCGAGCTGATCTCCGGCCTGGCCTTCTTGGGCTTTGGGGCCTGGACCCTGCACGGAGACGAACTGGACGAGGAAAAACAGAAGAAGCGCCGCCTGCGCTCGCCTTTCCTCATCGTGGCCACCACCTTTTTCTTGGCCGAGTTGGGGGACAAGACCATGCTGGGCACCGTGACCTTGGCCGCCGGGCATCCCTGGCTGCCGGTCTGGCTGGGGTCAACCCTGGGCATGGTGGCCAGCGACGGCCTGGCCATCTGGGCCGGCCAGATCCTGGGCGCGCGCCTGCCCGAAAGGGCCATCGGCCTGGGCGCGGCCCTGGTCTTTTTCCTGGTGGGGCTGATCTACCTGGGCCAGGGGCTCTGGCTGCTCTGGGGCTGATCCAGCTCCCGGGCGGAGCCGGCCATGCGCAGCCAGAGCAAGGCCGCGCGCTGGCCGTGGCTGCCCGGCCAGAACACCTTGCCGCAGCCAGGGCAGCGGCTGAAGCTCTGAGCGTTGTGCAGGGTGTGCTCGGGGACCATATCCCGGGCCAGCTCGCGCGCCAGGGGCTCCACCGGCAGGTTGCAGTCCAGGCAGCGCGAGAAGAACAAGGCGGGATCGGGGCGCAGGTCAAGTTGGGCCAGCGCCTGGGCCAGCTGATCCTCCAGGCGGTCGGCCTCAACCAGCACCACCCCCTGGCGGCCGGCCAAGGACCGCCGCCTGGTGAGCAAAGCCGCGCCGGGAGGCACGCGCGCCGGCGGCAGGGCAAGCATGCGGGCGTCATAGCCCAGCAGGCGCAGCCAGCGGGACAGCCTTCCCAACATGCTTTCCAGCAGAATGATTTGCGGCACCAGGCCCCCCGGCGGGCCGCCCAGCCTATTCCAGGGTCTGCACCTCGACCTGGGGCGGCAGGCTGGCCTCGAAGATGGCGTCGTCCAGGGGAAGGTTTATTTTCAGTCCATCGTTGAGCAGGTTCAGGCTGCGCCCCTCGCGGTCGCCAAGTTGGATGCGCTTGGGAAAGCGTCCCGCCGGGCTCTCCTGCCAGGAATCGAACCTGGCGCTCAAGCCAAAGCCGCTGCCCGATTCGGCCAGCCAGGCCTCGTGCACGGCGTAATCGCCCAGGCTGAAGATGACGCCCTCCTGGGCGCCGCTCCTCTCGTCCAGTTGCAGCACGGCTTTGCCCGGCTCCGAGGAAAGAAAGACCCGGGCCTGGGGCGAGCGCAGCAGGGGAAGGTTGCCGCTAAGCAGGGCGTAGGCCTCGGCGGGGGTCAGCCCCAGCCCCAGGAAACGCCCCAGGTTGCGCCGGCTGGCCGGACCCACATAGGCCTTGTTCTCGTTGTAGGCCAGCACGGTCAGGCGGACACCGTCGCAGACCAAAAGCAGCACGGGCTTGTTGAAGGGCCCCATGACCTCGGCGCGCAGGCGGTCCGGATAGCGGCCGCGTATGAAGTGCTCGCCGGAAAGCTCGCCCTGGCGGCTGGCCCCGTTGATCTCCCCCTGCATGCTGAAACTCTGCACGGCCTGACGGCGGGCCTCCAGGCGCTCCAGCACCTGGGAGGCCTGGGGCGCCTCGCCCGCCACGGGGCCTCCCGGCAAGGTGGCGCAAGCGGTCAGCAGCCAGGCCAGGGCGGCCGTCAACGTCACACCTAGGGATAGTTGGCGAAACAAAGCGGACAAAGCCTCACTTGGACCTCAGATGGTTCCTGGCCCCTTGCAGCTTGGCCTTGATGGCCTCGGGCTTGGGGTGCTTGAACTTGAGCGCCTTCTCATAGGCGGCCAAGGCGGCCTCGTGACGGCCCAGGGCCGTGGCGGCGTCGCCAAGGTGTTCGAAGATGACGGGGTCTTCCTCGCCGCTGGCCTCGGCCCGGCTCAAATAGATGAAGGCCTGCTCGTATTGGCCCTTCTTGAAATAGACCCAGCCCAGGCTGTCCAGGATATAGCCGCTGACCGGCTCCACGGCCAGGGCGCGGCGGATGAGCCTCTCGGCCTCGTTCAAGTCCCCGCCCGTCTCCACCAGGGTGTAACCCACGTAATTGAGGGCGCGGGCGTGGCGATCGTTGAGCTCGATGGCCTTGCGCATCTGGGCCAGGCCCTGGCGGCGCTCGCCCTTCTTGTCCAGCACCACGCCCAGGCGGAAGAAGGTCTCGGCGTTGTTGGGCTCCAGGGCCAGGGCCTCGCGCAGGAGCTTCTCGGCCTCGCGGTATTCCTCGCCAGCCTCGCGCAGGGCGGCCAGGGAGACCAGCAGGTCCACCTCGCGCGGCTTGATCTTCAAGGTCTCCTGCAACAGGGCGATGGCCTCAACCCGGCGCTTGCCCCGCTCCAATATCTCGGCCTGGTGCAGGCGGGCGTCCACGAAAAGCTCGGCCTGGGCGGGGATGGCCGCCAGCTCGCCCAGGGCCTCCTCGGGCTTGCCGTCCTCCTGCAAGGACACGCCCAGATAGTAGCGGGCGCGCTGGTTCTCCGGCTCCAGCCGGAGGATGGCCCGAAACTCCTCCACGGCCTGGCCGAAGCGCCCCTGTTCGAAATAGACCAGGCCTATCTTGATGCGGACCTCGCTGTCGTCCTGGCTTAGGCCCTTGACCACGGCGAAGGCTTGCAGGGCCTCCTGGTAGCGCCCGGTGCGCAGGTACAGACGCCCCAGCAGATCGTGGGCGCGGCTGGACTCGGGGTTGCGCCTGAGCAGCTCCAGGTAGGTGGCCTCGGCCTTCTGGTGCTGGCGTTGCAGTTCATAGACCTTGGCCAGCTCGAAGAGGGCGGCCAGGAACTGGGGGGATATGACCACCGCCTGCTGGAACTGCTGCTCGGCGGCGCGGTAGCGCTTCTGGGCGGCCAGGGTCTGGCCCAGATAGTAGCGGGCCAGGGCCAGGTCGGGGCGGGCATGCACCAAATCGCCCAGCATCTGGGCCGATTCCTTGAGCCGGCCGTCCTCCAGGTACAGGGAGCCCAGGAAGAGCTGGGCCTCCTCCTGGTCCGGCTCCAGCTTGAGCACCTGCTCATAGGCGGCGATGGACTTGGCCAGTTCCTTGCGGTTGGAGTAGATGCCGCCCAAGAGGCTCCAGGCGTCGGCCAGGTCGGGCTTTAGCACGGTGGCCCGCTCGGCCTCCACCAGGGCCTGGTCCAGGTTGCCCAGCCCGGCGTGCAGCCGGCCCAGTTCCAGCCGGAGCAGGCCGCTTAGGGGGTCGCGCTCGCTGGCCTGCTGCACCAGCGCCAGGGCCCCTTGCAGATCGCCGGCCTTGGCCAGGCGCTGGGCCGCGGCGAAAAGAGCCAGGGGGTCTTCCATGGCCCGGGGCGGCGGAGCCGCGGCGGGGGCCGGGGCCTCCGGCTGATTCCTGGCGCCGCAGCCAGCCAGCAACGCCAGCAGCAGCAAAGTCATGGCCCAGGCGGCCAAACCGCGCGCCGCGATAATGCCGCCCTGGCCGGGCGGCAAGCCCTCTCTGCGCATAGTTCTCATTCGCCCTCGGCCAAGTCCGCGAACTGCTCGTTGAAGTCGGGGATGCGCTCCTCCAGGTACTTGCGCAGCTTGCCCAGCAGCCGTTCTTGTATCTGGCGGACCCTCTCCCGGCTTATGCCGTGCTTTTCGCCCAGCTCGCTCAGGGTGATGGGATCCTCGGCCAGCAGGCGCAAATCCAAAATAGTGCGTTCTTTCTCGCTCAGGGTTTCCCGAAAGCCGTCCAGTTGCAGGTGGAACAGACGCCGCAACTCGTCGCCGGCCAGGGTGTCCTCGGCGCTGGGCCGGTCATCGGGCATGAAGTTCTGGTGGGCCTCGTCGGAGTCCTCGCGCAGGGGCGCGTCCAGGCTCAGCTCCCAGGAGTCCAGACGCTGCTCCATGTCCACCACGTCCTGCTCGCGCACGCCCAGGCGGTGGCTAAGGAGGGCCGGTCCGGGGACGATGCCCTGGGCCTGGAGTTTTTCCTTTTCCCGCCGCAGGTTGTAGAACAGCTTGCGCTGGGCCTGGGTGGTGCCCAGACGCACCAGGCGCCAGTTGTCCATGATGAACTTGAGGATATAGGCCTTGATCCAGAAGGAGGCGTAATAGGAGAACTTGATGCCGCGGAAGGGGTCGAATTTCTTGACCGCCTGCACCAGGCCCACGTTGCCCTCCTGCACCAGGTCCAGGAGGTTGCGCATCCAGTAGCGCTGGTGATCCATGGCTATCTTGACCACCAGGCGCAGGTTGCCGGTGACCAGCCTGGCCGCGGCCTCGGGGTCTCCGCTTTCGCGGAAGCGCCTGGTCAGATCATCCTCTTCCTCGCGGGTGAGCAGGGGGTATTGGCGCACCTCCCACAGGTAGCGCTGGAGCATGTCCAGGGCGCTGGAGGTTCCCGAGTCCACCGGCACCGGCCAGGTGGGCGTTTCACCCTCCTCGGCTTCCGGGGCCTCCAAGGAGGCCTCATCGCCGGTCAGGGCCTCCGGGTCGTCCAGGACATCCAGGCCGCCGTCAAACTCCAACTCCGCGCCCAGTCCCGCCTCGTCGCCGGACTCCGGCTCCAAAAGCTCGGGAACACGCGCTTCCTCCTCCGGGAGGCGTTCATCGGGCGGCAGGGCTGGCGGCGGGTCTTTTTTGCGGCGTCTTGCCATGATTGCGTTGGGCGCGTCCTCGTTTTGCCGCGGCCTAAAACCCCGGCGCATAACTAGGTAAATCGCGAAAACAAAAAGGGGTTAAGGGCCTCGTTTTTATCGGGTAGAATAAAAGCTGGCCCCTGACGCCAGCATGGCCACGGTTGTTAAAAGGATACTAGCAGCGGGCTAAGCCTGCAAGGAAAAAGGAAATAACTGTGCAGGCCCCTCCAGGCCCCCCCTGCCCTTGGCCGCCCGGTTTTCAGCCCTATCGTCTGGAGTTGAGCTGGGGCCAGGCCCGCCTGCTCTGCGGAGGAAGCGGCCCGGCCCTGTTCCTGGTGCACGGGTTGGGAGGCTGCGCCGAGGACTTTCGCCAACTGGCCGCCCTGCTGGCCGGCAGCTTCACCTGCCTGATACCGGACCTGCCGGGGTTCGGCCTGTCCTCCAAACCGGATGTCCCTTATTCGCCGGACTTTTTCGCCCAGGCCCTGGGCGAGATGGCCCGGGAGTTGGGCCTTAATTCCGCGCTGTGGCTGGGCCATTCCCTGGGCGGGCACAGCGTGCTCAAGCTGGCCGTCAGCCAGCCGGATTTGGCGCGCAAGGTGGTGGCGGTCTGCCCCTCGGGCGGGCACCTGGCCCCTTGCCTGCGCCAGAGGCTCGCCTTGACCCTGGCGACCCCGGAGGATCGCCTGCGCCTGTTCCATCCCCTGGCCGCCCGCTGGTCCGTCTCCTGGATCTTCGGCGAACCCCTGCACGGCCCCAACTCCGCCGTATGCCGGGAGACCCAGCAGAGAATCGCCGCCCAGTGGGTAGGTCCGGAGCGCCCCCTGCTGGAGCGCGCCTTCATCAGGTCCGGGCTGGGGGCGCTGGCCCAGCCGGTCTGGCCCTTGCTGCCCAGCCTGCGCGCCCCTCTGCTGCTCATCGCCGGCCAGGGCGACCGGGTCATCCCCGCCGAGCAGACCGACCGCCTGCGCCTGCACGCCCCGCCCGGCTCCAGCTATCTGAGCATGCGCGGAGGGCACATGCCGCCCTTCCTGGCGGCCTGGGAGCTGGCCCGGGCGGTGCTCTCCTTCGCGGGCTGAGCAGGTGGATTCCGCCCGTCCCGTCAGCGGCCTGGTGCTGGGCCTGCGCCCCCTGGGCGAGAGCGACCTGCTGGTGGACCTGTTCACCCGCGAACTGGGGCGGGTCACGGCCCTGGCCAAGGGCGCGCGCCGCTCGCGCAAGCGCTTCGTGGGGGTGCTGCTGAGCGCCCAGCTTTTGGAAACGCGTCTAAGCCCCAGCCGCAAGAGCGAGCTGTGGCGTCTGGAGGAGGCCGCCCTGGGGCAGCGCTTCCTGGGCCTGCGCCTGGATTGGCGGCGCTGGGTCATGGCCGGGCCGGTGCTGGAG
>CAZLSD010000117.1:2822-9618 GCA_964561775.1 uncultured Desulfarculus sp. | reverse complement strand
CCTTTTTTGCGGGGCAAAAAAGGTTCCCCCCAGACCCCCCTCCAAAAAAAGTATAGGGGGCGCGAACAGAGGCCCTCGCCCCAGCCAGGGATCAACGAGCTGGCCGTGGCGGCTTGGTCTTGGTGGGCGCGGGGGGAAGCCCCGTCATTACGAAGAACAGTATCGCGAGCAAACCAGCTTCGCTGACCACTCCCTCGCCTTTTTAGGGAGGGGGGTTTGGGGGGAACCCCTTTTTGCGCCGCAAAAAGGGGTTCCCCCAATCTCCTCTTATACCTCCTCTAGCAACCCTTGCCAGGACAGGTGTTGTTCCAGCAGGTCGGCCAGCAGGTCGTATTGCCGGTCCTTGAAGGCGGCGTAGTCGTGGGGGTGCGGGATGGTCTGCCCGCCGCCGGCCCAGGAGAGCAGGGCGGCGCGCAGTTCGTCGTTGTCCAGCAGGCCGTGCAGGTAGCTGCCCAGCACGCGGCCGTCGGCGCTGACCTGGCCTTCGGGCAGGGTGAGGGGCTGACCCAGGCGGGAGGTCAGGATGAAGGCGGGGCGGTCGTGGCCCAGGGCGCGGGTTTGGCCCATGTGGATTTCGTAGCCGCGCACCAGCCCGGCCACGGCGCAGGGCAGGCCGGGCGCGCAGGTGGCTTCCACCAGGGTGGTGGTCTTCTCGCCGGCCATGGTGGTCTCGACCTCCAGCAGGCCCAGGCCGGGGGCCTGGCCGGGCGGGCCTTCCACCCCCTGGGGATCGGCGATGACGCGCCCCAGCAGCTGATAGCCGCCGCACAGGCCCAGCACGCGCCCGCCCAGGGCGTGGTAATGGCCGATGGCCGTGAAGAGCCCGCTGCCGTGCAGGCCGGCCAGGGCGGCCAGGGTGTTCTTGGTGCCGGGCAGGACAAGCAAGTCCAGGCCGGCCAGCTGCTCCGGGCGCTCCACCCAGGTCAGGTCCACCCCGGGTTGGGCGGCCAGGGCGTCGGCGTCGGTGAAGTTGCTGATGCGGCTTAGGCGCACCACTCCCACCCGCACCTGGCCGGAGCCGGCCGCGCTTGCCCCGCGCTCCAGGGCCACGCCGTCCTCCTGGGGCAGGCTGATGTGGCGGAACATGGGCAGCACCCCCAGCACCGGCTGGCCGCCATGCTTTTCGATATAGGCCACGCCGTCCTGGAACAGGGCCGGGTCGCCGCGGAACTTGTTGATGACCACCCCGGCCATCATGCGGCGCTCGGCCGGGGTCATGAGGCGCAAACTGCCCAGCACCTGGGCGAAGACCCCGCCCGCGTCGATGTCGGCGGCCAGAATGACCTTGGCGCGCGCCCGCCGGGCCATGGGCAAATTGACCAGGTCGTGGCGTTTCAAGTTCATCTCGGCGCAGGAGCCCGCGCCCTCCATGACGATGAGCTGGTGCTGGGAGGCCAGGCGGCGGAAGGCGGCCATGACGCCTTGCACCAGCTTGGGCTTGAGGGCGTAGTAATCCGCTCCCCGGTAGTTGCCCAGCGCCTTGCCGCTCACGATGACCTGGGAGCCCATGTCGCTGGTGGGCTTGAGCAGGATGGGGTTCATGTCCACGTGGGGCTCGACGCCGGCGGCCTCGGCCTGGGTGATCTGGGCGCGGCCCATCTCGCCGCCCTGGGGGGTGATGCCCGAGTTCAGGGCCATGTTCTGGGCCTTGAAGGGAGCCACCTCGATGCCTCGGCGGCGGAAGAGGCGGCAGAGCCCGGCCACCAACACGCTCTTGCCCACGTGGCTGCCGGTGCCCACCACCATGATGGGGCGGTACTTGGGGCTCATGGGTTAAGCACGCCTTTCCCGGGGGTCAGCCCCCAGACCGATGATGGAGGCGTCCTGCCAGCGTCCAAAGAGGGAAGCGCCCAGGCTGGACCCCACCAGGGCCATGAACATGTCCCACTGGCTGTCCCACACGTCGCCCTGGGTGCCCAAAAAGGCCTGGGCCGCCTCGCCGGTGGCCAGGGCCACCCACCACTCGATCAGCTCGTAGCAGGCGCTCACCGCCAGGGCGAAGCAGATGATGACGAAGTGTATCCAGCCCGGCTTGGCCAGCACGCCCCGGCGCAGGATGATTTCGCGGGCCACCAGGGCCGGGGTGAAGCCTTGCATGAAGTGGCCCAGGCGGTCGTAGTGGTTGCGCGCCAGGTCCAGATGGGTTTGCAGCCAGGCGAAGAGGGGGTTCTCGGCGTAGGTGTATTTGCCACCCGCCAAGAGCACCAGGGCCTGGAGCAGGATGCAGACATAGGTGAAGTTGGAGAGCGGGAAGCGCCGCCAGGTCAGGATGAGAACCAGCGCGCCCACCAGGGCCGGGGCCACCTCCAGAAACCAGGTGAAGCGGTCGTGGGGGTTGATGGCCGACCAGACCAGGGCCAGCGCGAACATCCCCAGCATGGCCAGGGCCGGCCGGGGCGAAGGCTGGCCAGGCGAGGGCGCGCTCACGCCTTGTCGTCCGGCTGGGGATGCCCGTACTTGCCCAGATAGCCGCGCGGGGTGGCCATGCGCCCGGCGTGGACGAAGCTCTGGGAGTTGCCCACCACCAGGATGGTCTGCATGTCCACCGGCACGCCCTCGGCCCGGGCCAGGTCGGTGACGGTGACGCGCTGCCCCTCGCGGCGGGCCTTGCCCACCACCCCCACCGGGGTGGAGGGGCCGCGGTGAACGGCGATGATCTCCAGGGCGCGCCCCAGCTGCCAGGCGCGTCCCTTGCTCTTGGGGTTGTAGATGACCAGCACCAGGTCGGCCTGGGCGGCCAGGTCCAGGCGGCGCTCGATGAGCTCCCAGGGGGTGAGGCGATCGCTTAGGCTGATGCAGGCGAAATCGTGGGCCAGGGGCGCGCCCAAGAGCGCGGCCGCGGCCATGGCCGCCGGCACTCCGGGCAGCACGCGCAGGTCCAACTGCCCGGCCTGGCCGCCCAACTCCAACCCGCGCGCGGCCGCCAGCTCCAGCACCACGGCGGCCATGCCATAGACCCCGGGGTCGCCGCTGGAGACCAGCACCACCCGCCGTCCGGCCAGGGCCAGGTCCATGGCCTGACCGGCCCGGTCCAGCTCGCGGGTCATGCCGCTGGCATGCACCTCCTTGCCTTCCAGCAGAGAGGCTGCCAGCTCCACGTAGGCCTTGTAGCCGATGACCACCTGGGCCTGGCTCAAAGCATCCCGCACCTCGCCGGTCAGGCAGTCCGGGCTGCCCGGCCCCAGGCCCACTACCGTGAGCCAGCCTTGAGGGCCAGGGCCGCCGTGGCGTTCTTGTTCTTGATCTTTTTCAACAGAAGCGGTCCCCCTTGGGCCGCCAGCATGGCCGCTGCCTCGCATACGCTCCCCGTTCCCAGATGCCCCCTGACCACCGGCGAGGGGCTGGGGGCCTCCACGCCGTCCAGGTCCTGGGGCGAGTAAAAGATCGTCTCCAAGCGCCATTCATCAGCCAGGGCCAAGAGCCCGGCCTCGCCGGCCTTTACCGTCACGCTGGCCAGGAAGGCCAATGAACCCCGCGCCAGCCCGGCCTGGTCAAGCGCCGATGTGGCCAGCGCGGCCAGCTCGTCTTTTTCCGTGCCCCGGTTGCAACCCAGGCCCAGCACCAGGCAGGGCGGCCGCAGCACCAGCCAGCCCGGCGCGGTGGCCGCGTCCCGCCAGTCCAGCCAGGCCAGGGGGCCGGGCGTATCCAGCGCGGGCGGCTGCTCCAGCCTGGTGAAGAGCCCCGGCCACGACCCCTCCAGGCGCGGCCATAGCCACTCCCCCGGGTCCCAGACCGGCACGGTTCGCCCTTCCAGCAGGGCGGCGCTCAGCCCGGCCAGGGCGGGCAGGTTCTCGACTTTCAGGCCCAGCTCGGCGGCCACCATCTCCAGGCTGGGCAGGCTTTCCGTGTCGGTGGCGGTGGTGATGACCGCCTGCCCGCCCAGGATATGCGCCACCCTCCGGGCCAGCTCGTTGGCCCCGCCCAGGTGCCCGGAAAGCAAACTCACCGCGAAGCGCCCCCGCCCGTCCAGCACCACCACCGCCGGGTCCAGGTCCTTGGCATTGATGAGCGGAGCGATGGCCCGCACCACTATGCCGGTGGCCGCCACCAGCACGTGGCCGGCGTAGCGGGCGAAATTTTCCGCCAGGGCCGGGGCCAGCCGGTCAAAGCCATGCTCGCCGGGCCGGGCCAGGCGGGCAGGCAGAAAAATCTCGCAGCCGGGCAGAGCGGGAGCCAAGCGGCGCAGCAGCTCCGCGCCCTGGGGGGTCAGGGCATAGAGCGCCAGGCGGCCGCCCCGCTTCACTTCTTTTCCTCTCCGGCCCTAAAGCCGTGGCTGAAGCCCGCGGCATACAGTTTGGAAGCCGCGCTGTCCTGGCCCAGGGCCAGGGCCGCCACGGCGGGGCCAGCCAGGATCAGGGCCTGGCGCTTGACCCCGGCCCGTTCCAGGGCCTGGGGCAACTGGGCCGCCGTGGTCCAGTGGAAGGCCTGGTCCGGCCAGCTCACCCGCTGGGCGATGGCCACCGGCGCGTCCGGGCCAAAGGTCTGGCTCAAGGCGGCGGAGACCGCCTCGCCTTGGCCCGCCGAGAGATAGATGGCCAGGCTGGCTCCGTGGCTGGCCAGGGCGGCCAGGTCTTCCTTGGCGGGCACGGGGGTGCGCCCGGCGGCGCGGGTCAGGATGAGGGTCTGGGTCAGCTCGGGCAGGGTGTATTCCAGGCCCAGGGCGGCGGCGGCGGCAAAGGCCGCGCTGACCCCGGGGATGATGCGCCAGGGCACGCCCTCCTGGTCCAGGCGCAGGAGCTGCTCGCGCAGGGCGCCATAGAGGCTGGGGTCGCCGGTGTGCAGGCGCACCACCTTGAGCCCGGCCCGCTGCCCGGAGACCATGTGCTCCACGATCTGCTTGAGGTGCAGCCCGGCCGAATCCACGGCCCGCGCCCCGGGCGGGCACCAGGACAGCATCTCGGTGCTGACCAATGAGCCGGCGTAGACCACCAGGTCGGCCTGGGCCAGGGCGTTGCGCCCGGCCACGGTGATCAGCTCGGGGTCGCCGGGACCAGCCCCCACGAAAAGCACCGGCCAGCGCTGGGCCTGCTCATCAGCGGTCATGCTCACTCCTTGACTCCCTTGACCAGCCAGACCGGATTGAGGGCGCGCAGAAACTCATCATTGCCCAGGCGCACCGAGCGGCTGACCTGCGCCTGGCTGACCTGGGTCTCCAGGCCGGCCTGGCCCAGGGTCTGGCGCGCCGTCTCCAGGGAGGCCAGCAGCACCACCGCCGCCACCAGCACCCCGCCCCGGGGCAGGCGCTGGGCGGCCCCGGCCAGGATGGCGGGCAATTCAGCTCCGCCTCCGCCCACGAAAACCCGGTCCGGCGCGGGCAGCCCTTCCATGGCCTGGGGCAGCTCGCCCTGGACCACCTCCAGGCAGCCCGCCTCGTAGCGGCGGCGGTTGGCCTTGATCATCTCCACCCGCTCGGGCTGGCGCTCCACAGCCAGCACCCGTCCGCCGGGCACGAGCAGGCTGGCCTCGATGCCCAGCGAGCCGCAGCCCGCGCCCAGGTCCCACAGGGTCATGCCCGGCCCCAGCTCCAAGAGCCCCAGGGCCACCGCGCGCACCTCGCTCTTGGTGATGAGCCCGCCGGCATGCTCGTAGGCCTCCTCGGGCGCGCCCAGGCGCAAAGGCCGGGGCGGGCGGGTGCGGCGCAGCACCGCCAGGTTGAGGGGCGAAAAGCGCGTCACCGCCGCGCGGGGCAGGTCATAGACGCCCACCCGCTCGTCAGGCCCGCCCAGGTCCTCGGCCACGGCCATTTCCCAATTTTCCACCCCACGCTCGATGAGCAGGCGGGCGATATGGTCCGGACCCTGCTTGGGCTCGGTGAGCACGGCCACACGATCAGCGCGGGCCAGGGCTGGCCACAGCGCCTGCGCCCCGTGGCCGTGCAGGCTCACCAGGGCCGCGTCTTCCCAGGGCTCTTTGAGGCGCGCGAAGGCCGCCTGCACGGAGCTGAGGTTGGGGTATATCTCCACGCCGCCAAAGCCCAGGCGTTCCACCAGGCGGGCGGCGATGCCGTGGAAGCCGGGGTCGCCCGAGGCCAGCACGGCCACCCGCTGGTCCGATGCGGCGTCGGCCACTTGCTCCAGCCAAGTCTCCAGATTGTAGGCCAGCTCCAGCTTGCGCCCCGGGTGCTCCGGGAACAGGGCCAGCAAGCGCCGTCCCCCGGCCAGCACTTGGGCCTGGTCCACGGCCTGGCGCAGGCGCGGGCTCAAGTCCTCCAGGCCCAGGCCCATGCCCACCACCTTGACCGGCATCATGGCTGGCCTCCCTGCTGGCGCGAGTCAAAGAGCGCCCCGCCCTGATTGTCCAGTACCGCGCACCATACCGCCACCTCGGCCCCGGCCAGCTCCGCCGCCTGGGCCAAGAGGCGCGGCCCCACCAGGGCCGCCAGGTCCAGCCGCCCGGCGGCCTGCAAGATTTCCAGGGCGTGGGCCGCGGTGTTGGCCGCCGCCACTTGCGCGGCCAGCTCCGAAGGCGCGCCGGCCTGGCTCAGCCAGCCCGCCAGCACCCCCAGGTCCATGGCCGCGCGGTGGGCGTGGGTGCAGGCCAGCCCCTGGGCCTGCTTCACGGCCTTGCCGAAGAAGCTGACCAAGCCCAGGCGGGCAAACCCCTGCGCCTTGACCTGTTCCAGGGCGAAGGCGAAGAAGTCGGCCATCTGCACGAAGGCCAGCTCGGGCAGGTCCGGCCGCAACCCCCGCGCCCGCTTTTCGCTGCGCCCGCCCGTGGTCAGCACCGCCTCGTCAACGCCGGCCGCCCGGGCCACCTTGAGGGCGCTCTCTATGGTGGCGGTGTAGGCCTCGTGGCT
>CAZLSD010000117.1:0-2722 GCA_964561775.1 uncultured Desulfarculus sp. | reverse complement strand
GCGCGCCTGCTCGATGGCGATCTCCAACTCGCCGCCGCCGGGCAGGCTGATGCTGACCTTCTCCAGAGCCCGGCCCCGGGCCAGGGTCAAGAGCGCGGCCTTGGCCGCCGCCGCCGCCGCGCTGCCCGTGGAGAATCCCGTGCGTAAACGCCGTCTGGCCATGTCAGGCCCACCAGGCGTAGAGCGCGCCCACCAGGGCCACGCTGAGCACGCGCGAGGCCTGGCCGATGCTGAGCAGTTGCACCCCCAGGCCGGGCGCGTAGATGCCCATGTAGTGGGGCAGCTGGTGGCGCAGGGCGCGCACCGGGGTGGCCACCAGATTGCCCAGGATCAGCGCCAGCACCACCTGCTTGAAGGTGAGGCTGCCGGCCTGCAAAAGGGCGGCGGCGGCGGCGAAGCCGCTGTTGAACTCGGCCACCACCGCGAAGACCACCACGCCCATGGCCTCCACCGGCACCAGGGAACTGGCCGCCCAGCGCGCCGCGCCCTTGCTTAGCCAGGCGAAGAAGCCGGCCTGGGCCAACAAATAGAAGACCACGTACACCGGCAGCACGATGAGCAGCATGCGTCTCAAACGGGTGCGGAACTTGGGCCAGGTGGAGGCCCATAACGCGCGCCAGTCCGGGCGCTGGCAGTTCACGCACTCTCGCCCGGGGTCGCGGGCGGGCAGCATGATTCGGCTAAGGAGCACCACGCCCAGGGTGCGCAGCAGAGCGGCCAAGAGCGTCAGCCCGAAGTAGACCAGGGCCACATTGCCCAAGAGGGCGTAGACCACGAAAAACGTGGTGGGCAGGTGCAGGAAATAGGCGGGCAGGGCCGCGTTGAGCAGGTTGGCCATGACCAGCTGGCGCTTGTCCAGCCTGCCCTCCTGCCAGGCCGTGTAGAGCAGGGTGTTGGCCGTCACTCCGGAAGCGAAGGCCGCGCTGAAGGCCGCCCCGGCCTCCTGGGGCAAATGGGCGCGGCGGATGAGCGGCCAGACCAGCACGCCCAGGCGGGCGCTGAAGCCCAGGCCCTCGATGAGCTGCCCCGCCAGAAGCCCGCCCGCTATGAAGGCCGCGCTGCTGATGAGCGGTTTGAACAGCCCCCGCCACAGCCGCTCCGTCTCCCACGCCCCGGCCAGGGCTCCCTCCTGGACCAGCAGGAAGACGCCCCCCGCCAGGGCCAGCGCCGCCAGGGCCAGCCACAGGCCCTTGCCCAGACCTTGGGGCCGAGGCTTGCGTCCGCCCCCTGTGGGGCTGGCCCCAGATGCTGCCTGCGCCGCTGCGGGCTTATGCGAGGCATGGGCCAATAACCTACTCCTGACAAGGCCCCTTGACGATGACCAGGGAGAGATAGGGCATCTTCTCTCCGCGCAGGCTGGCCGCGTCGCGGCGCAGGCGCTCGCCGGGCAGGCCGCACTGGGAGACCGAATAGGTCTCGCGCCGCTGGGGCAGTTCCTCCAGGGCGTCCAGGATCTGGTCGTAGTTGCGGTAGGTCTTCATGATGACCACGTTGTCGCCGCAAGCGGCCATGCGGGGAATATCCTGGGGGTCGCTCACGCCAGAGACCACCAGCAGCGACTCCTTGCTCTCCACCAGGGGCAGGTTCAAGCGGGCAGCCGCCGCGTGATAGGCGGTGATGCCGGGGATGGTCTCCACCTGGGCCGCCGGGTCGATGGCCAGCAGCGTGCGCAGCAGATAGCCGTAGGTGCTGTAGGTCAGCGAGTCGCCGATGGTGATGAAGGCCGCGTCCTGGCCGGCGTCCAGCACCGCCAGCGCCTCCAGGGCGTTGGCTCGCCAGGCCGCATCCAGCTGCGCCTGGTCCTGGGTCATGGGAAAGTCCAGCTTGCGCACCTCCACCCCCTCGGGCAGATAGTCGCGCACCACGTTCAAGGCCAAGCTGTACTCGTTCTTGCTGGAGCCCGCCGCGAAGACCACGGCCACCCGCTTCAGCACCTCCACCCCGCGCACGGTCATGAGCTTGGGGTCGCCAGGCCCCACCCCGATGCCGAACAAAGTCCCTTTGCGCTGCTCGCTCATGACTGCTCCTTAGACGGCCAAGCGGGCCAAGGCGTTGATGACCGCCGCCGCCACCGCTGAACCGCCCTTGCGTCCCAGGGCGGTGATATGTTCAACAGCCGCCTGGCTCAAAGCCAGCTTGGACTCGGCCGCGTTGACGAAACCCACTGGCAGGCCCACCACCAAGGCCGGGCTGACCCGCCCCGCCGCCGCGTGCTCCAAAAGCCGCAGCAGCGCGGTGGGGGCGTTGCCGATGACATAGATGCCGCCGTTCATGCCCTCCAGGGACAAGTCCACCGCGGCCAAGGCCCGCGTCGTGCCCCCCTCCCGCGCCATCTCCTTTACCCGCTCCTGGGCGATCAGGCAATCCACCCGGCAGCCCCACCGCTCAAGCGCCGCCTTGTTGATCCCCGCCTGGGCCATGCTGGTGTCGGTCATGATGGGCGCGCCAGCCTTTAAGGCCGCCAGCCCCGCCGCCACCGCCCCCGCGCTCATGCGCGTGTTCACCACCCAGTCGAAATCACCCGTGGTGTGGATCATCCGCCGCACCACAGTCCAGGCCATGGGCTCCCACTCGTGAGCCCCAGCCTCGGCATCGATGATCCTAAAACTCAGCCGCTCTATCTCGTCCGGCGGCAAATTCCAAGTCTGCATGGTTGAGTCCTGTTGGGAGGGAAGATTGGGGGGAAACCCTTTTTGCAGCGCAAAAAGGGTTTCCCCCCAAA
>CAZLSD010000116.1:0-9691 GCA_964561775.1 uncultured Desulfarculus sp. | reverse complement strand
CCGAAGGCCAAGGGCCGCAACCCGCGCACCGGTAGAGCGGCGGCGAAGGGGATCAAAGTCGGGGCATGGCTTCCCCGTCATCTCCCCCCGCATTGGCGTGACAGACGCGAAGGGGGGCAGGTGCAAAGCGCTACTTCTTGAATTGGTACTCTGTCCTTAGGCCTGGGCGGCGTCCAGTATCTGGCGGACGCGCTGGACCAGGTCGGTCAGGCGATAGGGCTTGCCGATGAACCCCTTGGCCCCGGCTTCCTCCAGGCTGCGGGCCATGTCCGGCGATTGGTATCCGCTGGAAATGACCACCTTGGCCGCGGGGTCCAAGGCCAATAGGGTCTGAAGGCAGCGCTGGCCGCCCATGCCGGGCATGTTCAGGTCCAGGATGACCAGGCTCACCCTTCCCGCGCGCTCCTGGTACAGGGCCAGGGCCTCCTCGCCGCTCTTGGCGGTCAGCACCTCATAGCCGTACATGCCCAGCATCTCGCGCCCCACCTTGAGGATGGCCTCCTCGTCGTCCACCAGCAGGATGGTCTCTTGCCCGCCGTGCAGGCTGGAAAGCTGGAAGGCCGAGGCGCTGTCGGCCGGGCCGGCCGCTCCGGCCAGGGCCGGCAGGTAGATGTTGAAGATGGTGCCCCGGCCGGGCAGGCTGTAGCAGGTGACCAGCCCCTGGTGGCGGTCCACGATGCCATAGACCGTGGCCAGACCCAGTCCGGTGCCCTTGCCGTTTAGCTTGGTGGTGAAGAAGGGCTCGAAGATGTGCTCCAGGGTCTCCTGGTCCATGCCGGGTCCGGTGTCGCGCACCTGGAAGAGCACATAGGCGCCGGGCTTGAGCTCGGGATGGCTGCGGCTGAAGACCTCGTCCACTTCCATGTTCTCGGTGGAGAAGATGAGCTTGCCCCCCTGGGGCATGGCGTCCACGGCGTTGGAGGCCAGGTTGAGGATTATCTGCTCCAGCTGGGCGGCGTCGCCGTTGATGGGGCGAAGGTCCGGGGCCAGGCCGTTCTCCAGGCTGATCATCTTGGGGATGATGCGCTCCAGGAGGCCGCAGACGTGGGTGATCTCCTGGTTCAGGTCCAGGGGCTTGAGACTTATCTCCTGCTTGCGGCTTAAGGTCAGGAGTTGCTTTATCATCTCGGCCGCGCGCTGGGTCAGGTTGTCTATGCCCTTCAGGCGCTCGCGGGCCGGACCTTCCAGTTCGGACTTGATCAGGATGAGCTGGACGTTGCCGGAGATGGCCTGGAGCACGTTGTTGAAGTCGTGGGCTATGCCGCCGGCCAGGTTGCCTATGGCCTCCATCTTGCGGGCCTGCTCCAGTTGGGCCACCACCTTCTTCTGCTCGGTGACGTCGCGCAGCACCACCACGCTGCCCACCAGTTTGCCGGCCTCGTCCGTCCACACCGACCAGCTCAGCGAGATGTCCAGCTTGCCTCCCTGCTTGGTCAGGCGCTTGGTCTCGAAGGCGTGCACGCTTTGGCCATGGTGGAGCAGGTCCAGCATCTCCCTGGTGCGCGCCTGCTCCTCCTGGGGCACGTAGTCGATTCCGCGCCCGGCCAGTTCCTCCAAGGTCCAGCCGAAAACCCGGGTGAAGGCGGGGTTCAAGTAGAGCACCCTGCCTTCCATGTCATAGAGCACCACCGGGTCGGGAGTGGCCTCCAGGATCAGGCGGTACTTCTCCTCGTTCTGACGGATGCGCTCGTGAGCGCGCTTGTATTCGGTTATGTCCTGGGTGACGAAGACCAGCCCCGCCGAGAGGTCCTCGGGGTTGAGCGGAGCGGACTGGATGAGCACGTCGATGATCTGGCCATCCTTGCGCCGCCACTGTGATTCCATGGAGTTGACCTGGGAGGCCCGCGCGGGGTCGGTGGCCTGCCGCCCCACCCGCATGAACTCCTCCTC
Source organism: uncultured Desulfarculus sp. (assembly GCA_964561775.1). Taxonomy (GTDB): domain Bacteria; phylum Desulfobacterota; class Desulfarculia; order Desulfarculales; family Desulfarculaceae; genus JACRDC01. Next base: position 7,801 of record CAZLSD010000116.1, on the reverse strand, counting down.
GCTGGCATAGAAAGGCCGGGCCTGCTTGCCCAGGTATTCCTCGGGGGCGTAGCCGGTCATCTCGCTCACCCCCTGATTGGTCCAGACCAGCAGCCTTTCCGGATAGCTGACCATGGCTATGGCGCTGGGTGATACCTGGAGGATGCCGCGCAGGGTGGCCTCGCTGCGCTTTACCTCCTCCTGGGCCTGCTTGCTGGCGGTGATGTCCAGGGCGTTGAAGACCAGGCCGCCGCTGGGGTCGCCGGGTATGATAGCGGCGATGTTGATGAGCACGTCGATGACCAGGCCGTCCTTGCGCACCCACTGGGTCTCGATGGCCCCCGCCCCGCTGAGCTGGACCCCTTGGCGCAGCAGGCGGGCCACCCGGGAGAATTCCTGGGGGTCGCGGTAGATGTAGTCCCCGGGGCGCCCTATGACCTCCTCCCGGCTGTAGCCGGTCATCTCGAAGAGACGGTCGTTGGCCCAGAGCACCTTGCGCTCGGGATAGCTGAGCATGGCGATGCCGCTGGGCGAGGCGTGCAGGATGCCGCGCAGGGTGGCCTCGCTGCGCTTTACCTCCTCCTGGGCCTGCTTGTGCTGGGTGATGTCCAGGGCGGTGAAGACCACGCCCTCGCCCAGATTGGCGGGATTGAGGGCCGAGACGTTGAGCAGCACGTCCACCAGCCCGCCGTCCTGGCGCACCCATTGGGTCTCGAAGGAATCCAGGCCGTCAGTCTGGCCAATCTGGGACAGGAGGCGTCCCACCCGATCGTATTCCTCTTGGTCGCGATAGGTGCTTCTGGCCTGTAGGCCGAACATTTCCGACAGGGGGTAACCGCAGATATCGGCCAGGCGCTGGTTGGCCCACAGCACCCGGCGCTCGGGATAGCTGAGCATGGCGATGCCGCTGGGCGAGGCCTGCATGATGGTCTTCAAGGTGGCTTCGCTCTTGCGCAGTTCCTCCTGGGCCAGGGTGCGCTGGGTGATATCCTCGTAGAGCCGCAGTTCCTCGCCGGAGGGCAGCGCCACGGTGCGGAAGAAGATGATTTTGCTGCCGCCGTCCTTGCAGGCCACCCGCAGGGTGCGGGTCAGATAGGCCCCGTCGGGCCGCCTGGCCGAATCCTTTTGCCAGGCCTGCATCACGCCCCGGCGATAATTCTCATCCGGATAGGCCAGGCGGAACCAGTCCTGACGGGTGGGGATGTCGCGCAGGTCGTAGCCGAAGATGTCCACGAAGGCGGGATTGAGGTATTGGATCACGCCGTCCTGGCCGTTGAGGCTGATGCCCAGGGGAGACTTCTCGCTCAAGGTGCGGAAGCGGTCCTCGGAGGCCTTGAGGCTGACTTCGGCGCGCCTGCGTTCGGCCAGTTCCTGCTTGGCGGCCTCGAAGAGGCGGGCGTTGGCCAGGGCCACCGAGACCTGGCTGGCCAGGGTTTCCATGAACTCGGCCTGGCGCGCGAAATCCCGCTCCTGGCGGGAGGCCAGTCCCAGCACCCCCGCCACCTCCTGGCCGTGGCGCAAAGGCAGGGCGGCGAAGGACCTGAAGCCGGCCTGGCGGCACTCCTGCCAGGCGCAGCGCGGATCGCGCTCGATATCGCTGCTGAAGAGGGCCCGGTCTTGGCTGACGGCCAGGCCGCACAGGCACTGGCCCACCTTGTGGCCGGGGAACTCGCCCAGGCCCTCCGGCGTGGAGGGCTCCATGGCCTGGAGGGTCAGGTTGTCGCCCTCGCGCAGGAACAGAAAGATCATGTCCGGGCGCAGGGCCTCGCGGATGCCCTGGAGGGCGGCGCGCGAGGCGTGCTCCAGGGAGAGCTGGGCGTTGATCTCCCGGCCCAGGGCGTTCAGGGCGGTCAGTTCCTCGGCCTTCTGGCGCAGTTCCTGTTCGTCCCGCCTGCGCTGGGAAATGTCGCGGATGATGCCCACGGCGTGCCATTGGCCGCGCAGGTTCAGGGAGGCCACCGACAGCTCCACCGGGATTTCCTGGCCGTCGCGCCTGATGGCGCTCATCTCCAGGGTCTGGGCGATGACCGGCCCCTGCCCCGAGCTCTGGAAGGCCTTGATGGCCTGGTGATAGCTGTCGTGGTAGCGCTGGGGGGAGATGAGCAGGTGCATGTCCAGGCCCAGCGCCTCCTGGCGGCTGTAGCCCAGGATATTTTCCGCGGCCCGGTTCCAGAAGGATATCCTGCCCTGGGTGTCCATCATGACGATGCCGTCCAGGGCGTTGTCGCTGATGCCGCGGAACCTCTCCTCGCTCTCGCGCAGGTCGGCCAGGGCTTGCTCGCGCGCACGGGCCGCTTGGAGGTTGCGCCAGCTGATGTAGGCGGCCAGCAGGGAGACCAGGACCATCACCACCGCCCCCACCAGGGTGAGCTGGCGGGTCATCTTGCCCATCTCGTGCTTGACATCGTCGGTGTAGATGCCCGAGCCGATGATCCAGCCCCAGGGTTGGAACAGCACCACGTGGGAGAGCTTGGTGGCCATGTGGGCGGAGTCGTCCTTCCACTGCCACAGATAGGAGACCTCGCCCTCGTCCTGTTGGCGCACCACCTCCAGCATCTCCTGGAAGAGGAACTTGCCCTGGGGATCGGCGAAGCCGGAGACATCCTGGCCTTCCAGGTCCAGGCGGTAGGGGTGGACCAGCATGCGCAGGTCCGTGTTCAGCACGAAGAAGTAGTCCTTGCCCTCGGGACCGAAGCGCATGTGGCGCAGGCGGTGCAACACCCTGAGCTGGGCTTCCTCGCGGCTTAGCAGGCCCATGTTCTCGTGCTGTTCGTAGCTGGCCACCAGGGAGATGGCGGCCGTGGTCAGCTCCCGGATCATCTCCCGCTTCTTGCTCAGGATGGCCTGTTCCTGCTGGGGCAGGATGAGCCAAAACACGGCGATGCCGAACAGGGCCACGCTGAGTATGCCCGGCAGGAAGGCGCCCAGGTAGCGCTTCATCCGTCAGGCCTCCACGCCGGGAGACTTGTTCCGGTCCTGGCTGTACATCGCTGATGCGCCTCCCTGGCGGACCTTCTTGGCCCGCCCTGGGCATGCATGTTCAGGACGCGAACAGATTGGGCGTCCGGCCAGGGGCGGTGCGTCCCGTCCCCTGGCCCCTTGACGCCGGATCGAGTCTAGAAGTCCTTGAAATCGCCCTCTTCCAGGGGGATCATCTTGCGCGGGTCGCCCTTGGCCTTGCCGGCGGTCAGCGCGGTCTTGCCGGCGGCCGGCGCGGGCTTGCGGCGGCTCAGGGCCAGCCGCCGCTGGTCCGTGACCAGCCCCTCTTCGGCCTGGCCCCGGCCTGCCTCGCCGTTGACCACCCGGGACAGGACGCGGGATATGCCCTGTATCTCCTCGGCCTGGGCGCTGAGTTGCTCGGCGGCGGCGGCGGATTCCTCGGCGGCGGCCGCCGAGTTCTGAGTCACCTTGTCCATCTGGTTAACGGCGGTGGCTATCTGGGATATGCCCTGGAACTGCTCCTTGGAGGCGGCGGCGATCTCGCCCACCAGCTCGCCCACCTTGTCGGTGTTGCCGGTCACGGCGGAGAACTCCTGGTCCACCCGCCCCACCAGGGCGGTGCCGTGGGATATCTTGTCTATGACCCGCTCTATGAGGGCGGTGGTGCTGCGGGCTGCCTCGGCGGCGCGCATGGCCAGGTTGCGCACCTCCTCGGCCACCACGGCAAACCCGGCCCCAGCCTCGCCGGCCCGGGCGGCCTCCACGGCGGCGTTTAGAGCCAGCAGGTTGGTCTGAAAAGCGATCTCGTCAATGTTCTTGATGATCTTGCTGATCTCCTGGCCGGCCTGCGAGATGTCGCCCATGGAGGTCTTCATCTGGTCCATGGAATCCCCCGCCGAGGTGGCCATGGCGCTGACTTCCTTCATCAGGGAGTCGGCCTGGGTGGCGCTCTCGGCGTTCTTGCGGGTCATGGCGGTCAGTTCCTCCAGGGAGGCCGAGGTCTCCTCGATGGAGGCCGCCTGTTCCGAGGCCCCCTCGGCCAGGGACTGGCCAGCCTTGGCCACCTCGGTGGAGGCCGCCGCCACCTGCTGGGAGCCGGAGGTAAGCTGGGCCACGGCCTGGGACACGGGCCTGGTCAGGGAGCGGGCGAAGAAGACCACGCCCACGATGGTCAGCAGCAGGGCCACGCCGCTGATGATCAGGCAGTAGTTGCGGATGTCATGGGCCGGGGCCAGGAACTCCTCGCTGTTCTGGGTGAAGCCCACCGACCAGCCGGCGATGGGCACCGGGGCGTAGCCGGCGATCTTGTGATGCCCCTCGAAGACATAGGTGTCCAGGCCCGTCTGGCCGGCCAGCATCTTGGCCATGATCCCTTCCATGCCGGGGAGCTTGGCCAGGTTGGTGTTCAAGATGTGCTTCTCGTTGGGGTGGGCCACGGTGAGCCCGCTCTTGTCCACCATGAAGGGATAGCCGGTCTTGCCCACGCGGGTGATGGTGACTTGCTGGGAAAGCTTGGCGGTCTTGATCACGCTGGCCACGATGCCGGCGAACTTGTTGTCAGGTCCGGTCAGGGGCGTGGCCACCACCACCACCGGGGTGTTGGAGAACTTGGAGAGCACGGGCGGCGAGATGCTGGCCTTGCCCTCGCGGGCCAGGCGGAAATAGTCGCGCTCGGCCAGGGAGATGCCCACGCTCTTGCCGCCCTGGTCGTCGATGATCACCCGGCCCTGGGCATCGCAGACCATCAAGGCCTCGTACTCCGAACCCAGCTTCTTGGCCATGGCGCCCAGCCAGGCGTTAAAATCCTTGAACATCACCTGGCCCTGCGTCACCTGGCCCTGGGAGGCCTGGGCGGCGGCCTCGGCCAGGCCTGGCTGCACGGACAGGCCTTGCACCAGCTTGAGTTCTTCGGAAAGAATGTCCTGGGCCATGGACGCCAAATTGCTGGCGATGTTCCTGGCCTGCACCTGGGCTAGGTCCTCCAGGGCGCTTGAGGCCTTCATCACGCTGACGATGCTCACCACCGCCAGGGGCAAGAGTACTACCAGGATCCCCCCCGTCACCAACTTGAAAGCCAGGCTCCGGGACTTCATCGCGTCACCTCTTGGAGTGTTGCTAATATCCTTATCTATATGTCTACTGCTATCAGTATGTATTTCCGGCGTTAACCCTATCAAGCCATTTGTTGTCACAAGAAGGCGCAGCGCGCCTCTTCAGCAGGAGTGTCAATGGCAACTATTTTGTATCAAATACGATTCAACTGAATTACCAATGTTGCCCTCTGCCGTCTGTTCAGGAAATTTGACCCACATTTCCGATTTTTTGCCCGGTTCGGGCTTATCAGCCCGGAAGATGGCAACAACGCGCCAGGCTTGTGTGCCCGGCGCGGCTGGCTTAAACTAGGGGCAGCCCCGCTCCGCTTCCCTGCCGCCGCGGCCCGCTTGGGCATGATGGAAAAGAGGTGCGCCATGGCCTTGTACAAGGGCGATCTGGCCAACCTGGCCTTCCTGCTGCTGGCCTTCGCGCTCATGTGGTTGGGCTTGCGCCTGGACGCCTGGCTGCTCCAGCGCGGGGGGGGCCAGAGTCAGGGCCAACTCATCACCGAGGCCAACAACACCGCGCTAAGCCTGCGCCTGGCCGGGCTGTGCCTGGGGCTGGCCCTGGGGCTTTCCGCGCCTTTGTCCGCCCCGTCCCGCGACCTGGCCGCCGACCTGGCCGGGCTGGCCCTCTCCGGCCTGCTCATGCTGGGCCTCTTGTTCGTGGCCAGGCTGCTCAACGAGCGGCTTTTGGTGCGCGGGCTGGACAACACCGCGGAAATCCTGCAAGGCAACCTGGCGGTGGGTTTGGTGGAACTGGGCAGCCTCTTGGCCAGCGGCCTGGTGCTTAGGGGGGCCTTCACCGGCTCGGGCGCCCTGCTTAGCGGAGTGGTCTTCTTCCTGCTGGGTCAGGCGGCCCTGGTGGTCTTCTTCCTGGTCATGGAGTGGCTCTCGCCCTACCGCGACCAGGAGGAGCTGGCCAAGGGCAACCTGGCCCTGGGCCTGCACCAAGCGGGCATGCTCTTGTGCCTGGGCATGGTGCTCTCGGCCTGCGTGGCCGGCGATTTCAGCAACTGGTCCAGGGACCTGGCCGAGTTCGCCTACGCCGCCGGCAAGGGCATGCTGCTCCTTCTGCTCTTTTCCTGGCTCACCGACCGGGCCCTGCTTAGGCGCACCACCATGGCCCAGGAGATCGCCCGCGACCAGAACCCGGCCGCGGTGCTGACCTGCCTGGGGGTCAAGCTGAGCTTGGCCGTGCTGGTGGTCCACACCATGCTCTAGAAGCCCAACCCCCGCCGGAGCCGCCATGAGCGCAGAGGAGACATCGCGCAAGCGTTCCAAGAGCATAGCCCTGGGGCTGCTCCTGACGGCGGGCGTTTCCCTGGCCAGCTGCTCCGCCGAGGAAGAAGGCTCCTACGAGGAGGAGGAGGAATACCACGCCAGCAGCCACAGCGGCTTATACGGCGGCCACCACTCCAGCATCTACTACAACCGCCTGGGCAGCCCCTATCTTCTTCATCAAGACAGCACCATGAGCCCCCTGCCCAGCGACCATCCCGCCTATGCCAAGGCCGTGCAGGAGGGGCGCGACATCGCCAGCGGGGCCAAGACCCCCACCGGCAGCCTGACCCTGCGCCGCTCCGGCTTCGGCTCCTCGGCCAGCGCCCACCTCTCCTCCTCGTCCAGCTCCTGAAGCTTTGGCCATGATGCGGATAAGCCAGACGCCACGCCCTGGCTGGCAAAAGATCGTGGAGTCCCAGGGCCTGGTCTATCACAGCCTGGAGGGGCGTCCCTATTGGGATGAGTCGGCCTATTACCTGCTGGAATACCGGGAGGTGGAGGAACTGGAGACGGCCACGGCCCAGCTCAACCAGATGTGTCTTCAGGCCTGCCAGGCGGTCATCGACCAGCGGCGCTACGCCCAGTTGGGCATCCCCGCCCTGGCCATCCCCCTCATCGAGCAGAGCTGGGAGGCCGAGCCGCCCTCCCTCTATGGCCGCATGGACCTGGCCTTTGGCGCGGCGGGGCAGCCGCCCAAGCTCCTGGAATACAACGCCGACACCCCCACCGCCCTGCTGGAGGCCGCGGTGATCCAGTGGTTTTGGCTACAGGACCGCTTTCCCGCCGGGGATCAGTTCAACTCCATCCATGAGCGCCTGGAAGCCAAGTGGCGGGAGCTTGCCCAGGGCTGGCTGCCCGGCGAGCTGGTCCACTTCGCCAGCCTGCCCGAGCCCGAGGACGTCATCACCGCCAACTATCTGCGCGACCTGGCCCAGTCCCAGGGCCTCCAGACCCAGTTCCTGCCCATGGCCGACATAGGCTTCGACAGCGCCCGCGGCCTCTTCGTGGACATGGAGGAGCGTCCCATCACCTCGATCTTCAAGCTTTATCCCTGGGAGTGGCTGCTGGCCGACGACTTCGCCCGCCATCTGCCCGGCCTGGCCGGGCGGATGGTCTGGATGGAGCCGGCCTGGAAGATGCTCTTGGCCAACAAGGGGCTGCTGGCCCTGCTCTGGGAGATGTTCCCCGGCCACCCCAACCTGCTGCCCGCCTATCTGGACGGACCCCGCGACCTGGAGGCCTGGGTGAAAAAGCCCCTGCTGGGGCGCGAGGGGCGCAACGTCTCGGTATATCAGGGGGGCGGCCTGCTCCAGGCCAGCCCCGGCAATTATGGCCGCGAGGGGTTCGTCTACCAGGGCCTGGCGGTCCTGCCCCAGTTCGACGGACGGCGGCCCCTGGTGGGAAGCTGGGTCATAGACCAGGAGCCGGCGGGCATCGGCCTGCGCGAGAGCGAGGGCCTCATCACCCAGGGCGACAGCCCCTTCGTCCCCCACCGCTTGGTCTGA
>CAZLSD010000115.1:6896-9707 GCA_964561775.1 uncultured Desulfarculus sp. | reverse complement strand
CCAGGCCGCGGCCTGGCTCCTTGGCCTGGGGGCCAACCTCACCGTGGTCAGCTCGCTCATCACCCGCGAGCTCACGGCCGAGGAGGTGGGCCTCTTGAACGACCTGATCCTGGGGGCGCGCAAGGTCAGCGTGGGCGGGGTGGAGATTGTCATCAGCGAGGTCAGCCGGGAGCGCTACCTGCCCGAACTGGCGGTGCTGGTGCACAAGTTCATGGACATGGACAACCTGGACGCCATCCTGGCCCTGGCCCGCATGGAGGACCGGGTCTATCTGGTGGCCCGCTCCCGCCTGCCCGAGGTGGACGTGGGCGTCATAGCCAAGGACCTGGGCGGCGGAGGCCACCCCAGCGCGGCCAGCGCCACCCTGCGCGACATGACCCTCATCGAGGCCCGCGACCAGCTCATGAAGGTGTTGCAGGACCGGATCAACCCCCGCCGCACCGCCGGCGACCTCATGAGCAGCCCGGCCATCACCGTGGAGCCCTCCACCAGCCTGGACCAAGCCCACGAGAAACTGACCCGCTACAACATCAACGTGCTGCCCATCCTGGACGGCCAGGAGGTGGCCGGCATCATCAGCCGCCAGACCGTGGAGAAGGCCATCTACCACCGCCTGGGCGCGTGGCCGGTCAGCGAGTACATGAACCAGCGGGTCGCCCCCCTGGATGTCCGCGCCAGCCTGCGCCAGGTGGAGGACGCGGTGGTCATCCAGCGCCAGCGCCTGGTGCCGGTGCTGGAGGAGGGGCGCCTGGCCGGGGTCATCACCCGCACCGACCTGCTCAACACCCTCATCGACGCGCCCCGCCTGCCCGAATACCAAGAGGACCAGCGCCCGGCGCGGCAAAAAAACGTCACCAGCCTGATGCGCGAGCGGCTGCCCCGGGAAATCCTGGGCATCCTGGCCGAGTTGGGGCGGCTGGCCGACGACCTGGACTATGGGGCCTATCTGGTGGGCGGCTCGGTGCGCGATCTGTTCCTGCGCCGGCCCAACCTGGACCTGGACGTGGTGCTGGAAGGGGACGGCATCCTCTTCGCCCGCGCCTTCGCCCAGACCCGCAAGGACGTGCGCGTGCGCGTGCACAAGAAGTTCAACACCGCCAAAATGCTCTTCAACGCCGGCCTGGTCATCGACGTGGCCACCGCCCGCCTGGAGTATTACCAGTCCCCGGCCGCCCTGCCCGTGGTGGAGATGAGCTCCATCAAGCTGGACCTGCACCGCCGCGACTTCACCATCAACACCCTGGCCATCAAGATCAACGCCAAGAACTTCGGCACCTTGATCGACTTCTTCGACGGCTCCCGCGACATGAAGGAAAAGGCCATCCGGGTGCTGCACAACCTCTCCTTCGTGGAAGACCCCACCCGGGTCTTCCGCGCCGTGCGCTTCGAGCAGCGCTTTGGCTTCCGTATTGGCAAGCTCACCGAGGGACTCATAAAAAACGCCATCAAGATCAACGCCTTCGAGCGCCTGACCGGCAAGCGCCTCATGGGCGAGCTGATCCAGCTCCTGGAGGAGGAGCGCGCCCCCGACTGCCTGGCCCGGCTCAAGGACTTAAACCTCCTGGAGGTGTTCCACGCCAAGCTCAAGCTGGAGCCCAAGGACAAGCTGCTCCTGGACTCGGTGGAAGAGACCCTGGCCTGGTACCGCCTCTCCTTCCTGGACCAGCCCCTGCGCACCTGGCTGGTGCTCTTCCTGGGCCTGGCCGACTCCTTGAGCGACCGGGAACTGTCCGATCTCTGCCTCCGCTTGGACCTGCCCCAGCGCCTGCGCGGGGAACTGATGGAGATGCGCACCCACGCCACCGCCGCCCTCAACCGCCTGCAAAGGGGGCCCAGCGCCAACTCGGTCATCTACTCCCTGCTCAAGCCCCTTAAAATCGAGTACCAGCTCTTCGTCATGGCCAAGGCCCAGATGCAGGGCGTAAAGAAGGCGGTCAGCCAGCACCTGACCACCCTTTCCCGCATGCGCCCGGCGCTCACCGGCGACGACTTGAAGAGCCTGGGCTTCCCGCCCGGCCCCCTCTACAAGATCATCCTGGACCGCCTGCAGGCCGCCCGCCTGGACGGCGAGGTGAACAACCTGGGCGAGGAACTGGCCCTGGTGCTGGCCGAGTTCCGCCCCGGAGAGGAGAGCCCAGCCTGATGGATAACATCTACGCCATGCTGCTAAGGGTGGCCCTCTTGGCCCCGCCCATCCTGTTGGCGCTCACCGTGCACGAGGCGGCCCACGCCCTCCTGGCCTGGCTGCGCGGCGACCCCACCGCCAAGCAGGCCGGACGCTTAAGCCTAAATCCCTTGAAGCACCTGGACCCCGCCGGCACCCTGGTCTTCTTCGTCACCGCCTGGATGGGCGCGGGCATAGGCTGGGCCAAGCCCGTGCCCGTGGATTACCGCCGCCTGAAAACCCCCAAACGCGACCTGATCATGATCTCGGCCGCCGGGCCGCTGGTGAACCTGCTCTGCGCCGCCCTGCTGGCCTCGGCCGTCCACCTGCTGGTACAATGGGGCTTCTTCCGCGAATGGTCGGCGGCCAAGGAGGTCGTGGCCAGCCTTTTCAGGCTGGGGGTGGAGATAAACGTGGTGCTGGCTTTCTTCAACCTGGTGCCCCTGCCCCCCCTGGACGGCTCGGGCATCCTGCTGGGACTCTTGCCCGCCCGCGCCGCGGCCAACTACCAGCAGATAGGGCGCTACGGCTTCGCCCTGCTGCTACTGCTCATCTTCCTGCCCGACGTGGTGCGCGGCTTCCCGGACGTGCTGCAAATCCTGGTGGTGCGCCCGGCCTTTGGCCTGGCCGACTGGCTGCTGCCCTGA
>CAZLSD010000115.1:0-6796 GCA_964561775.1 uncultured Desulfarculus sp. | reverse complement strand
CTGGAAATCTTCGAAGGACCCCTGGACCTGCTCTTGCACCTCATCCGCAAGAACGAGGTGGACATCTACGACATCCCGGTGGCCCTCATAACCAGGCAATACCTGGAACACATGGATCTGATGCGCGAGCTGAACATAAACCTGGCCGGCGAGTTCCTGGTCATGGCCGCCACCCTGACCCACATAAAAAGCCGCATGCTTTTGCCCAGCTATGACTCCAGCGCCGAGCAGGAAGGCGAGGACGACCCGCGCAGCGACCTGGTGCAGCAGCTCAAGGAGCACATCCGCATCAAGGCCGCCGCCGACCGGCTCTCCGAGCGCGCCTGGCTGGACCGCGACGTCTTCGCCCGCGGCGGAGGCCGGGCCGAGGTGGATGCCGCCCGCAGCCAGGAGCCCGAGCTCATCGCCGCCGGGGTCTTCGAGCTGATGGAGGCCTTCCGCCGCCTGCTCAAAGGCGGCCCGGTGGCCCAGATGACCCTGGGCCTGCCCCACCAGCGGGTCAGCCTGGAGGACCGCATGGGCCAGCTGCTGCAAAAGCTGCGCACCGCCCAGAGCCTGACCTTCGACGAGCTGTTCGCCGACGTGGCCAGCCGCGGCCTCTTGGTGGTCACCTTCCTGGCCCTCCTGGAGCTGACCCGCATGGCCTTGGTCAAGGTCTACCAGGAGCGCCCGGCCACGGCCGAGGCCGGAGGAGCGGTCTGGGGTCCCTTGCGCATCTACTTCAACTATCAGCACGAGCGCCGCGCCGAACCCGCCGCGCCCGTTCCGGAGGAAGAGCGCGCGTGAGCGCCGACAGCAAACGCATAATCGAGGCCCTCCTCTTCGTGGCCGAAACCCCGCTCAGCGTGGCCCAACTGGCCCAGGCCATGGACTTGAGCGACAAGCCGGCCATACAAACCGCCTTGGAGGAGCTGCGCGACGAATACCAAGGCCTGGGGCGCAGCTTCGAGGTGGTGGAGGTGGCCGGCGGCTGGTCCTTCCGCACCAAGCCCGAGTTGGCCTCCTGGCTGCGCGGCCTGCGCAAGGAGCAGGTCACCCGGCTCTCGCGCGCCGCCCTGGAGACCCTGGCCATCATCGCCTACAAGCAGCCCGTGCTAAAAGCCGACATAGAGCGCCTGCGCGGGGTGGAGGTGGGCGGCGTCCTGCGCATGCTCATGGAAAAGGAACTGGTCAAGGTGGCCGGCCGCCGCGACCTGCCCGGCCGCCCCCTCATCTACGGCACCACCCGCCGCTTCCTGGAGGTCTTCGACTTGAAAGACCTCAAAGACCTGCCCACCCTGGAGGAAATGGAGGCCCTGGCCGGCCCCGCCGAGCTTAGCCTGCCCCTGGAAGAGATGGCCCCGGAGGGCAGGGAAGACGCCGGCAGGCAGGACGAGCAGGACGAATACGGGCGGGAAGTTGACGAGCAGGGCCCGGAGGAGGCGGACGATACCGCGCCCGGCCATGACGACCCCAGCCATGACGACCCCAGCCATGACATTGCCGCCGATGACCAGCCCGCCGACGGCCAGCCGCCCCTGGAGGAGGAACCAGCCCCCCAGCCGGAAGACCCTTCCCCGCCATCCGGCCCGGAAGCCGCCGGGGAACCGGCGCAAGCGGATACCCCCCTCCCGCAAGAACCAACTCCCGCGCCCCAGGAGCCCATGGGCGCGGAAGAAGACCCCCTAGGCGAGGACGGCGACTGTGATCCGCCGCCCGAGGCCGCGCCCCCCTCCGAGGGCCGGATGCCAGACCCCTTCCCCTTGCCCGGCGATGACGAACCAGACCCCCAGGCCCGCTGAGAGACGGCTGGCGCGGCGCTGGCGCGCCCAGGCCGGTCCGCCGCCCGGGGCGCGTTTGCCAGCGGCGTGACAGCCGGCGGCCGCGACGCGCCCCAGGCCGCCTTCCGCTTAGCCCCGTTTCAAGGAGCCCCCGCCATGGCCTTGATCCGCCGCAAACCAATTGCCGCCCTCGTGCTCTGCCTGCTGGCCTTGGCCCTGCTCGTCCTGCCCCAGACGCCGGCCTGGGCCCTGGAGCTGCGCGGCCGGGTGCTGGGACCGAACGGTCAAGGCCTGGCCGGAGCCATCATCAGCGACCAGGCGGAGCTGGCCATCAGCGACGCCCAGGGCGGCTGGCGGCTGGAGACCCAGCCCGGACGCCTGGTCTCGCTCAGCGCCCCGGTTGGCTACCGGGTCAAGGGCTCCTGGTGGCTGCCCGTGGAGCAGGCCGAGGGAAAGGTCTTCACCCTGGAGCCTGCCCCCACCGGACCGGCCCTGACCCTGGCCCTCATCTCGGACCCCCATCTGCTGGCCGAGGGCGACCAGGACGCCGGCTGTCAGGCCCGGGGCTTCGACCCCAAACGCCCCATGGCGGTGTGGGAAAAGATGGCGCGCCAGGCCGCCGCCTTGCGCCCCGACCTCACCATCGTGGCCGGCGACCTGGCCTTGGACGCCGATCACGCCGGTCTGCCCTGCGCCCAGGCCCAGATGGCCAGCGCGGCCCAGGCCCTGCTCTCCCTGCCCGCGCCCGTGCGCGCCCTGCCCGGCAACCACGACGTGCTCTATCCCGAGCCGGACGGCTCCCAGGGGCCGGCGCCCGTGGACTTCTCCCTCTGGCGGCAGCATTTCGGTCCCCAGCGCCAGGTCTACCTGTTGGAAGGCCTGGCCTTCATCCTGCTGGACAACCCGGGACGAGGCCGCGCCCGGGACGGAAAGCCCCGCTCCCTGGGCTGGCTGAGCCCCGAGGCCCGCGACTGGCTGGCCAAGGCCCTGCGCCTGCTGCCAAAGGACATGCCCCTGGTGGTGGTCAGCCACTACCCCCTGGCCTCCACCCTGGCGGGGGCCAACCCCCTCTACAAAGGAGCCCTGGTGGAGGAGGTGGCCGGCGAGCCGGCCTCGCCGTCCGCCCTGGCCCTGCGCGACACCGACCAGGCGGCGGCCCAGACCTTGGCCCTTCTGCGCGAGCGTCGGGTGCTGGCCCTGATCAGCGGACACGAACACGCCTATCACGAGGCCCTGCTGCACCTGGGCCAAGGCCCCCTGCGCCTGCTGGCCCTGCCCGCCCTCAGCGGCAGGTGGTGGCAGGGAAACCGCCCCTGGGGACCGCTGGAGTTCCCCCCCGGCTGGATAAGCCTTACCATCGACCACGCCCCGGCCCGGCCGGCGCTGCGCTGCGTCTTCCACCCAGCCGGCTTCTGATACGCCAACAAGCCCGATTTTCCGCCCCTGGCCTGGAGACAAGCATGAGCGACGCCAAGAGCGCCTGGCAGACCGCCGAACTGGCCGCCACCTACCTGCGCGGGGTGCGCGGCGCCCTGCCCGGCGCGCGGATGCAGATCCAGGTACTGGGCAAGATCGTGGAATCCTGGATCCCCCAGCCCCGGCGCATCCTGGACCTGGGCTGCGGCGACGGCATCCTGGGACTGGCCCTGCGCGAGCGCTTCCCCGCGGCCGAGCTGACCCTGGCCGATTTCTCCCCCGGCATGCTGGAGGCGGCCGGCCAGAAGACGGCGGGCATGCCGGGAGTCCAGTTGGTCCAGGCGGATTTCTCCGGCCCGGCCTGGTTGGCCAGCCTGCCGGCCGGCCAGGACTGGGACGTGGTGGTCTCCGGGCTGGCCATCCATCACCAGCCTGACCGGCGCAAGCGCCAACTCTATGCCGAGATATGGGATTTGCTGGCTCCGGGGGGAGTTTTCCTCAACCTGGAGCACGTCAGCTCGGCCACCCCGGCGGGCCAGGTTATCTTCGACAGCTTTTTCGTGGACCACCTGCACCGCTTTCACCAGGCCAACGGCGACCCCCGCGGCCGGGAAGAGGTGGCGGCCGAGCTGTACAACCGCCCGGACAAATCCGAGAACCGGCTGGCCTCGGTGGAGCGGCAATGCTCCTGGCTGCGCCGGCTGGGTTTCGACGACGTGGACTGCTTCTTCAAGGTCTTCGAGCTGGCCATCTTCGGGGGGCGCAAGCCCAGCGGCCAGCAAGGCTCATGATGGCCAGCCGCAAGCTGAAATGGTGTATAGTGAGGCGTTGCCCAGGCCCAGGCGTTTATTGAGGAATCAAGGCATGGGGCGTCCAGAGTTCATACAGCAGATGTCATGGCGTCGCATGGGCTACATGGGCTTCGCGGCCCTGCTGGTCCTGATTCTGCTGGGCGGCTCCTACAGCCTGGCCATCTTCCAGACCCTAAAGGAGCAGGCCGAGAGCGAGAACCTGGCCGCCGACAAGGCCCTGGCCGAGATCGGCGCCCAGTTCGTGGCCGACCACCAGAAGGGGCTGCTGGGACGTCTGGAGGGCATCGCCGGACGCAACGCCTTCAAGAACGCGGTGCAAGAGCGGGACATCGAGGACATCAACTCCTTCCTGCGCTCCCTGGCCCAAACCCTGGGCGAGGCCGACACGGTGTTTTTGGCCGACCCCGGGGGCAAGCTCCTGCAAAGCCTGCCCCAATTGCCCGCCACCGGTGAGCCCTTGGTGGGGCTGCCCAACGGACCATACCGCCCCAGCGGCGGACCCCGCCCCTGGGTGTCGCCCGTCCATCGGGGTCTCTATGCCCCCTATGCCCCGGTGGTGACTCTGAGCGCGCCCCTGGAAATGGAGGGCGGCGCCATCCTGGCCTATCTGGCCCTCTCGCAAAGAACCAGCTACTGGATTGATTTCTTCAGCCGTTTCTCGGCCCGGCCCGGCCGGGTCTTCCACCTGTTCGACCAGCTGGGCAACCTGGTGGCCATGGGCGCGGAAGCGAGCGGCAGCGACCTGGAAGGCTTGACCCGCCTGGCCCAGCAGATGCGCGATCATCAGATGCGCCAGGGCAGCACGGTGGCTTCCCTGGTGCGTCTGCCCCACTCTCCCGCCCAGGCCTTTGTCTGCGCCGCCCCGGTCTCCGGCCTGGGCTGGGTGCTGGTGGTCAGCCACGACTACGCCCAGGCCATGGCCTCCAGCCGGGCCATGTTCAAGAACATCGTCTTTTTCCTGGTGCTGCTCCTGGGCTGCCTGGTGCTGCTGGGTTTCCTGCTGCTGTCGCGCTATCGCATCCAGCAGGGCATACTGGCCCGCCTGGACGAGGAGGCCCGCCGCCTGGAGGACACCGTACGCCAGCGCACCGCCGACCTGGAGCATTCCAACGAGCGCTACCGCAGCCTGATGAGCGACCTGCCCGACATCGTCTATGAAATGGACGCCGAGGGGCGCATGACCTTTGTCAACGACGCGGTGGAGACCACCCTGGGCTACCGGCCCCAGGAGATGGTGGGGCGCATGCGCCGCGACTTCGTGCTGCCCGAGGATCGGCCCAAGTTCGACGAGGAGCGGACCAGGGCCGAGCAGGGGGAGCGCATGAGCATCCTGGCCATGCGCCACCAGGCCAAGGACGGGCGGGTGCGCTGGCTGTCCATCCACTCGCGCGGGCTCTATGACGAGCAGGGGCGCATGGTGGGACGCCGCGGCGTGGCCCGCGACGTGACCCAGCAGGTGCTGGCCGAGCGCCGGGTGCGCGAACTGTCCCACCGCCTGATCAACGCCCAAGAGGAAGAGCGCAAGCGGGTGGCCCTGGACCTGCACGACGAGATGGGGCAACTGCTCTCGGCGCTCAAAATCGGTTTGCAATCCCTGGGGCAGCAGCTCAACGACCCGGAACGGCGCGAGCTGGAGAAACTCATCCGGCTCTCGCAGAAGATCATGGACCGCATCCGCGCCTTGGCCTATCATCTAAGGCCGGCCATCCTGGACAACTTCGGTCTGGTGGCGGCCCTGGAGGACCTGTGCGACTCCCTGGCCGAGGCCGGGCTCATCGAGGTGGGGCGTCAACTGCCCGAACTGGACGAGGGCGCGTTGAGCGCCGAGGCCAAGACGGCTCTCTTCCGTTTCGTGCAGGAAGCGCTGACCAACGTGGTCAAGCATGCCGGCAGCCCCCGGGTGGAGGTCGCCATGCTCAGCGAGCAGGGTCTGATCAAGGTCACGGTGCGGGACTTCGGCCAGGGCTTCAACCCCGAACAGGCCCTGGCCGGGGGCGGCGAGGACAAGCACCTGGGTCTGTTGGGCATGCAGGAACGCATGCGCCTGGTGGGAGGGAACCTGGATATAACCTCCGGGCCGGAGGGCAGCACCCTCTCGGCCACGGTGCCCCTGGGAGGCAGCTAATGAACCCGCCAGCCTACCGCGTGGTGGTCTGTGACGACCACGCCATATTCCGCGAAGGCACCAAGACCATCCTGGCCCGCAACGCCTCGCTCCAGGTGGTGGGCGAGGCGGCCGACGGCATGGCTGCGGTGGAGACGGTGCGCCGGTTCAAGCCCGATCTGGTGGTGATGGACATCGCCATGCCGGGTTTGAGCGGCATCGAGGCCACCCGGGCCATCGTGGGCGAACTGCCCCAGACCCGCATCATCATCTTGAGCGTGCACTCGCGCAAGACCTTCATCATGGAGTCCTTGAAGGCCGGGGCCAGGGGCTATGTGCTAAAGGACTCGGCGGGGGACAAGCTCTTGGAGGCGGTGGCCGCCGTGGTGCGCGGCGAGTGCTACCTGGACTCGCCGGTGGCCAGCCACATCGTGGACGAGTTCGTCAAGCTGCCCGAGAAGGAGACCCAGCGCCAGGAGAGCGAGCCCCAGGAGCGCCTGACCGACCGCGAGCGCCAGATATTGCGCTTAATCGTTGAGGGGCTGCCCAACAAGGAGATCGCCAACCGTCTTTTTTTGAGCCCCAAGACGGTGGACAACCACCGCGCCCGCATCATGGCCAAGCTGGGCCGCCACGACGTCATCGGCCTGGTCAAGTACGCCATCGCCACCGGTCTGGTGGACCCGGACTCCTGGAGCAGGTAG
>CAZLSD010000114.1:0-9717 GCA_964561775.1 uncultured Desulfarculus sp. | reverse complement strand
GTTCTCCCCCAGTCTTTACTCTTTCCCCAACCCCAACAAGCGCAGGCGCACCTCGGCGGGGGGCAGGCCGGTTGCCCGGCAGATGCGGGCCACGTCATCGGCCTCGGGGTGCCAGCGGGTCTGCTGGTGGGTTTGGGCGGCCTTGAGGCGCACGGGGCCCCAGGGGCTGTCCACGGTGACGACCTGGCGGGGCAGGATGCGGCGCTGGTGCAGGCTTAACCGCAGGCCCAGGCTGGAGGTCTGGGAGAGCACCAGGGAGGCCATCTCCTCGGCGTCCTGGGGCGCGCAGATGACCGTGAGTTGCAGGCCGGGGCGGCCCTTTTTCATGAGCAGGGGCGCGGCGGCCACGTCCAGGGCTCCGGCGGCCAGCAGGCGCTCGAAGACGATGGGCAGGTCCTCGGGGGACTGGTCGTCGATGTGGCAGACCAGTTCGGCCACCTGGTCGCCAAGGGGGCCGGGTTGGGGGCTTTGGCCCAGGAGCAGGCGCACGATGTTGGGGCCGGCCGTGGAGGGGCGGCTGCCTCCGCCGATGCCGGTGCGGCTGAGCCGCATGGGCGGCATCTGTCCGAAGCTGGCCAGGGTGCTGACCAGGGCGGCCCCGGTGGGGGTGACGGTCTCCTCCTGGCCGGGCCAGGTGACGATGGGCGCGCCTTCGAGCAGATTGAGCACGGCCGGGGCGGGCAGGGGCAGGCGGCCGTGGGCGCAGTCGACGAATCCCCGCCCCAGGGGCAGGGGCGAGCAGACCACCAGTTCCGCTCCCAGCCAGGCCAGGCCGGCGCAGAAGGCGGTCACGTCCACGATGGCGTCTATGGCCCCCACTTCATGGAAGTGCACCTCCTGGGGGGAGCAGCCGTGCACCTTGGCCTCGGCCTGAGCCAGGCGGGTGAAGACCCGGGCGGCAGGCTCGCCCACCTGGGGAGGCAGGGCCTCCAGCAGGGAGAGTATCTCCGCCAGGTGGCGGTGGACGTGCTCGTGGGGGGCTCTCACCTCCAGGCGGGTGGCTTGGACCCCCATGTGCTCCACGGACTCCGCCGAGACCTGAACTTGGGTCAGCCCCATCAGGCCCAGCAGGCCGCGCAGATCGTCCAGGTTCCAGCCCAGGCCGATGAGCGCCCCGGCCAGCATGTCGCCGGAGAGCCCCCCGCAGGCGTCGATGTAGAGGATTTTGCCCATGGGTATTACTCGGCCTTGGGCTTGCGCTTGGGGCTCTTGGCCGGGGCCGCCTTTTTTACGCCGGCCTTCTTGGGGTCGGCCTTTTTGGCGGGCTTGCGTTTGGGGCGTTTGCGGGCCAGGGAGGCCGGAGGCTTGGGCGTGCCCACCAGGGCCAGTTTGAGCACCTCGTCCACGTGGTCCACGAAATGGATGGCGAGCTGGCGGCGCACCTTGGCCGGGATGTCGGCCACGTCCTTCTTGTTCTGGGCGGGCAGGATGATGTTGCGGATGCCCGCGCGCAGGGCGGCCAGGGCCTTTTCCTTGACGCCCCCGATGGAGAGCACCTTGCCGGTCAGGGTGACCTCCCCGGTCATGGCCAGGTCCTCTCTAACGGGCACGTTGGTGAGCGCGCTGACCATGGCCGCGCAGATGGTGATGCCGCCGCTGGGTCCGTCCTTGGGGATGGCTCCGGAGGGCACGTGCAGGTGCAGGTCCAGGTCCTCGTAGAAGGCGGGTTTTAGCCCCAGCTCCTTGGCCCGGCTGCGGGCGTAGGAAAGGGCGGCCTGGGCCGACTCCTTCATGATCTCGCCCAGTTGTCCGGTCAGGGTCAGGTTGCCCTTGCCCTCCACCAAGGAGACCTCCACGCGCAGCACCTCGCCGCCGAAGGCCGTCCAGGCCATGCCGGTGGCCACGCCGATCTCGCCCTGGCCGCGCTCGTCGTCGGGCAGGAACTTGGGCACGCCCAGGAAGGACTGCACCCCGGCGGTGTTGACCCTGAAAGGCCCCTTGTCGCCTTCGGCCACCCGGCGGGCCAGCTTGCGGCAGATGCTGGCCAACTCGCGCTCCACGTTGCGCAGGCCGGCCTCGCGGGTATAGGAGCGGATCACGGTCATGACCGCGCCGTCGCTGATGGTCACCTGCTTGGGTTTCAGCCCGTGCTCCTTGAGCTGGCGGGGCAGCAGGTGCTGGCGGGCGATGACCACCTTGTCCTCGTCGGTGTAGCCGGTCAGCTCGATGACCTCCATGCGGTCCAGCAGGGCCTCGGGGATGGTGTCCTCCATGTTGGCCGTGGTGATGAACATCACCTTGGAGAGGTCAAAGGGCAGGTTCAGGTAGTGGTCGCTGAAGGCATGATTCTGCTCGGGGTCCAGGACCTCCAGCAGGGCCGAGGTGGGGTCGCCGCGGAAGTCGTTGCCCACCTTGTCCACTTCGTCGATCATGAAGACGGGGTTGTTGGCCCCGGCGGTCTTGAGGCCTTGCAGGATGCGGCCGGGCAGGCTGCCGATGTAGGTGCGCCGGTGCCCGCGTATCTCGGCCTCGTCGTGCACCCCGCCCAGGCTCATGCGCACGAATTTGCGCCCCATGGCCCGGGCGATGGAGCGGCCCAGCGAGGTCTTGCCCACGCCGGGAGGCCCCAGGAAGCAGAGGATGGGACCCTTCATGGCCGGGTTGAGCTTGCGCACCGAGAGGTACTCCAGGATGCGGTCCTTGACCTTTTGCAGGTCGTAGTGGTCCTCGTCCAGGATGCGGCGGGCGCGGTTTATGTCCAGGCGGTCCTTGGTGGAGTCGGACCAGGGCAGCTCCAGCACCCAGTCCAGGTAGTTGCGCACGATGGTGGCCTCGGCGGCCTCGGGCTGCATCTGCTCCAGGCGGGTCAACTGCTTCATGGCCTCCTTCAAGGCCTCGGCGGGCAGCTTCTTGTTTTCCAGGGCCAGGCGCAGGTCGATAAGCTCCTGGTGGCGGTCCTCGGCGTCGCCCAGTTCGCGGCGGATGGCCCGCAGTTGCTCGCGCAGGAAATAATCCCGCTGGCTCTTGCTCATCTCCTCCTTGGCCTCGGACTGGATCTTGGCCTGCATGGTGGAGACTTCCAGTTCCTTGCCCAGGTGGCCGTGCACCAGGCCCAAGCGGGCCACGGGGTCGGTCTGCTCCAATATCTGCTGGCTGTCCACGGTTTTCAGCCGCAGGTTGCTGGCCACCATGTCGGCCAGGCGGCCGGGCTCCTCCACCGAGTTAAGGATGGCCAGCACGTCGCCGGAGAGCAGGCCGCGCAAGGCCAGGATCTTCTCGCTGGCCTCGCGCACGTTGCGCATCAAGGCCTCCACCGGCACGGTTATCTCGCTCTCCTCGCCGTCGTCCAGGGGCTCGATGCCCACCTCGAAGAAGGGGCGGGTGCGCAGATAATGGGTGATGCGGGCGCGGGTGAGGCCTTGCACCAAGACCTTGAGCCGGCCGTCGGGCAGCTTGAGCTGGCGCATGACCATGCCCACCGCGCCCACGCTGAACAGGTCCTCGGCCTCGGGGTGCTCCACGTTCTGGTCCTTCTGCGCGGTCAAGAGGACCAGCTGATCGCGGGCCATGGCCGCCTCGATGGCCGCCACCGAGTTGTCGCGGGCCACGAACAGGGGCAGTATCATGTAGGGGAAGACCACCACGTCGCGCACGGGCAAGAGCGGCAGGGTCTCCGGGAGGGGGGTCTCCTCCAGGTGGCTGGCCGTTTCGGCGACGCTGGGCTCGAAAGGTTCCGGAGAGCTGGTTTGATCCATGGTCACTCGGCGGCAGAGGGTTGGAGGGATTCCCGCCCTTAAAAGGGCCGGATCAAGCCATCCTAGCAGAAGGGCAAGGGCTGTCAAGCAGGCCTCTTGGGGCGGACAGGCGCCCGTTTTAAGACGGATGGCCGAGCCAAGCTCTTGACAGCGCGCGCGTATGCCAATACAGTTAGCCGCGCCGTGGCGGTGTAGCTCAGATGGTTAGAGCATGCGGCTCATATCCGCAGTGTCCGGGGTTCAATTCCCTGCACCGCCACCAAACCTTGAACCCAAATCTCGATGCCGGCCCGCAGGCGGCCGGTTTCGCCCCAGGCATGGCCCACATCGCTGGCAAGGGCCATGCTTTTTTTCTTGCCAGGCCCATAAGGACGAGCAGCATGGCCAAGGTGATCATCGTTTTGGAGGACACGCAGGACGGCGTGGAAGTTTCCGTGGACTTCCAGCCTGAGCTGCCGGAGACCCTGACCGAGGAGCAGTTGGACGACCTGAGCGAGGCTCAACTGCTGGGCTTGGAGATCATGGACTTCCTGGAGCAGGAAGAAGAAGAGGAATAGGCGCTGGGGGCCTGACGGCCCCTCGCTCCCCCTCTCCGTCCCGCCTTTATCCAGCCATGCCAGCTCCCGGCGGCGCGACCGCCGCCGGGCGGATAACCTGCGTCCAACGCGGATCGGTTTCCCCTGCCCTTGCCCAGGGCCTAGGAATGCACTCCCATCTCCGGCAGGCAGTCGGGGCGGAACAGGCAGTCCATCTGCCCGCAGTCGGGTATGCGGGCGAAACAGGCCGCGTGCCCCTCCGCCACCTGGATGGCGTGGATCAGCTCCGGCTTGGCCATCTTGGCCGCGCCCTTAAGGTCCAACTCCTTGGCCATCTCCTTCAGCTTGGTCATGGGCACCGCGCTCTTGGCCTTGGCCGCCGGCTTGGCCGCGGCTTTGGTGATGGCCTTGGCCGCTGGTTTGGCCGCGGGCTTGGGTTCGGGTTTGGCCGCGGCCTTGGCCTTGGGTTTGCTCTTGGGCTCGGCTTTGTCCTTGCTGATCTTGGTCGCCATTTCTATTCTCCCAGATTGGGGGCGGGCTTGAAGGCCTCTTCCTCGATCGTTTCTATTCTAATCCCCTTGATTCGGGCTGGCAATCTACTCGCATCCACTGGCCCCGCAGCAGGCGCAGGTGCGGCAGCCGCCGTCGCTGGCCACCGTGCCCCCGCAACGGGGGCAGCAGCCGTTGGGCGGCGGAGGCTCGGCGCTGTCATGGCCAGGCAGGGGGGCCAGTTCCAGCACCTGGCGTCCCCGGCAGCCCTGGCGAAACACGGTGACGCCCTTGAGCCCCAGGCCGTGGGCCTCCAGAAAAATTCGGCGCACCATCTCCGGGCCGGCCGCGACCGGCAGGTTGACCGTCTTGGAGACGCCGTTGTCGGTGTGGGCCTGGAAGGCCGCCTGCATGGCCAGGTGGGCCGAGGGGGATATCTCGTGGGCCGTGGCGAAGACCCGGGCCAGGCCGGGCTCCAGGCCGGGCAGGGAGCGGGCCTGGCCGGAGGCGCTCAGGGCGGCCAGGTTCTTTTGGCTGTCCAGGCCGGCCTGGCGCAGGCGGGCCAGAAAGCGGGGGTTCAACTCGGCCAGTTCCTGGCCTTCCAGCACCCGGCGCAGGAAGGCCAGGGCGAAGAACGGCTCTATGCCCGAGGAACTGCCCAGGAGCAGGGAGATGGAGCCCGTGGGGGCGATGGTGGTCAGGGTGGCGTTGCGCAGGTGGGTCAGCCCTTGCTGCCGCCAGACGCTTTGCCCAAAAGCCGGGAAGCTGCCCCTGACCCGTCCCAGTTCCTGGCTGGCCTGGCGGGCGGCGGCGCTGATGCGCTCCATGATCTCCCCGCCCAGCTTGACCGCCGGGGGCGAATCATAGGGCAGGTCCAGCTCGGCCAGCAGGTCGGCCAGGCCCATCACGCCCAGGCCGATCTTGCGCGTTAGCCTGGAGGCCTGGGCCACCCGGGGCAGGGGATGGCGGTTCACCTCCAGCACGTCGTCCAAAAAACGCACGGCCAGGGCGGCGGCTTCTTCCAGGGCCGGCCAATCCACCTGACCCCCGCGCAGGAAGCGGGGCAGGTTCAGGGAGCCCAGGGTGCAGGACTCGTAGGGCAGAAGCGGCTGCTCGCCGCAGGGATTGGTGGCCTCCAGGCGTCCCAGGGCCGGGGTGGGGTTGGCCCGGTTGATGGCGTCGCTGAAGGCCAGCCCCGGCTCCCCCGCGGCGTGGGCCGACTCCACCAGCAGGTCGAAGAGGCTCCCCGCCTCCACCTGCCTGACCGCCTGGCCCGTGCGGGGATTGATGAGCGGCCAGGGCCGGCCTTCCCGCAAGGCCTGCATGAACTGGTCGCTCACCAGCGCCGAGAGGTTGAAGTTCTGCAAAAAGCCGGGCTGGCGTTTGGCGCGGATGAACATCTCGATGTCGGGATGGTCCATGCCCAGCATGCCCATGTTGGCCCCGCGCCGGACGCCGCCCTGCTTGATGGCCTCGGTGGCCACGTCGAAGACGTGCATGAAGCTGAGCGGCCCCGAGCTGACCCCGTTGGTGCTGGCCACCAGGTCTCCGGCCGGGCGCAGGCGCGAAAAGGAAAACCCGGTGCCGCCCCCGGATTTGTGGATCAGCGCCGTCTCCTTGACCGCCTGGAAGATGGAGTCCAGGTCGTCTTCCACGGGCAGCACGAAGCAGGCCGAGAGCTGGCCCAAGGGGCGGCCGGCATTCATCAGGGTGGGTGAGTTGGGCAGGAACAGCCCCTGGGCCATGAGGGCGAAGAAGTCTTCTCCGGCCTGGCGCGCCGCCGCCTGGCCGCCCCAGGCGGCCTCGGCCTGGGCCACGGCGGCGGCGACCCGCCTTAGCATCTGCTCAGGGGTCTCCAGCAGGCGGCCTTGGCTGTCCCGGGCCAGATAGCGCTTTTCCAGCACCAGTTGGCCGTGGGGACCGAAACCTAGCATGTCCTGGGTCATGGCCCGCCCCCTCCCCGCAGTGAAGGCGTCTACGCGGCCTGCTTGTTCCATCTCATTACATAATAAGCCATTGCGCGGGCTTGGCAACAACATCTTGGGAGAACCTGGCGGCCTCTTCCACCATACATGGTGGTGGACCGCCCAGCGGGGGAAAAAAATCCCTAGCGCCCCGCCCCGCCACGGGCGCGGCGCGCCCCCCTGCCGGGAAGTTATTGCCCCCGCCAAGAGGCCGCTGGCGGCCCGCCAGCGAAAAGGCAGCTATTGTCGGCGATTAATGGCAGCGCCAGGTCTGGCACCGGACTTGCTTTCCTCTTGGGGCCAAGAAGCCGGTGCGGTCAATCAGTGGGAGCTGGGCATGGAAAAAATGGTCATTTCGCGCGAGAAGTTCGAACCGGAGCTGTACTGCCTGCGTTGTCAGCGCATGGAATGGGATGACGACGCACACCGCTGCGCCAATTTCCAGGCGCCCTGCTGTCCCCTGGGTATCAGGCTTCTGCTCAAGGGCATGGAGGTTTCCTGCGTGGTGGTATAGGCCCCGCCCGGCCGCCCGCGCTCGGCGGCGCTGGCCTGGCCCCGGCGCCCCGCCCGCCTAGGAGCGGGTCAGGCTGCCCACCAAGGCCAGGGTGCGCTGCTGGATATCCCGCAACTCACGCACCCTGCGCTCCAGTTGCTCCATCTCGGCGCGCAGGCGGCCGACCTCGGACCTAAGCATCTCCAACTCCCCCTCGCCTCCGTTGCCGGCAGCCTCCTGGGCGTCCTGGGCGGCTGGCGCGCCTGACAGGCTCTGCCGGGCCTGGCGCAGGCTAAGGCCCTGCTCCTTCAGCAGCCGTTGCACCAATAGCAGGCGCTCGACCGCCTGGGCATCGAAGAGCCGGCGGCGGCCGTTGCCCCGGCGCACGCCCAGGAACTCCTCGAACTGCTGGTCATAATAGCGAATGGTGGAGGGGGCCAGCCCGGTGCGCCGGGCCACTTCCTTGATGGTAAGCGCTGGGGCCTGCGGTGTTGCTGCATCCATGGCTTGTTCCTCACATACGCTTATTATGAACCGTAGCGGAGACAGGGACAAGCCGCAAAGCCTGTGCTATATTCACTTCATCATGTTCGCCCGCGATCTCAGCATCCCCCGCGACCTGCACCGCTATGAAAAATGGGTCATCCTGGCCCTGGCGGCGCTGCTGGTGTTCCTGGCCCTGGACGGCAAGGGGCGCAACCAGCGCGAGGCCTACAACCAGTTCCTGGAACGCGCCCCCCGCGTGGCCGCCGCCCTGGAGCGCTTCGCCGCCGATCATGACGGCTGCTTCCCCCCCGACGCCATGTTCTGCGACCGGCCCCAGGGCCTGGACGACCGCTACATCGCCTGGAACCCCGACTGGCGCATCGATTACGAGGTCCACCCCAACGGCCAGGGCGGCGAATACGTCTGCCTGGAGTTCGGCGGCCCCCTGCGCGAGCGCCTCTATTTCGGTCTGTGCAACAATCCCCAATTCCGCCGCGACTACGGCCAGGGCCAGGCCATCCCCGGCCACTTGAACCGCATATGGGTCCTGCGCGAGGAAGCCCCCATCCTGGAGCGGCAACCCTCCGCGGGAGAAAAGTAGCGGTGGACAGCCGCCTGCTGGCCGGGCGGGTCAACCTGCTGGGGCCGTTTCTGCGCCGGCGCTTCGGCGGCCCGGTGGTCAAGATCCCCCTGGAGACCGGCCTGAGCTGTCCCAACCGCGACGGCAGCCTGGGGCGCGGAGGCTGCGCCTGGTGCCCGCCCGGGGCCTCGGGACGGGGCCGCGCCGGCTCAAGCATCGCCGAGCAACTGGAGCAGGGCCTGGCCGCCGTGGCCGCCCGCTCCGCCCGCCAGGGCCGTCAGCCGCCCCAGGCCTTGGCCTACTTCCAGTCCTTCACCAGCACCCACGCCCCGGCCCAGGCCCTGGAGCCCCTGCTGGAGCCGGCGCTCGCCTGCCCTCGCCTGGCCGGGCTCATCATCTCCACCCGCCCCGACTGCCTGGACCCGCCGCGCTGGGAACTCCTGCGCCGGGCCGCGGAGCGGCTGCCTCTCTGGCTGGAACTGGGACTGCAAAGCGCCCACGACGCCACCCTGGCCGCTCTCAATCGAGGCCACGGCCTGGCCTGTTTCGACCGCGCCGTGGAGCAGGCCGCCCGCATTGGCCTGCCCGTGGTGGCCCATGTGATACTGGGCCTGCCCGGCGAGGACCCTTCCCACACCGCGGCCACCGCCCGTCACCTGGCCGGCCTGGGCCTCTGGGGAGTCAAGATGCACCAACTCATGGTCCTGGAAGGCGCGCCCCTGGCCGGCTCCTACCTGGAGGGCCGGTTCCAGCCCTGGAGCCTGGCGACCTGGGCGCAAGCCGCCGCCGAGTTCTTGGCCTGGCTGCCCCGGGAGATGGTCATCCACCGCCTGGCGGCCGATCCCGGGCCAGACCATCTGCTGGGGCCGGACTGGGCCGGCCACAAGAACCTTGCCCTCCAGGCCCTGGCTGATTATATGATAGGGCATAATCTTGAGCAGGGATCGTGGCGGCCATGAACCAGGTGCGGGTCTTCACCGTGGAATTCAGCTTCGGCCCCCTCTACGGAGCCATCTCCGAAAGAGGCCTGGCCGTGCTGACCCTGCCCCCCGCCGACCTGCGCGATCTGGCCCGCCTGCTGGAGCGGAGAACCCCCCAGGCCGAGATGGTCTCGGTGGAGCCCCAGGACACCCTGTGGGGCCGCCAGCTCCTGGCCTACCTGGCCGGCCAGCCCCAACCCCTGGACGCCCCCCTGGACCTGGAGGGCTTGCCCCCCTTCACCCGCGCCGTGCTGGAAACCGTGGCCGCCGTGCCCTATGGCCGCACCATCACCTACGGCAAGGTCGCGGCCCTGGTGGGCAAACCCAACGCCGCCCGCGCCGTGGGCCAGGTCATGCACAACAACCCCGTGCCCCTCTTCGTGCCCTGCCATCGCGTCCTGGGCGCTGGCGGATCCCTCACCGGCTTCGGCGGCGGCCTGCCCCTCAAAAAAGCCCTACTGGAACTGGAATCCGGCGGGAGGCTTTTTTAAGAA
>CAZLSD010000113.1:0-9737 GCA_964561775.1 uncultured Desulfarculus sp. | reverse complement strand
CCCGGCGCGCCGGGACGCGACATAGGCGAATACCTGGAGCGCTATGTGGACCCGGCCTTCACCCTGGCCAACGACGGCTGGGTGCGCCTGCCCCAGGGCGGCCATGGGGCGCGACGGGCCACGGTGACGCTCCTGGATATCAGCAGCACCGACATCAAGCGCCGGGCCAAGGAAGGGCTGTCCCTGGCCTATCTTGTCCCGCCCCCGGTCGAGGACTATATTAGAAGAATGAACCTTTACGGTTACAAGGGAGCCCAGATTTGAGCCCTTCGAGCACCCGCCGGCCGCGCCTGCGCGCGGCCAAGCCCAAGACGCCTTTGGACATGGCGTGGCTCTGCGCCGCCGCCGGCCTGGCCAAAAAGGCCCTGGACCCCCTGCTGCTGGAAGTGGGCGACCTCACCGGCTACGCCGACTACTTCCTGATCTTGAGCGGCCGTTCCACCCGCCAGGCCACGGCCATCGCCGAAAACGTGGCGAGCGTGCTCAAAAAGGCCGGCGCCAAGCTCCTGGGCCAGGACGGAGTCAAGGAGGGGCGCTGGGGTTTGCTGGACTTTGGCGACGTGGTGGTGCACGTGTTCCACGAGCCGGTGCGCGAGTTCTACGACCTGGAATCCCTATGGATGGACGCGCCCCGCCTACCCCTGGAAGAGGACAAGCTGGCTTGCCTGCTGCCCATCCCCGCCGAGCCCGCTCCCCAATCCTGATAGGAGAACCCATGCAAGCTTCCCGCCCGGTGGCGCTCATCATCCTGGACGGCTGGGGCCTGGCCCCGGACGACGAGGGCAACGCCGTGACCCGCGCCGCCACCCCCTTCATGGACAGCCTCTTCGCCAGCTATCCCCACACCCAGTTGCTCTGCTTCGGCGAGGCGGTGGGCCTGCCCCAGGGGCAGATGGGCAACTCCGAGGTGGGGCATCTGAACCTTGGTTCGGGCCGGGTCATCTATCAGGACATCACCCGCATCAACAAGGCCATCCGCGAGGGCCAACTGGCCGTCAACCCCGCCTTGAGCCGGGCCATGGAGCGGGTCAAGAAAAACGGCTCCACCCTGCATTTCCTGGGCCTGCTGGGCCCTGGCGGGGTGCACTCATTGCAGGGGCACCTCTACGCCTTGATCCGCGCCGCCGCGGGAAAAGGCGTGGGCAAAATAGCCGTGCACGCCTTCCTGGACGGCCGCGACACCCCGCCCGACTCGGCGGCCGGCTATCTTGACGAGTTGCAGGACTTCCTGCGCGCCTATCCCCAGTGCCGCATCGCCAGCGTCACCGGCCGCTACTGGGCCATGGACCGCGACAAGCGCTGGGACCGCGTCCAGCTGGCCTGGCAGGCCCTCATCCACGGCCAGGGCGCGCCGGCCAGCGACCCGGCCGCCGCGGTGCGCGCGGCCTATGCCCGCCAGGAGTACGACGAGTTCGTCAAGCCCATCATCATCACCGAAGGCGACCAGCCCGTGGCCACCATCAAGGACGGCGACGCCATCATCTTCTTCAACTTCCGCGCCGACCGGGCGCGCGCCCTGACCTGGGCCTTCAACGAGAGGGACTTCAAGGGCTTCGACATAAGCAGCCGGCCCCGGCTGGCCGACTACGTCTGCCTGACCCAGTACGACGAGCACCTGACCCAGGTGCCGGTGGCCTTCCCGCCCCAGGACATAAGCAACACCCTGGCCGAGACCCTGAGCAAGGCCGGACTCAAGCAGCTGCACATCGCCGAGACCGAGAAATACGCCCACGTGACCTTCTTCTTCAACGGCGGCCGCGAGGAGCCCTTCCCCGGCGAGGACCGGGCGCTCATCCCCTCCCCCAAGGAAGTCGCCACCTATGACCAGAAGCCGGCCATGAGCGCCCTGGAGGTCACTGACGAGGTCTTGCGCCGCATCGAGAGCCGGGTCTACGACTTCATCGTGATGAACTACGCCAACGGCGACATGGTGGGGCACACGGGGGTTTTCGCGGCGGCGCGCGCGGCGGTGGAGACCCTGGACGCCTGCCTGGCCCGGGTCATACCCGCGGTGCTGGCCCAGGGCGGGGCGGTGCTTTTGACCTCCGACCACGGCAACGCCGAGCAGATGATCGACCATGAGCACGGCGGACCCTACACCGCCCATACCGTCTCCAATCCCGTGCCCTGCGTGCTCATAAACCAGACGCGCGGAACGGCCAGACTCCAGCCCGGGGCGCTGTGCGACGTGGCCCCCACGGTGCTGGACCTTTTGGGGCAGCCCGCCCCCGCCGAGATGACCGGACATACGCTGTTGGCCTAACCCGGGGGACCACATGCCGCGCGCCTGGCGTCAGGGCCTGGCTCTACTGCTTAGCTTCCTGCTGCTGGCGGGGCTCGCGCCCGCCCCTTCCCGGGCCATGACCCTGGAGGAAGAGCGCAAGCTGGGGCGCGAGGCCTATGACGAGGTCATGGCCCAGGTGCCCATGGTCAAGGACCCCGACTGCCTGGCCTATCTGCGCCGCCTGGGCAAGCGCATCACCGACCAGCTGAACGACGAGCTGTTCACCTACACCTTCAACATCGCCGACGACGATGAGATGAACGCCTTCGCCATACCCGGAGGCTACATCTTCTTCTTTCGCGGCATAATCACCATGCTGGAGAGCGAGGCCGAGCTGGTGGGGGTGCTGGCCCACGAGATCGCCCACATCCACCACCGCCACCTGGCCAACCGGGTGGAGCGCGGCACTCCGCTGAGCATCGCCACCATGGCCGGAGCCCTGGCCGGCATGATCCTGGCCGCCTTGGGCGGCGGCGCGGCCGGCCAGGCCCTCATGATAGGCTCCATCGCCGGCGGCGCGCAGACCTCGCTCATGTTCAGCCGCGATGACGAATCCCAGGCCGACTTCACCGGCTACAAGCTGATGACCAACCTGGGCTACCCCGGCCAGGAGATGGCCGCCAGCTTCGGCCGCATATGGCGCATGGAGCGCCTTTTGGGCGGCGAGGGCGTGCCCAACTACCTGCGCTCCCATCCCGCCAGCCCCGAGCGCATGGAGCGCATCGAGGACATGGTCCGGCGCGGCTCCAGCCGGCCCCGGCCCTATGACAACGGCGAGTTCCTGCGCATAAAGACCAGGCTGGTGGCCCTCTATGAGCCCCTGGAGCAGGCCGCGGCCACCTTGGCCCGCCAGCGCCGGGAAAAGCCCAACGACCCCCTGCCCCTCTATGGCCAGGCCCTGCTGGAGATGCGCCGCGCCCGCTATCACAGCGCCCTGGCCCTGTTGCGCCTGGCCGGGGAGCGCGGCTGGCAGGGCAGCCCCCTTCTCTGGCGCGAACAGGGCAAGTGTCACCTGCTGCTGGGCGATCTGGCCCAGGCCAGCGACCTGCTCAACAAGACCGTGAGCCTGCGCTATGACGACAGCGAGGCCTTGAGCCTGTTGGCCCGCGCCCAGATGCAAGGCGAGCAACTGGAGCCCGCCCGCCAGACCCTGGCCCGGCTGGTGGAACTGGAGCCGGACAACGACCAGGCCCTCTACGACCTGGGCCTGGCCCTGGGCAAGATGGGGCGCACCGGCGAGTCGTCGCTCTATCTGGGCCAAGCTTTTGCCAAACGCGGCAACGAACGCACCGCCCGCTTCCACCTCACCAAGGCGGTGGCCTCCCTGGAGTCCCAGCCCGAGCTGCGCGAAAAAGCCGAGCGGGAACTCAAGGAGGTGGAGGAGAGCAAGGAGCGCAAGGACAAGAAGCGCCTGGAGGATAAACGCCGCGAGGAGGAAGACCGCCGCCGCGACGACGACGACCGCCGCGGCACCACCCGCCCGCCCTGGGAGACGGGCCGGCCCTGAACCGGCGCGGGAGAGAGCCCAGCCCATGAGCCACAAGCCTGATCCGGTCCGTTGCGCCTGGGTGGGGCACGACCAGCTGTACCGGGATTATCACGACCGGGAATGGGGCGTGCCCGTGCGCGAGGACCGCGCGCTCTTTGAGTTCCTCATCCTGGAGGGAGCCCAGGCCGGGCTCTCCTGGCTGACCATCCTGCGCAAGCGCCAGGCTTATCGCGCCGCCTTCGCCGGCTTCGATCCGGAGAAGGTGGCCCGCTTCGGCCCTGACGATATCCGCCGCCTGCTGGGCGACCCGGGCATAGTGCGCAACCGCCTCAAGGTGGAGGCGGCCGTGGGCAACGCCCGCGCCTTCCTCAAGGTTCAGGAGGAGTTCGGCTCCTTCACGGAGTACCAGTGGTCCTTCGTGGGCGGCCGGCCCATCCAGAACGCCTGGCCCGCCATCTCCGCCGTGCCGGCCCAGACCCCCTTGGCCCAGGACTTCAGCCGCGATCTCAAGAAGCGCGGCTTCCGCTTCGTGGGCCCCACCATAATCTACGCCCACATGCAGGCCACCGGCATGGTCAACGACCACACCGTGGACTGCTTCCGCTGGCGCGAACTGGGCGGCGGGGACGGCGAGGGCGGGGCCTAGGCCGCAGGGCCGGCCTCAGGCGGCGTGGGCGGGCTGCGCCTCCAGCGCGGCCCCGTTGCGCGGCGGGGGCACCCCCAGGGTCTCCTGCAGGTCGCGGCGCATCTTGGCCCGGAAGTGGGAGACCGCGCCGGCGTCGCCCATGACCATGTCCAGTTGCCGGGTGTGGATGATGAGGTAGCCCAGCATCTTGAGCTGGTCCTCCATGGCCGCCTGCTCCAGCCCCTCTTGGCGGGCGAAGGCGGCGTCCTCCTTTATCTGCACGCGGAAGCCGTACTCCTCCAGTATCTCGGCCACGAAATGCACCCGAGCCAGCTTGCGCTCGAAGTTGGCCGCCCCGCCCTTGAAGGAGAAGCTGACGTAGTTTTCCGTGGCCCGCTCGCTGACCATGGTCTCGATGGTGGAGAAGTGGAAGCCGAAGCGGCTGTAGAGGCTCATGAAGTTCTTGGAGATCATGAAGTAGTTGCGGTTGGCGTAGTTGGTCTTGACCGAGGTCTCCAGGGACTTGTTGGTGGTGGCCTGGAAAAAGATGGAGGCCATGCCCCGGGCGTTGACCGGGGGCGGGCCTTCCCAGGGCACCGCCACCATGCCCTCCCACAGGGCCAGCATGGGCAGGCAGTCTATGTTCTCCAGACGCACGTACTTGCCCCCGTCCTCCTCCTTGAGCCCGTCGTCCAGGTTGATGATCCACCACTGCATGGGCACCCGGTAATAGAGCTGGCGGCTGGCCCGCTCGTTGAAGTGGTGGTTCTTGCCGAAGGAGAACATCTCGTGCACGCTCTTTTCGTGGCAGAAGCGGGTGAGATCGTGCAGGGTTTGGCAGTTGGCCGGCTTGAAGGCCGGCGAATCGGGGTCGATGAGGGTGAGCGGAGCGATGTAACCCATCACCGCCAGCAGGGTGTTGTGCACCGGGCTGCCGGCCATGAGGTTCTTCTTTTCGCTGGAAAGCGCCAGCAGGGACTCCACCCGGCCTTCGTAGATGGCCAGGCCTTGGGCGTCCACGGTGACCAGTTGGCCGTCGGCCAGCGCCTGTTCCAGGCCGGGCAGGCCAAAAAGGGCCGGCACCTCGAACTCGCGGGCCACGTTGGCCAGATGTCCAGCCACGCCGCCCTGCAGGGCCACCACGGCGGCGGCGCGCGAGAGCAGGGCGGCCCAGCGCGGCAGGGACTGGGCCACCACCAGCACCGCCCCCTGAGGGAAGGTCAGCGCGTCGCGGTCCTTGCGCACCCAGTGCACCGGCCCCGCCGCCACCCCCGGGCTGGCCGTCACCCCGCCGGTTAGCAGGGCCTTGGCGCCTTCCACCACCACGGGCTGGGCCGATACCGAGCACTCCGCCCCCTTGAACTGCTTCAAGGGGCGGCACTGGAGCAGGTAGACCACGCCTTGCTCGTCCATGGCCCACTCGATGTCCAAGGGCTCGCCATAGTACTCCTCCAACTGGCGGGCGATGACCGCCACCCGGGAGGCCTCGGCGTCGCCCAGGGAGGGCAGGTTGGCGTCGGGGCCTTCGGTCAAATCCAGGCGGCAGACGCCCTCCTCGGGGTAGCAGACGAACTTGCGTTCCTTGAAGCCGATGCGCCGCTCGATCACCTGGGGCTGGGGCGAGCGGTCCAGCACGAACAGGTCGCAGTCGGCGCTGCCGTCCACCACGCTCTTGGGCAGGCCCCAGACCGAGGTGACGTGGATGGACTGGTCGCGGATGTTGAGCGCGTTGCGGGTGTAGACCACCCCGCCGGCCTTGGCCGGGACCATGGCCATGCAGCCCACGCACATGGCCACGTCCTCGTCGCGGATGCCCCGGTTGTTGCGATAGGTCACGGCCTGCAGGCTGTACTTGCTGGCCACGATCTCCTTGTAGGCCTCGATCAGGTGCTCGGCGTTGACGTTGAGCTGGCTGCGGTACTGGCCGGCGAAGGAGGTGCCGGCGGCGTCCTCGCCCAGGGCGGATGAACGCATGCTCACCGTGACCCCGGCGTGGGTGCGGGCCGCCAGGGCGGCATAGGCCTCATGGATGGCCTGGGCCAGGTCGGGGGGAACCTGGGCCTTGATGACCAGCTGCTGGATGTCGGAGCTGAGCGCGAAGGCCTGGTCCATGCGCTCCAGGGTGGCCGCCTGCACCCGGCGGTAGATCTCGGCCTGTAGGTCGTTGTGCTCGAAAAAGCGCTGGTAGGCGCGGGCGCTGATGACGAAGCCCTCGGGCACCGGCAGGCCCAGGCGGGACTTCATCTCGCCCACGTTGGCCATCTTGGCCCCCACCTGGTCGGCCAGGTCCTTGTCCACCTCGTCCAGGGGAATGACCAAGCGCTCGCCCGGGGGAGCGGGGTTGGCGGCCAGCAACTGGTTGATGGACTCCTGGATGGCCTTGAAGCGCTCGGAGAGATCGTCGTACTTGCCCGGGGCCAGGGCCTCCATCTTCTTGACGATCTGGTAGACGTTCACCGAGATGGCCGTGCAGTTGGCCCGGATGAAGGACATGCCGAAGGGACGCCCGCTGCCCGCGGCCTCCTCCATGTCGCTCATGATCTCCAGGGCCTTGTTGTTGGCGGCCAGGAGCAGCTTGAAGTTGTGGTAGCGCTCGCGGAAATCGGCCCGCAGGACTTCCAGCTCTCCAGCGGAGAGGTGGTCGTCCTTGGAGCCGGAAAAAATGCGCTTGAAAGCCTCCAGAAGCCTGGCCATGGGCGTCTCGCAGCAAGGGAGGGGGCGCACCCTCCTTATAACACACCCGGGCAGGGCTGTAAAAAAACGCGCCTGCCCCGCCGGGCCGCGCCCACCAAACCGGCTAGGCCGAGGGGAAGGACGGAAACGGCCGCTGGCTCAGCTAAGCCCCAGGCGCTGCTCCAGGAAGGACAGTTCCTGGGCCAGGCGGGCGTCGCTGGCCAGATTACGCTCCACCTGATCCACTCCGTACATGACCGTGGAGTGATCGCGGCTGAAGACGCGGCCGATGGAGGCGAAGGAGGCCTCGGTGTGGCGGCGGCAGAGATAGAGGGCCAGATTGCGCGGCCGGGCCACCGCCTTCTTGCGGCTCTTGCCGGCCATGATCTCCGGCTCCAGGCCATAGAGCCTGGCCACCTGGTCGCGTATCTGCTCGGGCGAGACCCGGGAAAGCTTGATGTGCATCTGGCCGGTGATCTCGGCGGCCAGGCGCAGGTCCAGGGGGCGGCCGGTCAGGCTGCCCTTGGCCAGGAGCCCCACCAGGGAGGCCTGCAAGCGGCGCACGTCGCCGCTAACCTCCTGGGCCAGGTACTCCAGCACCGGGGAGGGCACGCTCACGCCTTCCTCGGAGGCCATGTGCTCCAGGATGCGCAGGCGGGTCAGGTTGTCGGGGGCCTCGATGGGCGCGGTCACGCCGGCGCTAAGGCGGCTTTGCAGATGGCGGCCCAGGCCCTTGACCTGCTGGGGCGGGCAGTTGCCGGTGAAGACCACCCGGCCGCCGCCGTCCCAGATGGCGTCCAGGGTATAGCCCAGTTCCTCCTGGGTCTTGTCCTTGCCGGTCAAGAACTGCACTTCCTCCAGCAGCAGCAGGTCGCAGCCCCGGCGGAAGCGGTCCTTGAACTCCTCCATGCGCCGGGCGCGCAGGGCGGAGATCATCTGGTTGGCGAAGTCCTCGGCCGTGAGATAGGCCACCCTGGCCCCGGGTTTCTGCCCCAGCACCTGGTTGCCCACGGCCTGGGTCAGGTGGCTCTTGCCCAGGCCGGTGCCCGAGACCAGGAACAGGGTGTTGGAAAAGAGCTTCTGCCCCTGGGCCATGGCCCGGGCCGCCGCGCAGGCGAACTCGTTGCTGCGCCCGGGCACGAAGCGATCGAACACGTAGCGCTGATTGAAACTGGGCTGGTTGAGCGGCAGATTGGGCAGGCTGAGCTGGCGCGCCGCCGGCCGCGCGCCGCCCTTGGCGGGCTCGGAGCCCTTGACCACCTCCAGCACGGGGCGCAGCTGCTTGCCCATCTCCTGCAGCACCGCGGTCAGTCCAGCCAGGTGGTGTTCACGCACCCAGGCCAAATGGAAGGAATTGGGGCAGCCCAAGACCATCTGCTCGCCATTGGTTCGCAGAAAACGCAGGGGCTCCACCCAGACCTGGTATTCCTCAGGCTCCAGACGTGCGGCTATCTGCCCCTTGACACTGCGCAACAAGGCCTCAGACAAAAAAACCTCCAGGATGCAGGGCTATAATCATACGTTTTGGATGATTTTTTAACTTCGTGGGGCAGGCCGCCAGAGGCTTCCACGTTGTTGGCCCAGTATTTACCGGTTGGGGGGCTGGCGGTCAACCGTGACCTGGGAGAGAGCGGCCTTGGGCCGGACCGTAATTGCCCACAAAGATAACCAACTGTATTTTTTATTTTTTCACGCCATAACCTCGGCAGGGGCCGTCGAAGGCTGGCTTTCGTGCCCCTGCCCTAACTGCGCAGCAGTGCTTGGAGAAAACGCCATGTCACAATTGTGTACAGGAGATTCACTGTAAGCGTTCTCGCTATTTCTCGCGAATTCTACTGATAGCTTCTGTTTTTGCCGTTTTATGTTTCGTACATGCCGCCAAAGGCACTAACCTGTTAATAAAATGTCAAAAGCCTGCCACACAGGTCTCCAACGAAAGTTCAAAAAAACATTTCTCCCACCCAGCGCCCCGGCCCAGGCCTGGACCAGCCTCCAGCCGCCAAAATGAGCGCGTCAGGCCGCCCCGCGGCGCGCAAGCCAATCATGCCGCCAGCTTGGCCGCGGCCCCTGGCCAGCCCCCTACCACAGCGTGGCCAAAGGCGTGCATTCCACCCCCAGGGCCTCGGCCACGCCGGGATGGGTGCATTGGCCGCCCAGCACGTTGTAGCCCCGGGCCAGGGCCGGATCCTGGCGCGCCGCGGCCAGGCCCTGGCCGCCGGCCTGGGCCAGTTGCATGACATAGGCCAAGGTGACGTTGCACAGGGCATAGGTGCTGGTGCGGGAGACCGCCCCCGGCATGTTGGTCACGCCGTAGTGGATGACCCCGTGTTTGACGAAGGTGGGCTGGGCGTGACTGGTGGGGCGCATGGTCTCCACGCAGCCGCCCTGGTCTATGGCCACGTCCACGATGACCGTGCCGGGGTTCATGCTCTTGACCATCTCCTCGCTGATCAGGCGGGGAGCCCTGGCCCCGGCCACCAGCACCGCCCCCACCACCAGATCGGCCCGGGCCACCAGGGCGGCCACGGTCTCGGGCAGGGAGAAAAGGGTGGTGATGCGCGAGCCGAAAATGTCGTCCAGATAGGCCAGGCGCTTGAGGTTCTTGTCCAGCACCGTCACGTTGGCCCCCAGGCCGGCGGCGATCTTCAAGGCCGCGGTCCCCACCA
>CAZLSD010000112.1:0-9781 GCA_964561775.1 uncultured Desulfarculus sp. | reverse complement strand
GGGCACGGTCCCCATTTCCACATCCCCGGAGGGGATCGCCGCTGCTAGTGATTCAGGCGCCGTTGCTCGCTCTGACACCGGGGGCTGTGGCGGCAACCGGAGGGGCATTGCCAGGCTATGGCGGCAGGGCTGAATATGAGGTGCTCAGGTTGGCTGCCTAACAAGGTGTTGAAGAAGTCCATCCATGGCCTTTCTCAACCCGACTTGCCAAAAATTATTTTTGGCAAGTCGGCGAAAAGCTTAGCCTTGGGGCAAAGCCGGCGTTTTTCGGCGGGCCATCCCTGGCCCGCGCAGGCTGTTTTTCAACCGCCTGCTAAGCGCATCTCCGCCAAACCGGGAAAAGATTACAGCGTCTCTCAATAAGTCAAACCACTTGCCTCCGCGCTCGACCAATTTAGGTATAATTCACCAAGCTGTGGTCCTCTTGGGCGATGGACTTGCTTCGGCCGCCACGGCGGCGGTGGCCAAGTCCCCGGGGTTTGAGGTTCATGCCCCGAGCTTCCGCCATGGGCAGCGCCACCTGGATTTGGCCGGGCGCCGGATCCTGGGCATCGACATGGGGGCCCGACGGGCGGCTTGGTCCTGACCGGCGGCCTGGAGCCGCCCAAGGGCCGAGGCCTGGCTGAGGATGGACCAGGGAACCCCACTGCCCTGCCCGCCTGCGACACCGTCTTTTTGTCCCCGGCCTTGGGCGTGGATCATGGCCTGGCCAGGATATGTTGCGACTCAGCCCCGTGGGGCGCTCCCGCGGCCGTTGCTATGCCTGTCTGCCGCGGCGCTAAGATTTCGCGGAGAACCGCCTGGCCGATCCCGCCGCCTATCAACTCGGCCAAGGCGTCGCCAATCGCGCCAGATGATAGACCGCCCAAACCAGGGGCCGTCTGCAACCGCTTACGGGAGTCGCCCCATGGCAACAATGGAGATATTCAAAAAGTTCGGATTCGAGGCCGCCCACTACCTGCCCCGGGTGGAAAAGGGTCACAAATGCGGCGTCACTCATGGCCACCACTACCAGGTTACTGTATTCATTAACGGGACGGTGGGGAGCGACAGCGGATGGCTGCGCGACTTCGCCGAGATCGACACCGCCTTTAGGCCACTGTTGGAGCAACTGGACCACCAGCTCCTAAACGAGGTGGAGGGCTTGCCCAACCCCACCAGCGAGTGCCTGGCCGTTTGGGTCTGGGAGCGCCTGAGCCAGCGCTTGCCCGGATTGAGCCAAGTCATGGTGCAGGAGACGGAAAACTCTGGTTGCATTTATCGCGGCCAGCAGTCCTAAAATTGCGGAACATCCAGGAGCGACGCCATGGCTGCCCTCCGACATCTCGCCGTTTGCGCGTCGGATGCCCGGAGCACGGCTATGGAGATTAACTTGCCCCAGGCCTGGGCCAACCCCGACCTAGGTTCACGCTGCGACTAGAGCCATGGCGCCCACTCTCAACATCCTGGTAACCTGCTCCAACCGCAAGCGAATACCAGCCCCGGAGCAACTCCGCCTGGGCCGGCTGCGGGAGGCTCCGCTGGAGCGTAGGTGCGCCTTGTGGGTCCGGGGCCTGGAAAGGGTGGAAGCCCCCAGCCTTCCCGCCTGGCGCATGTATCAAGGCGAACACTGGCAGGTGGCGCAAGAGTTGCCGCGGATAGTGCGGGCGCGCGGCGGACAAGCTAGCATGTGGATTTGCTCCGCGGGCTATGGCCTGATTCAAGAGGACGCCCATATCAAGCCCTACCAAGCCACCCTGACCATAGGCCATGCCGACGCGGTGGCCGGCGCCAGGATGCAGGTTAGCAGGTGGTGGCATGAGCTTGCCGGTTGGGCTGGGCCAGAGGGCCGCGGGCCGCGCACCATCGCCCAATTGGCGGCCAGCCGGCCGCGGGAGAGCTTTTTGGTGGTGGCTTCCGGGGCCTACCTGGCGGCCCTGGAGAATGATCTTTTGCAGGCGGCCGAACAGTTGGACGATCCGGAATCCCTGCTGATCCTCTCGGCCAGCGCCCAGC
The DNA here is from genome assembly GCA_964561775.1 of uncultured Desulfarculus sp. GTDB lineage: Bacteria > Desulfobacterota > Desulfarculia > Desulfarculales > Desulfarculaceae > JACRDC01. Next base: position 7,786 of record CAZLSD010000112.1, on the reverse strand, counting down.
CCAAGGGCGGACTGGGACCGCACCTCTTGCCGGCGGACAGCCGTTTGCAGCGCCTGGTGGGCGGGGCGCGCCAGGCCCTTAACGTGCGCATCGCCAGGCTGTTGCTGAATAGCCTGGGCCCGGCTGAATTGGGCCTGGCCCGGGCTTCCCGCTTCCTGGCTGGCTTGCTGGAAGAGCAGCCTCCGCCCCGCGGGCGCCACCGCCGCCCCCTAGATGACGCGGAGGTGATCGCCTTCATCCGCCGGCAGCTGGAGCGGCAACCCGAACTCAGCAAGACACCCTTGCTGCGCAGGTTGCGGCAGGAAGGGCAGGCTTGCGAACAGGGACGTTTCGGACGCCTGTACCTCCAGGCCAAGCGACAAGAGCATGCCTAGGCTTTCCATCGCATAAACCAGGCAGGCCCCAGCGGCCCTGCCGCAAGGTCCACCAGCCAACGTTGAGGGCGCAGGAAGATCGGTTTGATGAAATTCTTTTTCCCCGACAGCCAGGATCAGATTGATCCCCGCTTCGATCTGCTGAGCGAAGAACATGATCCCCTGCGTGTTCGCCAGAGAGACGACCAGTACGCGCACGAATACCACTACGAACCGCCCTACGACGGCATTCTGCTTTCCAAAGGGATCGTGGACGGCGTCGAGGGCCAGAACGGCAAATACTCGCAGGCGCAGCGCCAACGTCTTTTACGCCAGGGCATGCGGAGGTTTTTCCGCCTCAGCGGCCCGGGTCAGCCTCCCCTGCTGGCCATGGGGGATTGCGGAGCCTTCAGCTACGTCGGGCTTGAAACCCCTCCCTACACCGCGGACGAGGTGTTGGATTTTTATGAGGAACTCGGCGTGGATATCGGCACGGCCATAGACCATATCATATTGGGCTACAACGCCAAACACGACACGGCTTCCGCGGATGAGGTTCCGAAGGAGTGGATTCGCAGGCGCGAGATCACCATGGAGTTGGCCGCCAAGTTCCTGGAGCGGCACAAACGGCGCGCCCTGAAATTTGTCCCCATGGGCGTCGCCCAAGGCTGGAGCCCGCGTTCCTACGCTGAATCGGTGCGCGGACTGCAAAAGATGGGCTACCAAAAAATAGCGCTGGGGGGGATGGTGGCCCTCAAGTCAGCGCAGATATTGGAGACCCTGCGGGCGGTAAGCGCTGTGCGCGGCCAAAAGACCCAACTGCATCTTTTTGGGGTGACCCGCTGCGAGCACATCAATCAATTTAAGGAGCATGGAGTCACTAGTTTCGACAGCACCTCGCCCTTTAGACAGGCGTTCAAGGACGACCGCGACAACTATCATACCTTGGGCAAGAACTATCTGGCCTTGCGCGTCCCCCAGGTGGACGCCAACAACAAGCTGAAGCTGGCCATCAGGGCGGGCAAGGTGGACCAGAAGGAGGCCCTGCGCCTGGAGGGCCGGTGCATGGAATTATTGAACGCCTTCGACCGGGAGGCTTGCGCCGTCCCGGAGCTGCTGGAGGCGCTGTTGGATTATGAACGCTTGCACAATGGAAAAAAGGACCGCCGGGCGGCCTACAAGGAACTGATCGAGGACCGCCCCTGGAAAAAATGCCAGTGCCGGGTATGTCGGGAGGTTGGAATCCATGTGGTTGTCTTCCGGGGGTCGGAGAGAAACAAGCGGCGCGGCTTTCACAACCTATACGTGTTCGGCAAAAGGCTTCACCAGGAAATCGCTTGAAACCGCGCAAAATTAATCTTCAGTGGGGAAGACAAACATGGAAAAGCATCGCGAGTACTCTTTCCCGGCCATCCAGATAAAACAAGGGGAACGCTGCAAACTCTACAATTTTGCGGTCGATGGCAAGTTGCTTCCGGAGTTCACCGCCATATCCAGGGCGCATAGGGATGATGGCCATGCCATTCACGGTTATCAGCGTCCCGAGGTCATCGCCCACATCAAGGAGATACGCGACTATCTGGAGTCCGGGGAGCCTATGTTGCCAAACACCTTGGTTATCGCCTTCGATTCCAGGGTCAGGTTCGAGCCGGATCCCAATGGTTGCTCCAACAGTTATTGCTGCACGGGAAAAATCACCATACCGGCTGGCAATGGAGATTCCGGGAACCAGAAGCCGGGATGGCTGGTGGATGGTCAACAAAGAGTCGCCGCCATCCGGGAGGCCAATATCTCCAGCTTTCCGATTTGCGTCACCGCCTTCATCACCGACGACATCGAGGAGCAGCGCACCCAGTTCATACTGGTCAATTCCACCAAACCATTGCCCAAGGGGCTGGTCCATGAGTTGCTGCCTGGCACCAAGGGCAAGCTTCCCCGCCAACTGCTGCGCAGGCAACTGCCGGCCCAACTTCTGGAACGCCTCAACTTCGACCCCGACTCGCCCCTAAAAGCTATGATCAAGACACCCACCAACGCCGAGGGGCTGGTGGCGGACAACTCCATTCTGAAGATGCTGGAGAACAGCCTCTCCGATGGAGCCCTGTACCAATATCGCCATGCCCGGGACGGACAAGCGGACTTGGCCGCCATGCTGGAACTGCTCAAGTCGTTCTGGCGGGCGGTCAGCCAGGCCTTCCCCGAGGCCTGGGGCCTGCCGCCCCGCAAGTCGCGCCTGATGCACGGAGCGGGAATCGCCGGCCTGGGCTTCCTCATGGACGCCATAACCGACCGTCTGTACGTGCAGGGCATCCCCAGCACCGCCCAATACCTGGGAGACCTGGAGCCTTTGCGCCAAATATGCCGTTGGACCAACGGCTACTGGGATTTCGGGCCGGGGCTGCAACGCAAATGGAACGAAATCCAGAACGTCCCCCGCGACGTCCAGGTCCTGGTCAATTATCTGCTGTTCGAATACAAGAACAGGGTCTGGAACAATGGAGCCGCGCGGGTTGAGCGGCGGTCTTGATGGTCAAGAACCTTGGCCCAGACGGCGATTGACGAAATCGCCAAACCGCTGCAGGACTATTCTGCTGGCGCAGGCCTGGGCCAGATGCTCATCCATGATGTCGATGTCGCTGTGCAGGCAGCCCTGGCAGCCGTCCAGGCAGGTGCTGGCGCAGAGCCGGTAGGCCTGATCGGCCAGGCGCGCTTCCGGCGACAAGCTGCCCTCGTCGGAGGCCAGCGCCAGGTTGCCGTAGGCCGTCAACAACTCCCTCCAGGCCTGCGCCTCGGGCGCGTTCGCGCGCGCCTTGGCCAAGACGGTGCTGACCAGCTCCCAGTCGGTGGGCTGGCGGCCGAACTCCCTGGCCAAGGCGGCCCTGGCCCAACGGACCTGGCCATAGAGGTGGTAATAGTCGAAACGCCGGCCCTCTATCTCCACGCCCTGGTATAGCAGGCGCGTCACCATCTGCAGGCCGCCCGAGGCGTCCCCCTGGTCCAACCCCAACTCCCCGGCCAAGGACCGCATCCAGGCTGGATCGTTGGCATCCTGAGCGCGCCAACGCCGATGCTCCTCCTGCCTGGCGAAGACGCCTTCCACCAGGCGGTCGTTGGCCGCGTTGGGGCAGTTGACGAAGCGTTCATCCCGCCAATGGGCCAGCACCTCATCCGCGACCTGCAGGAAGGTCCGGGTGGTGCCGTCGCCGCCGCTTCCCCGCTCGCAAACCGTGATGACGTCCCTGGCCTGCTCCTCATATTGCAAAGGAGTCAGGGCGTGGCAGAGCACGCTCTGGTCGTTGCCCAGCCCGTGAATGACAAAGAGTTGGCGCAGGCGGGCCAGCAGGCCCACCAGCACCGAGGAGCGCAGATAACCTCGGAAGGCCCTTTCATCGCGCACCTCGCCCAGAATCGACTTGAGCGTGCGGAGAAGGTCCAAGTTGCCCAGTAGGTCAAAGAGGCGTTTCAACCTGGCTTCGGGCAGGAGGGGATGCATGGACAAATGACGCCGCCAGGCCTCTTGGAAGGCGTCGCGCAGCCGTTGGCCGTTGCCCCCCTCCATGGCCTGGGCCATCTCGGCGCGCAACTCAGCCACCGCCGCGCAGGTGATGGCCAAGTCGGCCAACTGGCGGGCCTCCAGGCGGCTGATGGCCAGGGCGTTGCCGCGGGCCATGACCAGGTAGCGCAGAAACTGGCCGTGGTGCCACTTGCTGCGGGCGGGCTCCGCGCGCAGGATTGCCATTTCCTCATCCAAGAAGGCGTCCAGGCATGGGGAGTCAATCTTGATGGCCACCCCCTCGGGCAGCATGCCATAGCCGACCAGCTGCAGGCGCGACGGGTTCCCCGCCTCGGTGAATACCTGGCGGTGAGCCAAGCGGGTTTTCTGGCGATCATCGAGCACGATCTCGTTGTCCACGCACCAGAAGGCATGGATCACCCGCAAGCCGGTTTTTTTGCTCTCCGCCTGGCCGCGGTAAACACGCAGGCTACCGTCGGTGAAGCCATCAAGCCCCGCCAGGCTTTTTAAGGCGGGCTTGCCTTCCTCCTCGGCCATCACAAAGCCCTGCAGCCAGCCTTGGGTCTTGTGATGTATCCCGCGCATGGCGTCATGGGGGCCGTGCAACCGGCGGGCCTGGCCCGCGCTTTCATCCCAGCCCCAAGCCGGTTTCCACTTGTTGAAATCAAAGGTTCCGGCCACCTGGGGCCGCAAGAGCACTGGCCGGGCGATGCGCGGACTCACGCCTCCCCGGGCGGCCTGGCGCACCTCGCGCGGGAGCAGCCGCAGGGCCTCCTCATCTCCCATGCCCGGTTTGATGGCGAAATATTTTTGCTCGCCCACGCCCGGACCAACCCACGGCGCGCGCACGACTCCGGGAGGAATCCAGTGGGCGTCCTTGACGCCCCAGCGCCGGCTGATCCTGCCCGGCGCGCACTCGCCCAGGCCCAGGGCCACGTCCACCTCGCTGGCTCTCACCTCGCCCTCGCCGTCCACCTCCACCCGCAGCAAGGGCACGTTGATGGACTCGAACAGCAGCGACGGCGCCTGGGCCAGGCCCTCCCGCCAGTGCCTGGGATTTGACTTCCTCAGCTTGGCCGCATCTGTCACATCCTGCAGGGCCTCCTGCCATAACCGGTCCATGGAAGGTGACTCCAGGCGCGGGAACACGTCCTGGCCGAAAACGCTCCGGGCCGTGCGTCCGGCCAGGCGCAACAGACTCTGGGGCAGGGCGCGGTGGTCTGGCGTCCAGCCGCGGCGGACCCTGTACCAGGCGGCCAGGTCCAGGAGCCAAGACAGGACCTGGCCCCGCAGCACGAAGGGATTGTCCATGTTGATGGGAACCCGGAAATCATCCGTCGAGAGCATGCGGCCGGGGTCGGCGAAATACCAGGCATCGCGGGTGGAGTAGATGGAAAGGGTGACCCCGGTCAACGGCCGGTCGTCGGCTCCCCGGCCTCCCCGCCCCTTGCGCTGGATGAAGCTGGCCAGGTTGTTGGGGGCGTAGTGCTGATAGACGAACGCCATGTCCGGGTCGTCAAAGCCGACCTCCAGGGATGAGGTGGCGAAAAGCAGATCAGAGCCCTCGATCATCCTTTCGGCGCCGGTCCCCATCCCGGAATATATGGGACGCCAGGCCACGGAAAGACTGCGTCCCGGAGTCTGTCGGGTTCCATCGGCGCGAATTTGGCAAGGATCGTTGGCGGCGAAAAACCAGCATTCCCCTTCGCGGAACCGGGAGCAGCTCTCCGGCTGGCCGCAGCACTCCTGGCGCATGCGGGTGGGGTTCTGCGGGTCGCGGCCATAGGAACTGGTGCGCAGGGCGGCCAGGTTTTTGCCCGCCTCGGCGTCTCGGTAATCGCCGTGCAGGCGTTTGAGCTTGTCTATGGAATCGAAAAAAACCAGGCCGCGGAAGCCTCCCTCCTGGCCGGTGCGGCGGCGCATGCCGTGGGCCAGGAGCATGACGGCCTGGATGGTGGTGGAAGCGCCGGCGATATCCTTACCCCGCGACTCCACCTCCGGTTGCAGGAAATAGTAGTATTCGCGCGACCTGGGATTGGGCTGGCGCTCCTCGGGCGCGGGCTCCACCTGGGTGATATTTTGCCGGGCGATTCCGCTGAGGGCGGACCAGATGACCGGGGCCTGAGCCAGGGTGGCGCTCATGCCCAGGGCCAGGGGCGCGCGCTCGCCGTTCAGTTGCATGCGTCCCAGCAGACGGCGCAAGGCCCAGCCCACCTGCGCTCCGTGAACGTGGGAGTAGAGGTGTATTTCATCGGCCAGCACGGCCCGGGGCGGAAAGGACAGGCCGCGGCGGTCGCCGAAGATGCCGCCGCAATGGGCGTCCTGCATCCATTGGTGCAAAGACTCGGTCACGATCACCAGGATGGAAGGCGGCGAGCCGCGCAGGCCTTGCTGGGAGCCGATCCAGCCGCTAAAGGACCAGGCGCAGCTTTCATTGACGCAGAGCAACTGGTCAGCGTCGCGGCCCAACTGATTGATCAGACGCAGGGCTCCGCCGCAGTGGGGACAGCGGAAGAAGGGAAAGCTCCAGCCGCCTTGCGGGTGGGGCTTCCACAGGGAATCATCATGCCCCTTCCGGCCGCCGCCTTGGCCGGCCGGTTGCTCCCACCTGGCGGGTACTCCGCTGGCCTGCAATCCCACCGTGAGGCCGGCCCCCTCCCAGGCGTCACCCATGAGTTTGGCATAGCGGGCCAGGCGGGCGGCCTGGTTGATGGCCAAGCGGATGCGAGGATAGACCAGCACGGCGCGGACGCCTTGCAGGCCCCGGGCGTGGTCCAAGGCGGCCCCGGCCATCAAGGGCACGCAGGCGGCTTCGGTCTTACCGGAGCCGGTGTCGGCGGTTATCACGAAGCCTTGCGGCTGCCGCCCACCCAGCCAGGCTGCCCAGACGGCGCTCCAGGCCCTTTGCTGAAAAGCTGAGAGCAGGGGCGCTCCCGATGCCGGCCCCATACCCCGCCTGACCATCTCTCCCACGGCGGCGATGACCTTATAAGCCAGGGGATCGCCGGGGCAGTGTTGGCGCAGCTCGGCCAGCGCGCCATCCAAGGGCATGGTGCGCAGGGGCTTGTCCCTGGTCACGGCCCGGACCTTAAGGGAGCGCACCAGGAAAGGGGCGCGTTCCTGGTCGCCATGGCCGAAGCGCTGCTTGACGTAGCGCAGTTCGCGCGCCAGTTCAGCCATGCGCGAACGCACCAGCCCCTCCCGCAGCAACAGGAAGCGGTGCTGGGCCAAACGCTGCAAGGCGGCGGCGGTTTGGCCGGCATCGGAGAAAGCCAGGCCCAGTCCTTGGTCCTCGCGGCACAGCTTGCGTATGTCCGGCATGCGCAACCAGGCCTCGGTCACGCCCAGCTCGATGCGTTTGATCTCCTCGTCCTCGATGAGATTTAGCAACTTAAAGTCGGCGTCTTGCAGAGGTTCGCCTGGCGGCGGAGCTGGCAGGGCGGCCTGGCCTGAGGGCACGTCCACCGTGGGCCTGCCAGGCTTGCCTCCCAGCACGGCCAGGCCCTCCTGGGCCAGGGTTTCCAGAATCGGCCAGAGTCTGTCCCGGCCTTGGAGATCGCACCAGACAAAACGGTTGCGCAGCCCGCGACGCCCTCCGCTCCCCAGGTAAGCGGGGGAGCCCTCCCGATAGCGGCAGCTCTCCACCACTCCGGGCAGGTTTTCCCGCACGCTGGCATCGGTGCAGGGCAAGGGAATGAACCCGTCCTCGCGGGGGGTCAGCGACCAAAATACTCCTCGACTGCCGTTGCGCAGGTCCAGGGTCAGCAGCCCCAGCCGGAAGAGGTCACGATATTCACTAAAGGGCGTCTGACGGGCCAATTGCCGGTCAACCTCAAAGGAGGCGGCGGCGCCGAATTTTTGGTTTTGCGCGGCCAGCTGGCGGATGGCCTTGTCCACCTCCTCCAGGGCGGGGGTCAGG
>CAZLSD010000111.1:0-9847 GCA_964561775.1 uncultured Desulfarculus sp. | reverse complement strand
GGGTCTGGGGGAGAACCTTTTTTGCGCTGCAAAAAAGGTTCTCCCCCAGCTCCCACCTCCCAAAGGAGACCCATGGACGACACTGCCAAGCAGGCGCGGGTGAGTGCCGGGGACATACTGGCCCTGGAGAAGAGTGATTCGCGGCGGGCCGAGGCGTTGTGGCAGGGCTTGAGCCGGGAACAGAGGCTGCGTCTGGTATTGAGCGCGCCGGCGGAGCAGCGCGAGCGGCTCATCACCCTGGCGGCGGACGCCGAGGAGCTTACCCGGGCCTTGGCTCCGGATGAGTTCGCCTCCACGGTGTTGGCCCTGGGGCCGGGGGACGCCGAGACCATGATCGCCTTGTGCGACGACGACCAGTTGACCTATCTGCTGGACCTGACCGGCTGGGTCAAGGACGACTTCGCGCCCAGCCGCTACGAGACCTGGCTGCCGCTGATCATGGAGGCCGGGGCGGATCGTCTGGAGCGCTGGCTGGCCTCCACCGATCTGGAGGTGCTGACCCTGCTTTGCGCCCACTGGTTCCAGGTGGTCAAATACGTGCCCAGCCAAGACGAGCAGGAGCCGCCCGACGATCTGCCTTCCTTCACCCTGGACGGCATCTATCACCTGGAGTTCAAGGACGGCGAGACCGCCGAGTTCGTGGCCCAGGTGCTGGTGGTCCTGCGCAGCGAGCTGGAGGACCGCTACTACCAGGTCATGGAGGCCATGCTCTGGGAGTCCACGGTCCTGATGGCCGAGGACTCCTCGCGTTTCCGGCGCGGACGCCTCATGGACCACGGCTTCCCTCCCCGCGACGAGGCCCTGGAGCTTTGGGCCAAGCCCAGACCTGGCGAGGACGACTGGAGCCAGTTTCCCCGCAAGGCCGATCTGGGCTTTCACGCCCAGGCCATGCCCCGCTCCGACGCCCTCATCGGCCTGCTCGCCCCCGAGGAGCCCCTGCCGGCCTTGGTTTCCCTGCTGGACCGCGCCGCCGGAGACGCCTTGCGCGCCGAGCTGGCCTACGTGGCCAACTGCGCGGTCAGCGCCCTGGAGGCCGACCCCGCCGAGCCAGCCGCCGTGGCCCGCGCCGCCCAGGATGGACTCAGCCTGGTCAACCTGGGCCTGGCCGTGTTGACCCGCCAAGACCCAACCCTGGCCGGGGCCATCCTGGAGCGCCTGCCGCTGACCGCTCTGGCCCGCCAGGGAGCCCAGACCTTGCGCGAACTAAACCGCCGGGCCTGGGCGCTCCTGCGCGAGGGCTGGCTCAAGGACATGCCCGGCGGCCTGCTCTTTTTGGACCCGCCCCTGGACCGCGCCCTGGCCGGGCTTTGCTTCTCGCGTCCGCGCTGCTATGATGCCAGCCTTGGCGCGGACAAGGAGTTCAGGGCCTTCCAGGGCCTGGCCGACCTGGCCCAGGCCGAGCGTTATCTGGCCCAGGCCGAGTTCTGGGGGCGGCTGCTCCTGGAGTACCTGGGCCTGGCCAAGGAAGAGATGGCCGCCCTGGCCGCCGCGCCCCAAGGGGCGGAGGAAGAGCCGGAAGCCGCGGCTCCGCTCAAGCTGCACGCCGTGCTGGCCACCTGGCTGGCCAGGCGCTCCTTAGGCCTGCCCGGTCTGGCGGCCCTGCCCCGCGCGCAGGCGGCCCCGGCCCTGGCCGCCCTGCAAAAGGGCCTGGCCGGGCCGCTGCAAAAGGAACTGGCCCACTCCCTGCGCGGGCTTACCGACCCCGGACAGGCCGCCCTGGCCGGAGAGATGCTGCGGGCGGCCCTGGCCCTCATCGCCCAGGAGCTGGCCGGGCTGGACCCGGATAGGGTGGACCCCCAGTACATCGACGCGCTGATCGTTGCGCCCTAGGATGCCCATGGACGAACAGACCCAGCTGAAGGCCGTGCGCCGCATATTCAACCAGGTCGTACCCTACTACGACCTGCTCAACCGCGTGCTTAGCCTGCGCGAGGACGTGCGCTGGCGGCGCTTCGTGGCCGCCTCCCTGCGCCTGGCCCCCGGCGACCGCGTGCTGGACGTGGCTACCGGCACCGGCGACCTGGCCCTGGCCATCGCCGCCCGCCCCGAGCGGCCCTTGGTGGCTGGCCTGGACCTGGTGCCGGCCATGCTGGGCCCGGCCCAGAAAAAGGCCCCCCGCGCGCAAGGCCGCCTGGCTCTGCTGGCCGGCGACGGCACCCGCCTGCCCTTTGCCGACCGGACCTTCAAGGCCGTCACCATCGCCTTCGGCATCCGCAACATTCCCCGCCGCCTGGAGGCCATGGCCGAGATGCGCCGGGTGCTTCTTCCCGGCGGACGCCTGCACGTGCTGGAGTTCGCCACCCCCGAGAAACCCTGGGTGCGCGCTTTCTACACCCGCTACCTGGCCCTGCTCCTGCCCAAACTGGCCGGGCTCATCGCCGGGGACCAGGCCAGCTACCAGTACCTGGCCGAGACCATCCTGGCCTTCCCCACCCCCAGCGCCTTCCGCGCCGAAATGCGCCAAGCCGGTCTCATAAACCCCCGCTCCTACGACCTCACCGGCGGCATCGCCTGGATGCACGTGGCGGAGAGGGCGGAGTGAGAAGAGGAAGAGCTGGGGGGAAACCCTTTTTTGCGCCAAAAAAGGGTTTCCCCCCAGACCCCCCTTCCTAAAAAAGCGAAGGGGCGGTTGCGCGGAGGTTGTCGTGATTTTGCAAGGCGAGGCAACCGGCGGGTTAGCGCAAGCGTAACCCGCCATCCTCCTAGGCTAGGATCCGGCCAGGGCGAGAGCAAGCGCTTCAGATTCAGACCGCGGCGGATAACAGGCTGGCCGTCAACTGGTTAAGGCTCACGCCTTCGGCTTTGGCCTTCAGGCGCAGGGCGCGGTGTAGCGACTTGGGGATGCGCACGCTCAGCTTGCCGTTGCACGACTCCAGTTCGCCCGGGTCGGGCACCGGCCAGCCCCGCTCCAGACGGGCCTCGATCCACTCCAGGCGCAGCTCCTCGGCGTTGGCGAAGGCCATCTCCGGCGAATCGCCGTGCGCCACCACGCCAGGCAGATCGGGGTAGGTCGCCACATAGCCGGAATCATCGCCCGGCATGATGACGGCCGGGTATTTCATGGCCTTGTATTTATCCATCGATTCCATGGCCTACCTCGGTTTCATGACCTTCACCAGTTCCCTCACCGCGGCCGGATCAACGGGGTTGCTTCCGTGAGGCTTATGCACGGTCAGGGTGGTTTGGTCTTTTTCCCGTTCCAGGACAAAGGCGTTTTTGCGCTTGCCCTTGCGCCAAGTGAAACCGGCGGCCTCCGCCAAGCGCAAGAAGTCAGCCCATCTGACCGCGGTGGGGGCGTTGGCGATTTTCCCGGGCAGCTTGTCCCGCTTGGTCATGTTTTTATGCTATTACCGGCGCTATCACAAGTCAAGCCTTCCCCGACGTATCCAGCCACGCTGGGCCCCGCCTCACCCCTCGTTCTTGAAGAACACCGCCGACAAAGGCGGCAGGGTCAGCTCCAGCGAATAGGGCCTGCCGTGACAGGGGATGTCCTGGGCTTCCATGCCGCCTTGGTTGCCCACCCCGCTGCCGCCGTAAATCTCGGCGTCGCTGTTTAGCATCTCGCGCCAGAAGCCGGGGAAGGGCGCGCCCACCCGGTAGGGCCGCCGCACCACCGGGGTCAGGTTCAAGACCACCAGCGCCATGTCGCGGGGGTCCTTGGCCTTGCGCAAAAAGGTCAGGATGCTGGCCTGGCTGTCGTTGCAGTCAATCCACTCGAAGCCCTCATGACGGCAATCCTGCTGGTGCAGGGCGGGCTGATCCCGGTATACCCGGTTCAAGTCGCGCACCCAGTCCCGCACCCCCTGGTGGGGCGCGTATTCCAGCAGGTGCCAGTCCAGGCTCACCTCGTGGTACCACTCGTTGTACTGGCCGAACTCGCCGCCCATGAAGATCAGTTTCTTGCCGGCCTGGCCGTACATGTAGCCAAAGAGCAGGCGCAGGTTGGCCATGCGCCGCCAGTCGTCGCCGGGCATCTTGCCCAGGAGCGAGCCCTTGCCGTGCACCACCTCGTCGTGGGAAAGCGGCAGCACGAAGTTCTCGTGCCAGGCGTAGAGCATGCGGAAGGTGAGCTGGTTGTGGTGAAACTTGCGGTGGATGGGTTCGCGGGCCATGTAGAACAGGGTGTCGTGCATCCAGCCCATGTCCCACTTTAGCCCAAAGCCCAGGCCCCCCAGATAGGCCGGCCGGCTCACCATGGGCCAGGAGGTGGACTCCTCGGCGATGGTCTGCGCTCCGGGAAACTCGGCGTAGACCGCGGCGTTTAGCTGGCGCAGGAACCCCACCGCCTCCAGGTTCTCCTTGCCCCCGTACTTGTTGGGTATCCACTCGCCATCCTGGCGCGAGTAGTCCAGGTAGAGCATGGAGGCCACCGCGTCCACGCGCAGGCCGTCGGCGTGCATCACCTCCAGCCAGAAAAAGGCGCTGCTAAGAAGGAAGCTAACCACCTCGTGGCGGCCGTAGTTGAAGATGCTGCTCTGCCAGTCGGGATGGAAGCCCTGGCGCGGGTCGGCGTGCTCAAAAAGGTGGGTGCCGTCGAAGACGTGCAGGCCGTGCTCATCGGTGGGGAAATGGCTGGGCACCCAGTCCAGGATGACCCCCACCCCGGCCTGGTGCAGGGTGTCCACCAGGAACATGAAGTCCTGGGGCGTGCCATAGCGGCTGCTGGGGGCGAAAAATCCCGTGACCTGATAGCCCCAGGAGCCGTAGAAGGGGTGCTCCATCACCGGCATGAACTCCACGTGGGTGAAGCCCATGTCCCTGGCATACTCGGCCAGGCGCGGGGCCAGCTCCCGGTAGGAAAGGAAGCGGCGGCCGTTCTCCTCGGCCCCCCGCATCCAGGAACCCAAGTGGACTTCATAAATGCTCATGGGCTGGCTCAAGGCGTCATAGGACTTGCGCCGTTCCAGCCAGTCCGCGTCGCCCCAGGCATGGTCCAGGTCCCAGACGATGCTGGCGGTGAGCGGCGGGGTCTCGTGGAAAAAGCCGAAGGGGTCGGCCTTGTCCACCCGGTAGCCCTGGTTCTTGCCGTGCAGGCGGAATTTGTAGCGTGCGCCCCGGGTCACGCCGGGCACGAAGCCCTCCCAGACGCCCGAGGAGCCGCGCGGCAACAGGCCCAGTTCCTCGTTGCGCCAGCCGTTGAAGTCGCCCATCACGAAGACGCGGTCGGCGTTGGGGGCCCAGACCGCGAAATAGGCCCCGGCCGTGCCTTCATGGACGTGCGGGTGGGCGCCCAGCTTGCGATAGAGCCGGCTGTGGGTGCCTTCGTTGAAGAGAAACAGGTCGTCTTCGCTGAGCAGGCTGACCCCGGGGATGATCCGGGGCCGGGCGGGGACGGAGATATCTTGCTTACTGGCCATGCTGCACTTCTCCTGGAGGGAGGCGGGGAAACGCCCTTGCTTCAGTATGCCACCGGCAGGGAGCGCGGCAAAGGGCTCTCAGCGGAAGGATCCCCCGAAGAGCCACATCTTGAGCGCGGGTTTGAGCGTCTCGATGAGGCGGGTCTGCTCCTCGCTGGCGCAGACCGCCGTGCGCAGGTGCCAGGGGGTGCAACCCACGAAATCGGGGCAGGCGCGCACCAGCACCCCCTGCTCGGCGCAGGCCGCCGCCACCAGGCTGGCGTTGGGGCCGTCCTCGGGCAGGCTGGTGAGCAGGTAGTTGGCCTGGCCGGGGTAGACCTTGAGCCCGAGGCTTTTGAGGGCCTGGGCCTGCTCGGCCCGCCACTTCTCGATGGCCTGGCGGGTTTTTTGGGCATAATCATCCTGCTTCTGGCAGTGGATGCCCACGGCTTGGGCCAGGGTGTTGGTGCCCCAGGGCTCGCCCAGGGGGGCCAGGGCGGCCAGGGTGTCGGGATGTCCCAGCATGTAACCCAGACGCAGCCCGGCCAGGCAATAGAACTTGGTCATGGATCGCAGCACCAGCACCCGCTCGTGCTGTTTGACCAGGGGCGGAGACCAGGCGCGGGCCTGTGCCGGGCAGAAGTCCATGAAGGCCTCGTCGATGATGAGCCAGGCGTGCCTGCGCACGGCGTTCCAGCGCAGGTACTCCATGACCTCCGGGTCGGCCAGGTCCCCGGCCGGGGTGCCGGGGTTGGAGATGATGACGCAGGCCGGCTCGCTTTCCCACAAGGCGTCGATGTCGGCGCGGGTGGGTGAAAACCCGCTGGCCTCCTTGAGGATGTGGTAGTGGAAGCGCCGGCCGGTGATGGCCAGGGAGCGGGCGAACTCGCCGAAGGCCGGGGCCACCAGGCAGATGCTCTTCAAATCCATGGCCCGGGCCAGCAGCTGGATCAGGGAGGTGGATCCGTTGCCGGGCAGCACGTGGTTGGGGGTCAGCCCCAGGGACTGGGCCAGGGCCTTTCTTAGCTCCAGGCAGGAGCGGTCCGGGTAGTGGCAGATGTCGGCCAGGCCGGCCAGCACGGCCTCTTGCAGGCCCGGCGGCGGTCCCAGGGGATTGAGCGAGGCCGAGAGATCCAGCACCTGGGAGAGCGGCGCTTTCAAGCGGCGCGCCGCGCCCCACACATCGCCGCCGTGGGTGGAAAATCCTCCATAGAGGAGGTCGCTGGGCGTAGTCTGCTCCATGGCCTGGACGCCCCTTTTCGTCAAGAGTTGTGCATGGCTTGTACCGCAAGGCGCGGGCAAAAGCAACCCGCGCGGCCTGCGCCGCCGGGCCAGGCCGCGCGGGCCCGGCCCTGGCGGCGTTTGGCGTATGGCTGGTCTCAGCTGGAGCCGGGGCTGGCCTGGCCGCTCCTGCGCCCCGGGCGGAAATGGCGCTTGTCCAGGCCGTAGCGGGTCATCTTGAGGTAGAGGGTCTTGGGATTGACTCCGGCGGCCAGGGCGGTTTTTTGGATGCTGCCCTTGTAGTGGGTGAGCAGGGAGTTGAGGTAGTGCTGCTCGCAGCCGGCCAGATAGGCGGCCAGGGAGGAATCCCGGGGCTCGGCGGCCAGGGCGGGCAGATTCTGCGGGGCCGGAGCCAGGACGGGCAGGTTGGAGGGGCCGCCCTCCAGGTCCAGGGACTCCACCCGGCTGCCCCGGCTTAAGATGACCGCCCGTTCCAGGGTGTTCTCCATCTCGCGCACGTTGCCGGCCCAGGCGTGGGAGAGCAGCTGGCTCTGGGCCGTGGGCGAGAAGTTCTGGATGCGCTTGTTGTACTTCAAGCTGAAGCGTTGCAGGAAATACTGGGCCAGCAGGGGTATGTCCTCGCGCCGCTGGCGTAAGGCCGGCAGGTCCAGGTGGATCACGTGCAGGCGGTAGTAGAGGTCCAGGCGGAAACGCCCTTCCTCCACCGCCTGCCTTAAGTCGCGGTTGGTGGCGGCCAGGATGCGCACGTCGGCAAACAGGCGCTTGGTGCCGCCCACCCGCTCGAAGCTCAGCTCCTGGAGGAAGGTCAAGAGCTTGGCCTGCATCTCCAGGGGTATCTCGCCGATCTCGTCCAGGAAAAGGGTGCCCTTGTGGGCCGTCTCCACCCGGCCTATCTTGCGGGCCACCGCCCCGGTGAAGGAGCCGCGCTCATGGCCGAAAAGCTCGCTCTCGATGAGGGCGCCCGGGATGGTGGCGCAGTTGATCTCCACGAAGGGGTGGTCCGAGCGGGGGCTGGCCTGGTGGATGGCCCGGGCCAGCACGCCCTTGCCCGTGCCGGTCTCGCCGTTGATGAGCACGGTGACATCGGTGCCCGCCACGGTCTGGGCCAGGTTGATGACCTGGCGCATGCCCCGGTTGCGGGCGATGATGTCCATCAGGCCCATGCTGCCTCCGGCCTGCAGGCGGGCCACCTCGCGGCGCAGCCGGCGTTGCTCCAGGCAACGCCCCAGGGCGTGCTTTACCTCGCTCATGGTGAAGGGCTTGCGCAGGTAGTCGGCCACCCCCAGGCGGATGGCGCTGATGGTGTCCTCGATGTCGCTGAAGGCGGTCATCAGGATGTACTGGGTCTGGGGATGCCGGGCCTTGAGTTCCTTGACCAGGGCCAGGCCGTCCATGCCCGGCATACGCAGGTCGGTGAGCACCACGTCGAAGGAGCCCTGGCCCATGATATCCAGGGCCTCCTGGGCCCGGCTGGCCACGGTTACTTCATAGGCCTCCGTGAGAGACTGCCTTATGCGCTCCAGAATGGACCACTCGTCGTCCAGCACCAACACTCTAGGACGCCAGCCCTGACCAAGTTCGTCGGGCGGTGTGTATTCTTGGGCCAAATTCCCCCTCCCCAAGTTGACTTCGCACATATTTAGCCGAATACTGATACTATTATCAAGCATACTTTACATATAAGTAATTTTATTCTTACTTTGCCGCCCGATTTCACAGATTAAGGAGCTATCTGTGATGACCAAGTGCCAAAAATGCCAGGCCCAGGTGCCCCCGGAGGAAATCCGCGAACACGCCGGACGCCAGCTTTGCGAAGATTGCTACATGGATGCCCTCAGCCCGGCCAGGGCCTGCGACCCCTGGGCGGTCTACACCGCCAGACGCCTGACCGAGCAGGTGCTCAACCCGGCCCAGGAGGCCATCCTGGCCCTCATTGACAAACAGGGCTGGGCCAGGGCCGAGGAGTTGCGCCAGGCCACCGGCCTGGAGCAGGCCGCCCTGGAGCGCGAGCTGGCCGCCCTGCGCCACCGCGAACTGGTGGGGGCCACCCTGGCCTCCGACGGGGGCAAGCTCTTCACCCGCTTCGGCGCGCCCGGCAAGACCGCGCACTAGAGCGGAGCGGGCTTTGACCTGAAGCGGCGGCCCGTGCTAAATACTGGTCCATGAGCGCCCTGGCCACCCCATCCCCCGTCCCCGTGGTGCTGCCCCTGGGCGGCGGCAAGGGCGGCATAGGCAAAAGCGCCCTGGCCGCCAACCTGGGCCTGGCCCTGGCCCGCCTGGAGCACACCGTCACCCTGGTGGACGCCGACCTGGGCGGCAGCGACCTGCACATCATGCTGGGCCTGGACAACGACCGCCCCGGCCTGGGCGAACTCCTGACCAGCCGCGATCTGAGCCTGGAACAGGTGCGCCACCCCGTGCTGGAGCCTCGCCTCTTCTTCGTCCCCGGCGACGCCATGGTGGTGGCCACCGCCAACCCTGGCTATCAAAAAAAACGCAAGCTGCTCACCGCCCTAAAGTCCCTGCCCAGCCAGTTCGTCATTCTGGACCTGGGCGCGGGCGCGGCCATCACCGTGATGGACTTTTACCTGACCAGCCCCCTGAGCCTGCTGGTCATGCTGCCCGAGCGCCCCTCGGTGCTGGCCGCCTTCAATTTTCTCAAGAACGCCCTGTTCCGCACCCTGGAACGCCTGTTCCGCGACAACAGCGCCACTTCCAAGGCCCTGGCCGCCTTTCAGACCCGCAGCCGCGGTCCCGGCGCCATGCGGGTGGAGGAGCTGATCCAGGCCCTGGAGCAGGCCCGCCCCGGCGAGGGACAGCGCGCCCGCCACGCCCTGGCCCGCTGGAAGCCCAAGCTGGTGCTAAACCGGGTCAAGCGGGTGGATGACTTTGTCTATGCCAACCAACTGGAGCGCTGGGCCCGCCAGGACCTGGGCCTCATGCTGGAGGTGCTGGGTTTCTTGCCCGAGGACGAGGTGCTCTTGGAGGCCGCCGCCCGCAACCTGCCCGCCCTGGACCTGGACCCCCGCGCCCCCTATTGCCGGGCCGTGGCGCTGTTGGCCCTCAAGCTCTCGGCCTGGGCCGGACGCGCCGCGGCCTGGGCCCTGCACAGCGACCTGGCCGGCTCCTTCGAACGCGCCGCCACCGACTTCGCCCCCTTCTTCCCACCCCCCGGACAGGCCATCCTCTCCCGCGACGAACTGCTGCGCCGTCTGCGCAGGCTGGAGACGCAGAAGAGGTAAGAGGGGGAGGGGAAGGGAGAAGAGTTG
>CAZLSD010000110.1:5990-9875 GCA_964561775.1 uncultured Desulfarculus sp. | reverse complement strand
GATGTACACCCCGTTGGCCTGGGCCACCTCCAATATGGTCTGCCCGGGCGAAAACTCCACGATTTTGCCGTTCAAGGTTAGTGACGGTGCGCTCATGGGCTATATATCCCCCTACTCATGATCAACAGCCTGACGGCCCGGCAGGCCGCGCCGTCAGGGCATATTTCACCTCTGGCTTTTTCCGCTAATCACATAATACGGAACGGCCCAGGCTGTCAAACCTTGTTTTCCTTGCCTCCTCTCTCGCCAAACCCAGTAAACGAGTAATGTTTGCCGCCGCTCCGGGCCGGCAAACCCATCCTTGGACGCGGACAGGTTTTTTTGGGCTGCGCCGCCGCGCTGTTTTGCGACATAATGAGGCGGATCATTTACCCCACCGAATGGCCGGGGAGCCTGCCCAACGCCCTACAACCAGCCAGGGATTGCGCCATGACCTCTTCCCAATTCCGTTTGACCTACGCCACCATGTTCGACCCGCCCCAACGCCTGCACGACCTGTTCGACCAGGCCCTGGAGGAGTTGCGCCCCCGCCTGGGCCAGCCTTACCCCTTGAGCATCGGCGGCCAGGATATCTGGTGCGGCGAAAAACTGGAGGATCGCAGCCCCGCCGACCAGGACTTGGTGTTGGGGGTGTTTCAGCAGGCAGGGGCCGAGCAGGCGGCTCAGGCGGTGGCCGCCGCGCGGGCCGCCTTCCCGGCCTGGAGCCGCACGCCCTGGCCGGAGCGGGTGAAAACCCTGCGCCGGGTGGCGGAGCTTATCCGCGAGCGCTGCTTCGTCATGGCCGCGGCGGTGGCCCTCTCGGTGGGCAAGAACCGCATGGAGGCCCTGGGCGACGTGGTGGAGACGGCTGATCTCATCGACTACGCCTGCGACCAGATGGAATCGAACCAAGGTTTCATCAATGAACTGGGACGCGACCCCTTAAGCGGGCTCAACCCGCGCAATCAGTCGGTGCTCAGGCCCCATGGCCCCTGGCTGGTGGTTAGCCCCTTCAACTTCCCCTGCGCCCTCTCCGGCGGCCCGGCCGGGGCGGCGCTTCTGGCCGGCAACACGGTGGTGGTCAAGTGCGCCTCCGACACCCCCCTGGGGCCGCGCCTGCTGGCCGACTGCTTCCTGGAGGCCGGCCTGCCCGCCGGGGCCTTCAACTTCGTCACCGGCCCGGGCGGCTCCCTGGGCCAGGCCCTGATCAGCCATCCCGACCTGGCCGGGATCACCTTCACCGGCTCCCACCAGGTGGGCATGGATATCCACCGGCTGTGGGCCCAAGGCCCCTGGGTGCGGCCGGTGATCCTGGAACTGGGGGGCAAGAACCCGGCCATCGTCTCCCGCCAGGCCGACCTGGCCACCGCCGCCCTGGGGGTGATGCGCTCGGCCTTTGGCCTGCAAGGGCAGAAATGCTCGGCCTGCTCCCGCGTATACGTGGAGAAGCCGGTCTACGACGAGTTCGTGGAGCGCCTGCTGGCCCTGACCAGCCAGATCGTGGCGGGAGCCCCCACCCAGCGCCAGGTCTACCTGGGGCCGGTGATCAACCGCCAGGCCCAGCGCGGTTATGAGTCCTTCTGCCTGGAACTGGCCCAGGCCGGCCGGATTCTCTGCGGAGGTCATAAGCTGGACCAGAGCGAACTGGCCCGGGGCTTTTTCTGCGCCCCCACCCTGGCCGCCGGCGTGCCCTTGCAACACCGCCTGTGGCGCGACGAGATGTTCTTGCCCATCGCCCTGCTGGCCCCGGTGGAGAGCCTGGAGCAGGCCTTCGCCCTGGCCAACGACACCCAGTACGGCCTCACCGCCGGCTTCTATGGCTCCGACCAGGAGGCCGAGCAGTTCTTCCAGGAGGTCCAGGCCGGGGTCTGCTATGCCAACCGCCCCACCGGGGCCACCACCGGAGCCTGGCCCGGCCTGCAACCCTTTGGCGGCTGCAAGGCTTCAGGGGCGGCGGGCAAGAACGCGGGCGGACCGCACTACTTGCAGCTTTACATGCGCGAACAGGTGCGCGCCCGCATCATCCGCTCCAGCTAGCCGCGCCGCGCGGGTCAAGCCGCCTGCCCTCCGCCGCCTCTGCGGCGGGGTTGCCAGCCTATTCCCCCCAGCGAATTCATGTCCAGATATCATATGAAAGTATTGTGCTATTATTATGCATAGCTTTTACCCTGTTTTTTCGCTTCCTCCAACCAAAATATGTTATAAATTTTGGAGATATTTTTACCCTACGTGGGCAACGCTCAAGGCGTAGACGCGTTCAACGCCTGCCGACTACCGCAGCGCGATCTCCCTCTTCGAACCTGCCTCAGAAGAGGAAAATCGGGCGTCCTAACCCGGGGGCGGCGTTGTCGCGCAACTCCTCTCCGCTACTATCTGGGGTCCGCCCCAGTCCGCTCCATCAACTCTGGCAGGGAGACCTATCTTGAGCCTTTTCAAAAAGCTGTTCAAGGACGAGGGGGGCCAGACCACCATCGAATATGTCCTCATCATCGGGGTCATCGTGGCTGGCGCGTTGTTGGCCGCCTGGCTCTTTATACCCGCCTTCAAGGACGGCGTGAAGGAACTGGCGGCGTCCATCAAAAGCGCCTTGTCCAAGGGCGCGAGCAACATCGGCAACACCGGCAACGTGGGCAACTAGAGGCCCCGGTGGCCTGGGCCGGACGGCGCTGACAGCTGCCGGCCGCGGGCCATCCCATTGGGAAAAAGCGCTGGGGTTGGCCCTGGCGCGCCCGCGGGCGTCCAAGGTGAAACCCATCCGCCGGAGCCGATGATGCCGCCGATCTGGGAAATGGCCGTAGGCCTGCTGGTGCTCGTGTCGGCCGTCACCGACCTGACCAGGGGGCTGGTCTACAACTGGATCACCCTGCCGGCCATGCTCCTGGGCCTGGTCCTGGGCCTGGTTCACGGAGGACTCTCCGGCCTGGGCTGGGCCGCCCTGGGAATATTGGTGGGCGGCGGGCTCATGCTGCTTCCTTTCGCGCTGGGGGGCATGGGCGGCGGCGATGTCAAGCTCCTGGCCGCGGTGGGGGCCCTGGCCGGTCCCCTCTTCGCCTTCAAGACGGTGCTCTACGCCTGCCTGGCCGGCGGGGTGCTGGCCCTGGGGGTGCTGGCGCAAAGCGGCAAGCTCAGGGAGGGCCTGGCCGGCCTGGGGCGGACGTTGAGCGGGGCGTTCCGGCCGGGGCGCAAGGCCGGGCCGGCGCCCCTGGGCCTGCCCCCCCTGCCCTTCGCGGTATGCATCGCGGCCGGAGCCTTCTGCGCGGCGCGCTGGGACGTCCTGCGCCAGGTCCTGCGCCCGTGAGGGGGCTGTCTTGGAAAAACGTGAGCAGGCCGGGGGAGCGGCCTTGGCTGCGCGGCTTGATGGCCATGCTGGCCCAGCAGAGGGGGCAGTCCACCATCGAGTTCATGCTCATGATGGTCATCATCTTGTTCATGCTGCTGGCCTTCGTCAACCTGAGCTTCTTCGCCAGCGACCTGCTACTGGCCCGCTTCGCCTCCTTCCAAGCCGCGCGCGGCTATCTCTGCCGGGACAGCGGCTGGGCCGACAACGCGGCCCATGTCCGGCAGATGATGATCACCGCCGAGGGCGACATGGCCGCCAGCGGCCTGGGCGACGGAGCCGGGATCAAGGTGGATTTGCGGGAGACGGTCGATCTGGGCCTGCTCTTCAGCGGCAAGACCAGCGTGGAGCGCCAGGCCAAGCTGGGCAAGGAACCGGACCTATGGGGAGACAACCAGTGCGAATCCTCTCCGCAGTTCTAGGCCGTCCATGAGAAGGCGATCCTCCCCACGCCTGCTTGGGGACCAGCGCGGCCAGACCACCATCTTCCTGGCCCTGGCCATGATGTTCCTGGTGGCCTTCCTGGCCTTCATGGTCAACGCGGGGCAGCTCATCCACGACCGCATCCT
>CAZLSD010000110.1:0-5890 GCA_964561775.1 uncultured Desulfarculus sp. | reverse complement strand
AGCGTGCTGGCGGGCATAGACCACGAGAAGAGCGTGATGGTCTGGTATCTCTTCTTCGTGCCCACCGTCTGGCCCTTTGGCTGGGACTTCAACCTGGACACCTGGCCCGGCTCGCCCTGGTCCAAGAACCAGCGCGACCTGGACACCACCACCTCCAACGGCTACGGCATCATCCTGCCCTTCGTCAACATCATCAACGGGCTGATGGGCAAGGACCAGACCACCCACACCTATTTCCGGGTGCGCTTAAACCGCGAGCCGGTCAAGCCCTTCATCAGCTTGGACGCCTGGGGATTCAAGGCCAGGATGCCGGCCCTGGAGGCCTACAGCCTGGCCCAGCCCACGGGGGGCAAGGTCAACGACGAGGCCAGCGGCGGAGGCAAGCCCAGCTACATCGCCCGCTTCATGCCCCTGCGCACCCAATACAACGCCTCTTCGGAGCAGAACGTTTCCCAGACCTTCAACGCCCTGCGCGACAAGTTCAGGCATTAGGACAGGAGAGAGCGACGGCCATGGGCGGCGTGCTGACAAAACATCAAGGTCGCGAGCGGAGCGACTGGCTGGCCAGCCTGGCCAGGCTGGGCCGGGATCGTCGCGGCCAGTCGGCGGTGGAGACCATGCTGGCCGCGCCGGTGCTGGCGCTGATCCTCCTGGCCCTGGCCCAGCTCTTCATCATCTCCGACGTGGCCCTGGACACCCTTACCCAGGCCCATGCCTCGGCCACCAGCCAGACGCACGCCAAGGACTGGAGCAAGGAGTTCGCCATCTGGGAAGTGACCCAGACCGGGACCATAGAGGCCCTGCCCGGCATGGCCGATCTGTTGGCGGGCTTCTTCAAGAGCCGGACCGGGGCCACCGCCAGCCAATACGCGCTGGAGCGCAAGCTCTACCTGGCCGGCGGCTCCTTCGCGGGAAACGACCTGAGCGGGTTCGGCTCCTGGGGAGACGAGGACGGCTATAGCCAGAGCGGGGTGCGCCCCAACGCGCTGGAGCCCTATTTCAAGTGACGCCCCTCCATCCAAGACACCAACACGGGAGAGCCTAAAGTGGCTGGATCGATCCTGGCGGGTAAGAAGGGAATGATAATCCCGGCGGCCCTGGCCGTGCTGGCGGTGCTGCTCTCCTACCAATACCTGCAAAAGCAGGAGCAGGAACTGGGCTTCAAGGCCGAGCCCCTGCCGGTGCTGGTGGCCACCAAGGACGTTCCCCGCATGACCAGGCTGGACGAGAGCGTCATGGAGGCGCAGAAGGCGCCCCGCTCCTTCATCCAGCCCGGGGCCCTGACCGACCTGCGCGAGGCGGTCAACCAAGTGAACCTGGTGCCCATCCTCAAGGGCGAGCAGATCCTGGGCACCAAGCTGGCCGCCTTCGGCCGGGAGACCGGCCTGGCCATAAAGGTGCCCAAGGGCCTGCGCGGCGTCACCGTGGCCACCACCGACATCAGCGGGGTGGCCGGGCTGGTCAAGCCGGGCAACTACGTGGACGTGGTGGGCACCTTCGACTTCGGCGACCGCTCCAAGAGCGATATGAAGACCTACACCATCCTGCAGGACGTGATGGTGCTGGCGGTGGAGCAGAACCTGGGGGCCGAGAGCGAGGCCGCCCGCGCCCGCACCAAGGCCCAGCAGGAGACGGACAGCTCCGGCTCGTCCGGCATGGGAGGCGGCCGCCACAACGCATCGCAGAACGTCACCCTGGCCCTGGCCCCCGCCCAGGTGCAGGACCTGGTGCTGGCCCAGGAGGCCGGCCGGCTCACCCTGGCCCTGCGCTCCACCTTCGAGGGACACGGCCCCGAAAAGCTCAATCCCGCCAACCTCAAGGACATCCTGGGCGTCAACGACAAGGTCATCTTCAACCAGCGCCCGCCCTGGCGCGAGATAAGAGGCACCGCCACCAGCGGCGGCCTTGTTCCATAGCTGCGGCTGATCACTTTTTTAGGAGAGAACCCATGCGCGCGTGGAGAACAAACAGGCTCTTTCACCTGGCCCTGGGCGCGGCTGCGCTGCTGGCGGTGATCGCCTCTGCGTCCCTGGCCGCCGAGGCGATCAAGGTGCACGTGGGCGAGACCACCACCCTGAGCGTGGACTACCAGATCAAGGAACTGGCCATCGGCAACCCCGCCGTGGCCGACTACGTGGTGCGCCGCAGCACTCCCCAGGGCTCGGAGGTGATCATCAACGGCAAGCAGGCCGGCCTCACCAACCTGCTCATCTGGGACTCGGCCGGGGTCAAGCGCGACGAACGCATGGTCCAGGTTACGGCGCGCGACATCAACGCCCACCTGGGGCAGGTCAAGGCCCTCATAGGACGGGTGGAAGGCGTGCAATACCGGGTGGCCGGCGACAAGGTGGTAATCGAGGGCGAGGTCAAGCTGCCCCAAGATAGGGCGCGCATCGCCAAGATCGTGGCCGGAGACCAGCAGGTGGTCAACCTGGTCACGCTCTCGCCCCTGGCCCTCAAGGTGGTGGCCGAGAGCATCCAAAAGGACGCCGCCAGCGACAACGTGCAGGTGCGCGTGGTGGGGCAAAGCCTGGTCATCAGCGGCTTCGTCTACAGCCCCGAGGAATCCAAGCGCGTGGAGGCCATGGCCCGGCTCTACCATCCCGAGGTGGTCAACGTGCTGGAGGTGCGCAAGACCGACCTGGCCCCGGGCAAGGGCGAGATGGTGCAGGTCACCGCCCACTTCATGGAGGTGGGCAACACCGTGCTGGACGGCTGGGGCGTCAACTGGAGCCCCGGGGCCACCGGCGAGGCCTCGGGCAGCCAGGGCCTGGGCAGCGGGGCCAGCTCCTTCACCGGCAGCATCGTGGGCACCCTGACCAACCTGTTCCCCAAGTTCAACCAGGCCAAGGAGCGCGGCGGGGTGCGCAACCTGGAGACCACCAGCGTTAGCGTGCGCTCCGGCGAAGACGCCAGGCTGCACTCGGGCGGAGAGATGGCCATCCCCACCGCGGGATCCTCGGGGCAGAACACTGTCACCTTCAAGGAGTGGGGCGTCTTCTTGAAGGTCCTGCCCGTGGCCCAGGGCGACAAGATCACCCTGCGCATCAACGTGGAGGTCAGCGCCCCGGCCTCCACCAGCGGTGGCTACCTCAACTTCTCCAAGCACACCTTGAACACGGTGCAGTACTGCACCAGCGGGGACAGCGTGGCCCTGGGCGGGCTCATCAGCCAGCGCGACTCCAAGGTCTTCGACGCCCTGCCCGCCGGCTCCAGCGGGGCACTGGTCCAGCTCTACGCCTCCGAGGATTTCAAGAAGAGCAACTCCCAACTGGTGGTCTTCATCACCCCCAGCATCCTGGGCGAGGCCAAGGAGGCCCACCAGGACCTGAAGCGGCAGGTGCAGGAAAAGTTCGACGCCTACGAGGAACGCAAGCGCTAGGCGCGGGAGGAAGGCAGTTGAGCCAGGCCGGAGGGGCCATTTTCGCGGTGGTCAGCGCCAAGGGTGGAGTGGGCAAGAGCGTCTTTTCGCCCAACTTCGCCCTGGCCCTGCTGCGCGAGATGAAGAAACGGGTGCTCCTGGTGGACCTGGACCTGGGCGGCGCGGGCAGCGCGGCCCTGGCCCTGGGCGAGGCCAATCCCAAGCGGGCCTTGAGCGATCTGGCCCCGCTCTTGGCCTCCTTGAACCCCGGCCTGCTCAAGGGCTACCTTGGCCCCCATCCCTCCGGGCTCACCCTGCTGGGGGCCTATCACTCCCTGGAGGAGGCCGCCGCGCTCACCCCGGAGGTCATAGGCCGGCTCTTGGACATCCTGGCCCAGGCCTATGATCTGCTGGTGGTGGACCTGGGCACCGGCTTTAACCTGGAGACCCTGGCCTGCCTGGAGCGCGCCAGCGGCATCTTCATGCTCTTCACCCCCGACCTGCTCTCCATCAACCAGACCCAGCGCGGGCTGGAAATATTGCAACGCATGGCCTTCCCCCGCCAGATGATCCACCTGGTGCTCAACCGCCAGCAGGCCAAGAGCGGCATGAGCGAGGAGGTGGTGGAGCGCAAGCTCCAGCGCGAGCTGTTCGGGGTCGTGCCCGAGGACCAGGCCTATTTCCAGGCCGCCCTGAACGAGGGGCAGCCGGCCATCCTGCGCGACCCCCGCCACCCGGTCAGCCGCGCCCTGGACGACATGGCCGCGCGCATCTGGGCCCTGGACCTGACCCGCCCCGAGCTCAAGCTCAAACCCGTGGCAGGCGCGCTGCGGGCCGCGGCGCCGCCGGGGGTGATGGCGGCGGCGGCTCCGGCCTCTGGGATCGCCGCCGCGCCGGAGGCCGCGGCCGGCCAGCCGCCGCCGCAAGGCCAAGCCCCCCGCCAGGAACAGGACCCGGTGGACCGCATCAAGCTGCGCATCCACGAGCGCCTGTTGGAGGAGATGGATCTCAAGCAGGTGGCCGAACTGGACGGGGCGCACGACCCGGAAAAGTTGAAAAAACTGCGCGCCGACACCAAGAAGCTGGTGGACCGCCTGGTGGACGAGGAGGCCGAGGAGATAGCCGATCGCGCCCGGCGCGGCCGCCTATCCACGGAGGTTCTAAACGAGGCCCTGGGCCTGGGGCCCTTGGAGGACTTGCTGGCCGACGAGACAGTGACCGAGATCATGGTCAACGGTCCGGCCCACATCTTCGTGGAGCGCAAGGGCAAGATCACCGAGTCCGGCCTGCGCTTTCTGACCGAGAAGCACCTGCGCGGGGCCATCGAGCGCATCGTGGCCCCCCTGGGCCGGCGCATAGACGAGCTCTCCCCCATGGTGGACGCCCGCCTGCGCGACGGCAGCCGGGTCAACGCGGTCATCCCGCCCCTGGCCGTGGACGGCGCCTTGCTCACCATCCGCAAGTTCAGCAAGAAGCCCCTGGCGGTGGCCGATCTCGTCCGTCTGGGCTCCATGAACGAGCAGATCGCCGAGCTGTTCAAGTGCTGCGTGCAGGCCCGGCTCAACATCCTCATCTCCGGCGGCACGGGCAGCGGCAAGACCACCCTGCTCAACATGCTCTCCTCCTTCATCTCCCACGATGAGCGCATCGTCACCATCGAGGACTCGGCCGAGCTGCAACTGCCCCAGCCCCACGTCTGCCGCCTGGAGAGCCGCCCCCCCAGCCTGGAGGGATCGGGCGAGGTGACCATCCGCGACCTGGTACGCAACGCCCTGCGCATGCGCCCGGACCGCATCGTGGTGGGCGAGTGCCGCGGGGCCGAGGCCCTGGACATGTTGCAAGCCATGAACACCGGCCACGACGGCAGCCTGACCACCATCCACGCCAACACGCCGCGCGACTCCCTTAACCGGCTGGAGACCCTGGTCATGTTCGCCGGTCTGGACCTGCCCAGCCGGGCCATCCGCGAGCAGGTGGTGGCGGCGGTGGACCTCATCATCCAGCAGAGCCGCATGCCCGACGGCTCCCGCAAAATCGTGCACATCGCCGAGGTCACCGGCATGGAGGCCGACGTCATCACCTTGCAGGACATCTTCATGTACAAGCAGACCGGCCTGGACGCGGAAGGCCGGGTGCAAGGCAAGTTCGTCTCCAGCGGCTTCATCCCCTCCTTCATGAGCGCGCTGGAGGAAAAGGGCTTCAAGGTGCCCCGCGACATCTTCCTGGAAAGCTACGAGTAGGCGGGCAAAGGAGGCTAGGACAAAAATGGCGACCTCCCTCATCGGCTTGCTCACGGTGGCGGTCTTCGGCCTGGCTGGTTTCGCCCTGGCCCTGCGCTATGGCCCCAAGGTCTGGGACCGCGTCTATCGCCGGGGCCAGGCCCAGTCCGAGGCCCTGCAGGAAAACCTGGCCCGCATGTTCAAGGAGACGCCCCTGACCCACTGCCAGGCTTTGGTCTATGGCGCGGCCGGTCTGGCCGCCGCGGCGGCCCTGCTGCTGACCTGGAGCCAGGGGATTTGGCTGATGCTC
>CAZLSD010000109.1:0-9970 GCA_964561775.1 uncultured Desulfarculus sp. | reverse complement strand
GCCCCCCCGCCCCCGGCCAGGCGGCCCACCAGTTCGATGATCTCCTGTTCGCTCAGGCCGGGGGAGGCGGGGCCGTCCATGGCGCTCTAACGCTCGTCGGAGGCCAGCACGTAGGCCAAGAGGGCGGGCTCGTAGTCGAACAACTCCTCGTCGCTGAAGAAGCGCTTGACCTCGGAGGCCGCGCTCTCCTTGGAGTCGCTGGCGTGCACCAGGTTGGCCTGCATGCTCATGCCGAAGTCGCCGCGGATGGTGCCGGGCTCGGCCTTGCGGCTGTTGGTCACGCCGCACATCTTGCGGCAGACCTCCACCGCCTCCAGGCCTTCCAGGCACAGGGCCAAGACGGGCAGGCGGCTCATGAACTCGGTGATGGTGGGGAAAAAGGGCTTGTCGGCCAGGTGGCTGTAGTGCTCGCGCAAGAGCGCGTCGGAGAGCTGGATCATCTTGAGCCCGGCCAGTTTGAGGCCTTTTTGCTCGAAGCGGTTCAAAATCTTGCCGGCCAGGCCGCGGGCGATGGCGTCGGGTTTGATGAGAATGAGGGTGCGTTCCATGGAAAAAAATCCTTTCACGAGAAAATAGGATAGGCCTCCGGCCAAGGCCGGTCACGGGGCAATTACTCCATGCGGGGCTGGGCTTGTCAAGCGAAAGGGGGCGCGGGGGCTAGAACTCGGTGAAGTCGTCTATCTCGTCCAGGATTTTGTCAACGCGCGCCGCCTCTTCCATCACGGCCTTGGCCTGCCGGGTCAGGGGCTCGGCCTGTCCAGGCAGGCCGGCCACCTGGTGGGCCAGGCCGCCCACGTCCGCGACCAGGGCTCCGATCTGTTCCAGGAAGGCGTGCTTTTGGGCGGGACGCCGGCTCTCCTCCACCTGGAGCAGGGCGCGCAGGCCGGGGGCCACCCGCGTTTTCAGGGAGTCCAGGGTGGCCTGGGCCTTGGTCATCACCTCCAGCAGATCGGCCTGCTGGTCCAGCTTGACCTCCATGGCCTGGGCCACCTGCCCCACGGTGGTCAGGGAATCCAGCAGCAGGCGGTTGACCTGCCCGGCCTCCAGGGCGAAGCGGGCCTGGGCCATCTGGTGGATGTCGGTCAGCTCTATGCCCGGCGCGAAGAACGACTCCGCCCCCCGCCGGGCCAGGTCCATCACCTTGAGGGCCGGCGGAGCCTGGGGGTCATCCTGACCCAAGTAGCCCTGGGCCTGGGCGAAGAGGGCGGGCAGATGCCAGGCCTCCATCACCGCCCGCCCCACCTGGCGGTGGTCCAGGCCGTGCCTCTCCTCTTCCCAGGCCATTTGCGCCTCCAGGGAGACGTGGAAGCCGGGGAAGCCGGCCAGTTCCTCGCCGGTCATGACCTGCAAGAGCAGGGGCAGGCCCATCTCCAGGGTTAGCGCCAGGGCGAAGGCCTCCTCGGGGCTGGCCAGGCGCAGCTGGCGGGCCAAGAGCCGGGCCAGCAGGGCCCGGTGCAGGCTGGCCCGCCAGAAGAGATGATAATCCGGTCCGCCCGCGCGGCTGGGCAGGGTGCGGGCCAGGCTCATGGACAACGCCATGAAGCGCACCTCGTGCGCGCCCGCCAGGCTTAACGCCCGGTCCAGGCTGGTGACTTCCTGGGAGCCGCGGCGATAGGCGGTGCTGTTGACCAGGCTAAGGAGCCGGGCGCTGAGGCCGGGGTCCATCTCGATGACCTGGGCCATGGCCTTGGCCCCGGCCGAATCGTCGGCGGCCATCTCCATCAGCCGGATGGCCACCGGCGAGAGGCTGGGCAGGGAGCCCCGCTCCAGGACACGTTGCATCAGGGGGTGCGCCGTCATTGTCTTCTAGAAAATACCTCCCCTAGCCGGTGCGCTGGTGCTGGCAAGATGCTGCGAATTAGAACATGATAAAGGCGGCCGGGCAAGCACAGCCTGGGTATGTGGCTTAAAACCTTAATCCAGGAGGAACCCATGTTGGCGGCCGGCGGTTTTCTACCCAGCTTCAGTCTGCCAGATCAGTCGGGCGCCCCGCGTTCGCTTGAGAACCTGTCTGGCCCGCGCGGCCTGGCCCTCTTCGTATACTCCAAGGATAACACCAGTGGCTGCTCCAGCGAGGCCAAGGAATTTCAGGAGCGGCTGGCCGCCATCAAGGCCCTGGGCTTCGGCCTGGCCGGGCTCAGCAAGGACTCCCCGGCCAGCCACGCCAAGTTCGCGGCCAAACTGGGGCTGGGTTATCCCCTGCTGGCCGACCCGGAACTCGTCCTGCTCAAGGCCCTGGGGGCCTGGGGCGAGAAGATCATGTACGGCAAGCCCGCGCAGGGGGCCATGCGCAGCACCTTGGTCTGCGACCCCCAGGGCAAGCTGCTCAAGGTCTACGCCAAGGTCAAGGCCGCTGGCCACGCCCAGCAGGTGCTGGAGGACCTGGCCAGCCTGGCCTGAAAGAGGCCGCCGCGGACGCCCGCCCTTTGCTAAGCATGGCGGGCGGGGCTTGACATCGGAGCCGGGGCGTACTAGGCTCGTTGAGCCTTGTCGAACAGTTAGGTTCGTTTTGTGGCCGGGAGCCCAGCGCGGCTGGCCCCGGCGCCTGGACGCCGCCCAAGCCCCTGGGGCATGGAGCGCGCTTGACCTGGGCAGGTGAGGCGCGGGTCATTCCGGCCGCCTCCCCGGGCGGTCGCGGCGGCGGGTCAAGGCCCGGTCTTTATGCCATGCTTTTCTCCGCCGTGGGCCGGTCAAGGCCGCGCGCGGGGCATGATTCCAAGCCAAAGCACACGGGAGGGCGACCATGAAGAGGTTCTGTTGCTTGATCATCGGCCTGGCGGCGCTGGTCCTGGCCTGGGGCGCGGCTCCGGCCCTGGCCGCCAAACCCATCAAGGTCGGCATCGTGGACACCTATTCCGGGCCGCCCAGCACCTATACCAACGACGTGCGCGACGGCTTCAAGCTGGTGGTTGACGAGGTCAACGCCAAGGGCGGCGTGCTGGGACGCAAGATCGAGTTCACCACCCGCGACGACAAGTTCAAGGTGGACCTGGCCCTGGCCGCGGCCAAGGAACTCATCATGCGCGAAGAGGTGGACATCCTGATGGGCACCATCAACAGCGCGGGCGCCATGGCCATCAGCGACCTGGTCAAGAACGAGAAGATTCCCTTCTTCGCCACCTTCTCCAAGACGGACAAGCTGAGCGGCGAGAAGGGCCACCGCTATGTGTTCCAGATCACCGAGAACACCGCCCTGGCCGGCAAGGCCGGCGCGGCGGGCCTGGCCAAGCAGAAGTTCGTCAAATACTGGATCGCCGGCGACGACTATGAGTACGGCCACGCCCTGGCCGAGGGCGTGTGGAACAACCTGAAGAAGCTCAAGCCCGAGGCGCAGCTCTTGGGCCAGACCTGGTGGAAGGTGGGCGAGCCCGACTTCACCCCCTACATCACCAGCATCCTGGCCGCCCAGCCCGACGCGGTCATCATCGCCACCGGCGGGGCCAGCTGCGTGCCCTTCTTGAAGGCGGCCAAGGCCACCGGCTTCAACGACAAGGTGCCCTTCTTCATGCACACCGCCACCGAGCTCAGCACCTTGAAGCCCCTGGGCCTGGACGCTCCCGAGAACGTCATCGGCAGCAGCAACTATTTCTTCTATTACCCCAAGAGCGCCGCCAACCAGGCCTTCGTGGAGGCCTTCAAGAAGGCCTACAACCGCGAGCCCAAGGTGGGCGCGCTCTACGGCTGGCTCACCGCCCGCTACATCGTGGACGGCTTCAACAAGGCCGGCAAGGTGGACAAGGAAAAACTCATCGACGCCATCGAGGGCATGACCGTGGACAGCCCGGTGGGTCCAGTGACCCTGCGCGCCTATGACCATCAGGCCATGTTGCCCATGTTCATGGGCGTGACCAAGAAGGAGCCCGGCTACGACTTCCTGGTGGCCGACAAGATCGTCACCATCTCCGCCGAGGAGGCCGCGCCCACGGTGGAGGAGATCAAGGCCCTAAGGGGCGGCAAGTAGGCGACTGGACCGCGCCGCCGCCGGAGCGAAAGGCTCCGGCGGCGGTTTTGGCGCGCAGGGAAATAGATGGAACTGGCCTCCCACATAACCTTCAGCGCCCTGGGGCAACAGGCCCTGGTGGGCTTGAGCCGCACCACCATCCTGTTCATCGTCTCCTCGGGGCTAAGCCTCATCCTGGGCGTGCTCAGGATACCCAACGTCAGCCACGGCTCCCTTTATATGATAGGAGCCTTCGCCACCTGGACCGTGGCCTCGCTGGTGGGGGGCGCGGCGGGCTTCTGGGTGGCCCTGGTGGCGGCGCCCATCCTGGTGGGGGTGTTGAGCCTGGCCGTGGAGCGGGCGCTTTTCTGCCACCTCTACGAGCGCGAGCACCTGATGCTCCTGCTCTTCACCTTCGCCCTGACCCTGGTGCTGGGCGACGCGGTCAAGCTGGTCTGGGGCTCGGACTTCCGTTCGCTGTCGGTGCCGCCGCTCATGGAGGGCTCCCTGGAGGTGCTGGGCCTGCCCTTTCCCCGCTACCACCTCTTTTTACTCCTGGTGGGGCCTCTGGTGGCCTTTGGCCTGTGGTATCTGACCAACCGCACCAAGATAGGCAAGATTGCCCGCGCCGCCGCGGTGGACCGCGAGATGGTGGCGGCCATGGGCATCAACGTGAGCTGGGTCTTCGCCTCGGTCTTCTGCATCGGCTGCTTCCTGGCCGGCCTGGGCGGAGCCCTGGTGGCCCCCACCCAGAACATCACCCAGGGCATGGACCACGCGCTAATCATGGAGGCCTTCCTCATCGTCATCATCGGCGGCCTGGGCAACATCTGGGGCGCGCTGTTGGGCGCGCTCATCTTCGGCCTCACCGACTCGGTGGGCATCCTGCTCTGGCCCCAATTCGCCATCATCTTCCCCTACCTGGCGGTGGTGGTGGTGCTGCTCTTCAGGCCCAAGGGCCTCTTGAAGAGCACCTGGTGAGCGGCCCCATGCGCCAAGAGAAGAAAACCAATCCCAAGCTGTGGCTGGTCCTGGCGGGTCTGCTGGCCGCCCTGGCTTTCTTGCCCGCCTACGCCCCGCGCTTCTATATCTACCTGGCCGCCCTCATCCTGGTGCGCGGGCTCTTGGCCACCAGCCTGAACCTGGTGCTGGGCTATGGCGGCATGTACCAGTTCCACCACTCGGTCTTCTACGGCTTCGGGGCCTATGCCGCCGCGCTCATGCTGACCAAGACCTCGGCCTGGCCCTGGCTGGCCTTTTTGGTGGGGCCCATCGCCGCCGCCATCCTGAGCGTGGTCATGGGGCTCATCTGCATCCGCCTTTCCAAGCTCTATTTCGGCATGCTGCAAATCTCGTTGGGCTCGCTGGTGTGGGCCATCGTCTTCCGCTGGTATTCCTTCACCGGCGGCGACGACGGCATCCACAACATCCCCCTGCCCAGCGTGATCTCCTCCATCACCGGCTCCTATTATTTCACCTTGGCCGTCACCGTCCTCTGCCTGGCGGTGATGTATCTCATCGTCAATTCGCCCTTCGGCCGGGTCTTCCAGGCCATCCGCGACAACCCCGAGCGCTGCCAGACCCTGGGCGTGCCGGTTCAGCGTCAGCAGCTGGTGGGGCTCACCATCGCCGGCTTCTTCGGCGGCGTGGCGGGCTCGCTCTTCGTGGTGGTGGAGGGCACGGTCTTCCCGGATCTCATGTTCTGGACGCTCTCCCTGGAGGTCATCATCATGTGCCTCTTCGGGGGCTGGTTCACCTTCCTGGGTCCCATGCTGGGGGCGGCGGCCATCGTGCTCTTGCGCACGGTGGCCGGCATCTACACCGAATACTGGACCATGTTCCTGGGCATCATCCTCATGCTCATCATCTTCTTCCTGCCCGAGGGCGTGCTGGGCTTTTTCGTGGAGCGGGCCAAGCGCAAAGCCGCCGCCGGCCCGGCGCGGGAGGCCTAGATGCTCAAGGTTGAACACCTGCGAAAGACCTTCGGCAGCTTCATGGCCGTGGGCGACGCCAACCTGGAGGTGGCCCCGGGCGAGATCGTGGCGGTCATCGGCCCCAACGGCGCGGGCAAGACCACCCTCTTCCGCCTCATCACCGGCCAGCACCGGCCCGACGGCGGACGTATCATCTTCCGGGGGCACGACATCACCGGCCTGGCCCCCCACCGCATCGCCCAGCGCGGGGTCAGCCTCTCCTACCAGGTGGTCAGCGTCTTCCCCCGCCTCTCGGTCTTCTCCAACGTGCAGGTGGCGGTGCTGGCCCGCCAGCGGCGGCTGCTCAACCTCTTCACCCCGGCCCGCCGCCTGGCCGTGGAGGAGACCTGGGAAATCCTGGAGAGCGTGGGCCTGGCCGCCAAGGCCAGGAGCTTCAGCGGGGCGCTTAGCCACGGCGACGGCAAGGTGCTGGAGCTGGCCATCGCCCTGGGCAACCGGCCGCGGCTGCTCATCATGGACGAGCCCACCGCCGGCATGAGCCCGGAGGAGACCTTCGCCGCCATCGATCTCATCAAGCGCCTGCGCGCCGAGCGCGAGCTGACCATTCTCTTCTGCGAGCACGACATGGAGATGGTGTTCTCCATCGCCAACCGCATCATGGTCATGCAGCACGGCGCCACCATAACCCAGGGGGCCTGCGACGAGGTCAAGTGCAACCTGGAAGTGCAAGAGGCCTATCTGGGAGTGAGCCACTGATGCTGTCGGTCAAAGGCATACACACCTTCTACGGCCTCAGCCACATCCTCTTCGACGTGTCCCTGGAAGTGCGCGCCGGCGAGGTGGTCTGCCTGCTGGGGCGCAACGGGGCTGGGAAAAGCACCCTCATGCGCTCCATCATGGGGCTGACCCCGCCCAAGCAGGGCTCGATAGTCTACAAGGGCCAGCAGGTGGCGGGCATGAAGCCCCACCTGCTCTGCCGCCTGGGCTTGGGCTATGTGCCCGATGACCGGCGGGTCTTCGCCGATCTGACCGTGGGCGAGAACCTGGAGATCGTGGCCCGGCCCGGGCGCGAAGGGCAGTCCTTTGTCTGGAACAAGGAAGCGGTCTACCAATTCTTCCCGGCCCTGGGGGCCATCGACGCCCGCCAGGCCGGTTATTTAAGCGGCGGCGAGCAACAGATGCTCACCATCGCCCGCGCGCTGATGACCAACCCCGATTTCCTGCTCTTGGACGAGCCCACCGAGGGCCTGGCCCCCCTGGTGGTCAAGATGCTGGCCGAACGCATCGCCATGCTCAAGCAGACCGGACTCACCGTTTTGCTGGCCGAGCAGAACCAGGAAGTGGCCCTGTCCTTGAGCGACCGGGGCTACATCATCGACAACGGCGTGATCCGCTACCAGGGAAGCATAGAGGAGTTGCGCGCCGACGAGGAGGTGCGGCGCAAGTACCTTCTGGTATAAAAAAGCAACCATTCAAGAACTGGGGGTCTAGTTGGATCTGGCAGCTTGGGGATTGCATCAACTTGACTGGGCTTTTTTCGTCGGCATTCTCAACATCGTCCTCATCGACCTCATCCTGGCCGGCGACAACGCCGTGATCATCGCCATGGCCGTGCGCTCGCTGCCCCGCGAGAAGCGCCGCCTGGGCATCATCTTCGGCGCGGGCGCGGCGGTTGGCCTGCGGGTGATCCTCACCTTCTTCGTCTCCCAGCTCCTGGACATCAACTTCATCAAGTTCGTGGGCGGGGCGGTCATCGCCTGGATAGCGGTCAAGCTGTTCCTGGAGGCCGGACCGGAGGAAAACGGCGAGGAGGCCAAGACCCTGTGGCAGGCCATCCGCCTCATCGTGGTGGCCGACATCACCATGAGCCTGGACAACGTGCTGGCCGTGGCCGGGGCCTCGGGGGGTAACGCCTTCCTGCTCATCTTCGGCCTGGCGCTCTCCATCCCCTTCGTGGTCTTCACCAGCAACCTGCTCTCCTATCTCATGGACCGTTACCCCTACATCCTCTACATCGGCGCCCTGGTGCTGGGCCGGGTGGCGGGCGAGATGATGATAAGCGACCCCTTCGTGGTGGAGCATCTCAACCCCAGCCGCTACGTCTCCTGGGCCGTGGAGGCCGTCTTCGCCGTGGGAGTCATCGTGGTGGGCAAGCTCTTGCTGCGCAGGAAGTTCAAGGCCTCGGCCGCCACAGAGGCCGGGGAGGAGTAGCTAGCCATGGCCATTCTCACCATCTCCAGACACTATGGCAGCGGCGGCGCCCAAATCGGCCGCATGGTGGCCGGGCGTCTGGGCTACACCTTCATGGACAAGGCGCTCTTCCACCGCGATCTGCTGGCCCGCGGCGAAGTCTGGGCCCGGCTGGACATGGAAATGAAGGAAGTGAGCCCCGACCTGTGGGAGCGCAACGACCGCCGCTATCAGGCCTACCTGGCCCAGTTGGAGGACGCCATCTTAAGCCGGGCCGCCGCCGGCAAGGTGGTCATCGTGGGCCGGGCCGCCAGCGTGCTGCTTAAAAACATCTCGTTGTGCCTCAAGGTCCGCGTGGTGGCGCCTTTGCCCCTGCGCATTCCGCGCATCATGGAGCGGGAAGGCATCAAGGACCGCAAGACCGCCGAGGAACTGGTGCAGGAAATCGACCAGGACCGGGCTCAGTTCGTGCGCATCAACTATGGCGTCTCCACCGATGACGCCACCGCCTACGATATAATGATCAACACCAGCGCCCTGGTCCCCGAGGAGGCGGCCCTGGCCCTGGAGGTGCTGCTGGCCGAGCGCGATCAGCGGGCCAACTCCCAGGATGGGCAGACCCTGGCCGGCATGGCCCTGGCCGCCAAGCTGCGCGCCAGGCTGACCAGCGAGCCCAAGCTGGTTTTGCCCACCTTGGCGGTGCGCTACGCCGAGCAGGCCGTCGAGGTCTCGGCGGTGATCCGCGACCCCCAGCAGGGTGAAATGCTGCGGCGTCTGAGCCGGGAAATCCTGGGAGATTATCCCCTGCGCCTGGCCCTGAAGCCGCGGGGCTGAGCAAAGCCAAACCTTGGCTCCAAGCCCCGGCGCTTGGGCCTAACGGAGCGCCCCTCATGTCTCTGCGCAGATTTTCGTTCCGCCCGGCGGCGCTGGTTTGCTGCCTGACCCTTGGACTCTGCCTGGCCGGGGCCCAGACCGCCCTGGCCCAGGCGCCCTTCTGGAGCTGGTTGGCCCCGGGGCTGGGGCCAGGGCTGAGCAGCTTCAGCTATCACGTGGATCAGGCCGGCGCTCAGGAGGTGGCGGGCCAGGGCGGCGATCTATCCTATGTGCGGCACCAGCTGGCCGCCCGTCTGCCCCTGTACCAGGACCAAGAGCGCCAGGTTTTGCTTAGCGCCCGCCTGGGCTTGCTGGCGCTGGACACCAATGCGGTGCTGCCCGACAGCGGCCGCCGTCTGCCCCAGGAATTGTGGAGCCCCGGCCTGGGGCTGGAATACCGCCAGACCCTCTCCGCCCAGCGGGCCTGGGGCCTGAGCCTGGCCGCGGACTCGCCCTCGGACCGCCCCTTGGCGGGCAGCCGGGACCTGGGCCTGCGCGCCTCGTCCTATCTGCGCCTGCCCCAGGGGGACCGCGACGCCTGGCTCCTCATGCTCTACTACGACTATGACCGCAACAACGACCTGCTGGGCGGCTTCCCCCTCCCCGGTCTGGCCTATCTCTACAACCCCGCGCCCTCCTTCCAGGCCCTGCTGGGCGCGCCGTTCATGGCTTTGCGCTGGCAGCCCGCCCAGGACTGGGACGTCAACCTGAGCTACTTCATCCCGCGCAGCGCCCGCGCCCGGGTGGCCTACAAGCTCAGCCCCGGCCTGCGCCCCTATGCCCAGGCCAGCTTCTCCCACGAGAGCTGGTATCTGTCCGACCGCACCCACAGCGAGAACCGGCTCTTCTTCTACGAGAAACGCGCGGGCCTGGGCGTGGAATTCACCCTGACCAGGGGCCTGGTCCTGGACCTGGGCGGCGGTTGGGCCTGGGACCGCTTCTTCTTCGAGGGGGAGAACTACGACGACCGCCATCAGAACAAGATCGAGCTGGGTAGCGGGGCCTATCTGGGAGCCCAACTGGGGCTGCGTTT
>CAZLSD010000108.1:0-10071 GCA_964561775.1 uncultured Desulfarculus sp. | reverse complement strand
CCATGGAAGGCCCCACGCCGGTCAGTTCGCTGCTGCACTCGGCCACCATGGTGGCGGCCGGCGTCTACCTGACCAGCCGCATCTATCCGCTGTTCGCCGGCACCGAGCAGGCCATGGCAGTGGTGCTGGCCATCGGCACCATCACCATGCTGCTCTCCTCCACCATGGCCATGGTGGCCAACGACTTAAAGCAAGTCTGGGCCTACTCCACGGTCAGCCAGCTGGGCTTCATGCTCATGGGCCTGGGCGCGGGCAGCTACTTCGCCGGCGTCTTTCACCTGACCACCCACGCCGCCTTCAAGTGCCTGCTCTTCCTCTGCTCCGGCGTCTTCATCCACCACTTCGGCTCCAACGACATGTATGAGATAGCCAAGGCCGGCGGGCGCAACTTGAAGATCCCCATGGTGGCCATCACCATCGCCGGAGCGGCGCTCTCGGGCATCTTTCCCCTGGCCGGCTTCTTCAGCAAGGAGGCCGTCATGGGGGCCCTGGCCAACCTGCCCAACCCCATGTGGGTCTACGCGGGGCTCTTGGGCGCGGCCATGACCGCCTACTACACCTTCCGCCTGCTCTTCATCATGTGGCGTCCGCCGGTAATCGAAGAGCCCCACGGCCACGGCCACGACGATCACGGCCATGACGCCCACGGCGGCGGGCATTCCGAGGCCCTCTATTGGGTCATGGCCGCCCCGCTGGTCATCCTTAGCTGCTTCACCATAGTGCTGGGCTTCACCGAGCACTCCCTGATGAGCTTCCTGATGTGGGGACAGATCCCCGAGGCCGGGCACCACGGCTGGCTCTTGCCCGCGGCCTTGAGCGTGGTGGGCTGCGGCGTGCTCCTGGCCTGGGTGGAGTTCGGCAGAAAGGGCGCTCCCCAGACCGGCTTTCTGGTCCACTTCCCCGGCCTGTCGCGCATCTTCGCCAACCGCTGGTACCTGGATCACGCCTATCGCATGATCCTGGACTTCATCATCTACGGCCTGTTCAGCCGCACCTTCACCTTCAACGATCGCCGCGTCATAGACGGCGGCATCGACGGCTTCTGCCGGGGCGCGGTGGGCAGCGGGCGTCTGCTCAGCCTGCTGCAAAGCGGCAAGTTGCAATACAACCTCCTGGCCATGATGGTGGTGATCGTGGTCTTGGGCATGTACTTCCTGCTGGCCTGACAGGCCGGCTGATGGTTATTCGCGACGGCGCTTCCGGCCAGAGCTGACAACCGCAAGCGAGGATCAAGTTGGAAAACTTTCCCTACCTCTCGGCCATCCTCCTCTCGCCGACCTTGGCCACGCTGGTGATTTTGTGCCTGCCCGCCGAGAGCAAGAAGGCGGTGCGCTGGGTATCCATAATCTCGGCCGGCATCTGCATGGGCCTGACCCTCTACCTCTACAACGCCTACGACCGAGCGGTGGGCGGCTTCCAGTTCGTGGAGAGGGTGCTCTGGGTGGAGAAGCTGGGCATCTACCACTACCTGGCCGCCGACGGCATCACCATGGCCATGCTGCTTTTAACCAGCATCGTCTACCTGACCGGCATCTGGACCATGTGGAAGCTGGAGAAGCGGGTCAAGGAATTCTTCGCCCTGATGATCTTCATGGTGCTGGGGGTCTACGGGGTGTTCTTGACCCTGGACCTGTTCTGGCTCTTCGTCTTCTATGACATCTCGCTCTTCCCCATGTATCCGCTCATCGCCATCTGGGGATCCACGCGCAAGGAATACGGCGCGCTCAAGCTGACCCTCTATCTGCTGGCCGGATCGGCGCTGATCCTGCCCGGCATCCTCTACGTCTACTTCCAGAGCGGCATCTTCACCTTCGACATGATGATGCTCTCCCAGGCCGGGCTGGCCCCCGACGTGCAGAAGCTGGCCTACTTCCTCTTCCTCTTCGGCTTCGGCGTGCTGGCCGGCATCTGGCCCTTCCATACATGGTCGCCGGTGGGCCACGTGGCCGCGCCCACGGCGGTCTCCATGATCCACGCCGGCGTGCTGATGAAGCTGGGGGCCTACGGCGTGCTCCGGGTGGGCATGTTCCTCTGTCCCCAGGGCATGGTGGAGTGGGCCCCGCTGTTCGCGGTGCTGGCCACCGGCGGCATCGTCTATGGGGCCTTCGTGGGCCTGGCCCAGACCGACCTGAAATACGTGGTGGGCTACTCCTCGGTCAGCCACATGGGCCTGGTCAGCCTGGGGCTGGCCACCATGACGGTGGACGGCATCAACGGAGCGGTCTTCCAGATGTTCAGTCACGGCATCATGACCGCGCTCTTCTTCTCCTCCATCGGCCACATCTACGACCAGACCCACACCAAGCTCATCCCCGAGCTGGGGGGCATGGCCAAGGTCATGCCGGCGGCCAGTTTCTTCTTCATCCTGGCCGCGCTGACCGGCATCGGCGTGCCCTGTCTGTCCAGCTTCTGGGCCGAGCTGTTGGTCTTCATCAACGGCTTCAAGGTCTATCCGGTGCTGGGCACGTTTGCCATCCTGGGCCTGGTCATCAGCGCGCTCTTCATGTTGCGGGTGGTGCAGAAGACCTTCTACGGCGAGAAGAACGTCCGCTTCGCCGGCCTGCCCGACATAAGCTGGGGCATGGGCGCGCCGCGGGCCATCCTGGCCGGCACCCTGGTCTTCTTCGGGCTCTTCCCCCGGCTCATCCTGGACATGATCAACAGCGGCGTGGTCACGCTGGTGGGAGGCTTCAAATGATAGGGCGCGCGGCTAGGGTCAACGGCGCAGGCATCAAAGTCAAGGCAGGTCAACACCATGGCTGCTAAACTACTGCTCTTCCTCCCCGAGGCCTATCTGCTGGGCATGGCGCTGGCCATGTTCTTCTTCTCCCTCTCCAGCCGCCAGAGCCCGGCCCGCT
This sequence comes from uncultured Desulfarculus sp., assembly GCA_964561775.1. Lineage (GTDB taxonomy): Bacteria > Desulfobacterota > Desulfarculia > Desulfarculales > Desulfarculaceae > JACRDC01. The sequence continues at coordinate 7,213 of CAZLSD010000108.1, read as the reverse complement.
CCCATGGCCTGATGCTGGGGCTGGCCGTGGGCGGCCTGGCGGCGGCGCTATTGTCCCTGGGCAACGAGGGCCTGCTCTTCTACGGGGCCTACCGGGTGGATCTGTTCAGCCAGCTCTTCAAGGTGGTGTTGGCCGCCAGCCTGGTGCTGGTGGTCATCGTCTGCGGCGAGCTGAAGGCGGTGGACGCGCGCTATCACCCCGAGTTCTACTTCTTTCTGTCCACCTGCACCCTGGGCATGATGATGCTGGTCAGCGGCATGGAGCTGATGACCATCTACCTGGCCTTGGAGCTCTCCTCCTTCTCCTTGTATATATTGGTGCCCCTGCGCCAAGGCAGCGACCTGGACGCGGAGGCCGGCATCAAGTACCTGTTCATCGGCGTGGCCGCCTCCTGCCTGATGCTTTTTGGCATGAGCTACATCTTCGGCCTGGCCGGCACCACCTATATCGAACCCCTGATGGACAAGCTGCCCCAGCTGCTCTCCCAGCCGGTGCTCTGCCTGAGCCTGATCCTGGTGCTGGCCGGCTTCTTCTTCAAGCTGGCGGTCTTCCCCTTCCACTTCTGGGCCCCCGACGTGTATCAGGGCGCGGCCAACCAGGTGACCACCTACATCGCCACCGCCTCCAAGGTGGCGGCGGTGGGCATGCTCATCCGCATCACCGCGCTCAGCCAGGGCGGCAGCGCCACCTTGATAACGGTGCTCACCGTGCTGTCCATCGCCTCCATGACCCTGGGCAACCTGGTGGCCATCGTGCAAAAAGACTTGAAGCGCATGCTGGCCTACAGCGCCATCTCCCACGCCGGTTACGTGCTCATCGGCGTGCTCTCCATGAGCCCCAGCGGCTACTCCTCGGCGGTCTTCTACACGGCGGCCTACGTGCTGATGAGCTTCGCCGTCTTCCTGGTGGTGGTCAAGGTGGCCTCCGACGGCCAGGACCTCAAGATCGACGACCTGGCCGGGCTGCACAAGCGCGCCCCGCTCCTGGCGCTCACCATGATGATGGGCCTGTTCTCCATGGCCGGCATCCCCCCCACGGCGGGCTTCACCGGCAAGTTCCTGGTCTTCGCGGCGGCCATGGAAAAGGGCGACTTCTGGCTGGTCTTCATCGGCATGGTCAACGCCACCATAAGCCTCTACTACTATCTGATGGTCATCAAGGCGGCCTACCTGCAGGAGCCGGTCGAGGGGCAGAACGCCATCGCCGTCACCCTGCCCGACCGCTTGCTCAACTACGCGCTCATCGGCGGCATGGTCTATCTGGGCGTGGCGCCCAGCCAGCTCCTGGACCTGGCCGGGGCGGCGGTGAAGGGCATGTTCCTGCGCGGCTAGCCTGACGATAGGCTTCGCGCGACAAAAGAAACAACGCGCCCCGCTCCGGATAGGGACGGGCGGTTTACGGGAGGACGCCTCCATGAGCGACAGCAAGCAGTGGGCCCTGGATGAAATGGCCAAGGTTAACACCATCTATGAGCCCAACGAGCGCCCGGGAAGCAGACAGGCCGTGGACTTCCTGATCTGGATGGTGGAGTGCGCCATAATCTGGCTGGTGGCCAGCCGCCTGGTCTCCGGCTAGGCCCCGGCCGCGCCGGCCGGCGATTCCCTCCGCCCAGGGCCGGCGCCGCGTGACCTCTCTCTCCCATCTCCCCTGACCACCCGCCTCCCTCTCCCCTAGAGGAGGCGGGTTCCTTTTTTCCTCCCGCCGGCCCTGGTTGGCGCCGGCCCGTCCCTTGCTTCATTTGTATTACCGTGTAATACTAAGGCCATTGGGTCAAAGCGAGGCGGGACGTGAACAAACCGGAAGTCATCAGCTTCAAGGCCGACCAGGCGCTGCTCCAGGCCATGGCCGGCATACCCAACCGCTCGGAATTCATCCGCGCGGCCATCCTCTCCGCCCTGGAGGGGGTCTGCCCCCTGTGCCGGGGAACCGGCATCCTGACCCCGGCCCAGCAGGAGCATTGGCGCGAGTTCGCCCGCCACCACGCGGTGCGCCAGTGCCATGAATGCCAGGCCCTGCACCTGGTCTGCGAGGAGACCGAGGGCCGTAAAGAGGAGCGGGACTAGAGCGCCATGGACCAGCACGTCATCGAGATGAGCGGCCTGTCCTTCCGTTATGACGGAGTGACGGTGCTGGAGGGGGTGGACCTTAAGGTGGACCCCACGGATTTCGCCGCCGTGGTGGGGCCCAACGGGGGAGGCAAGACCACCCTGCTCAAACTGATGCTGGGCCTGCTCAACCCCAGCTCCGGCCAGGTGCGGGTCTTTGGCCTGCCCCCGCGCCAGGCCCGGGTGCGCATAGGCTACATGCCCCAGCACGCCCAGATGGACTTGAGCTTTCCGGTCAACGTCTACGACGTGGTGCTCATGGGGCGGCTGGGCCTAAAAGGCGGCGGCCACCGGCAGGCGGTGCGGCGGGCCTTGGACCAGGTGGAGATGCTGCCCCTGGCCGGGCGGCCCTTCGCCGCGCTCTCCGGCGGCCAGCGGCAGAGGGTGCTCATCGCCCGCGCCCTGGCCGGCCAGCCCGATTTGCTGCTCTTGGACGAGCCCACGGCCAACGTGGACCAGGTGGTGGAGCGCGGGCTCTTCGACCTGCTCTCCGAGCTCAACTGCCGCATCCCGGTGCTGGTGGTCTCCCACGACCTGGGTTTTGTCAGCCCCTATGTCAAGAGCGTCATCTGCGTCAACCGCAAGGTGGTCATGCACCCCACCAGCGAGGTCACGGGCCAGGTCATCGCCGACATCTACGGCCAGCCCGTGCGCATGGTGCGCCACGACCACCAGCACGACCACGTCTGCCAGCTATGAACGAATTTCTCGCCGCCCTGGCCCAGCACGAATTCCTGCGCTCCGCCCTGTGGGCGGGGCTTCTGGCCAGCCTGGCCTGTGGGGTGGTGGGGGCCTATGTGGTGGTCCGCCGCCTGACCTATCTGGCCGGGGCCATCGCCCACAGCGTGCTGGGCGGCATGGGCGCGGCGCGCTGGCTGCAAGTGACCCAGGACTGGCAGTGGTGCAACCCGCTCATGGGGGCCGTGGTCTCGGCGCTTTTGGCCGCGCTCATCATCGGTCTGGTCAGCCTCAAAGCCCGCCAGCGCGAGGACACCATCATCGGGGCCATCTGGGCCTTGGGCATGGCCCTGGGCATCCTCTTCATCGCCGCCACCCCGGGCTATGACGTGGACCTGATGGCCTATCTCTTCGGCAGCATCCTCATGGTGGGGCCGGAGGACCTGTGGCTCATGGCCGGCCTGGACCTCCTGGTGCTGCTGTTGGGGTTGGGGCTCTACCGGCCGCTCTTGGCGGTCTGCTTCGACGAGGAGTTCGCCCGCCTGCGCGGGCTAAACGCCGACCTCTACTTTCTGGTGCTCTTGGGGCTCACCGCGCTGACCGTGGTCATCCTCTCCACCGTGGTGGGGCTGGTCATGGTCATAGCGCTTTTGACCCTGCCCGCGGCGGTGGCCGGGCATTTCGCCTCCCGCCTGGGGGGCATCATGGCCGGGGCGGTGGTCTTGAGCGCGCTCTTCACCAGCCTGGGCCTGGGCCTCTCCTATGGACCCGACCTGCCCGCCGGGGCCTGCATCATCCTGCTGGCCGGGGCGGCCTACCTGGCCGTGGCCCTTTTCGGCTGGCTGCGCCGCGCCCTGCCCCGCTGAACGCCTTCCTACGCAAAAGTACGATGCTGGGCTACTCCCAGGTAGCAAGTCCGCGGCCGCCCACGAACCAGCAACAATAAATAATGTAAAATCAACATAATCGCCTAGACGCCCAGGCTGGCACCGGCTTTGCTTTGTTAACAATTGGTGTTGCCGCGCCTTGCGCGCCCTTTTCGCCTGCCCCGGGCGGTTCAAGGAGGCCAGCCATGTTTGGCAAACTCTTCGCTCCCAGCGCCCTGGCCCGTCCCTTGGCGCGCATGGCCCAGGGCCGCTGGGACCTGACCGTCAACCTGCCCCAGCCGCGCCTGGGGCCGTTGCGTCCCCTGGCCCTGGCCTTCAACCACCTGCTGGGCAGGCTGCTTGGCATCGTGACCAGGATGGCCCAGGCCAGCGTGGGGCTGGGCCGGGTGGCCCCCCAACTGGGCCTGCTCTCCCAGGAGCTGCAAACCGGCGCCCAGGAGCAAGCCCAGCGCGCCCACGAGATAGCCCAGGCCGGAGTGCACCTGGAGGGCATGGTGGAGAGCGTCTGCGCCGCCACCCAGGAGGCCGCCAACTTCAGCGCGAGCGTGGCCCGCACCACCCGCGACCTGCACGAGGGCTCCCGCGACATCGGCGAGATCATGTCCCTCATCGAGCGGGTGGCCAAGCAGACCAAGCTGCTGGCCATCAACGCCGCCGTGGAGGCCGCCCGCGCCGGGCAGCACGGCCTGGGATTCGCCGTGGTGGCCGAGGAAATCCAGCGCCTGGCCGGCCAGACCATGACCGCCACCAGCCGGGTGGCCGGGATACTGGGCTCCATCCAAGGGCAGGTGGACCTGCTGGTCAAGGCCGTGGGGGCTGGCCAAGGCGGCGGAGTTGGCCAGGGCCAGGCCAACCTGAGCGGGCTGGTGGAGCAAATCGCCCAGGCCGGCCAGGCCCAGCAGGCCGCCGTGCGCCAGGTAAGCCGGGAGATCCAGTCCGTGGCCCAGATCGCGGCGGCCCACCTGAGCGACGCCCAGAGCCTGGGCCGCCTGGGCCAGGACGTGGCCCAGGCCAGCGACCAGTTGCTGCTGGCCCTGGGGGCCTTCCGCCTGCCCGCCCACCACAAGGCCCGCCAGGTGGTGGAGGCCGCCCTGGCCGATCCCGACCTCTTGAGCCTGCGCCGCGAGCGCATGGAGGGGTTCCTGCGCCGGGAGGTCCAGCGCCATCCCTTTCTGGAGCTGCTCTACGTCACCGATGCCCGCGGCCGCCAGATCACCGGCAACATCGCCTCGCCCAGCTTCAAGGGCGCGGCCCAGGAAAACGCCCTGGGGCGCGACTGGTCCGCCCGCCCCTGGTTCAAGGGGGCCATGGGCGACAGCGGCGTCTACATCTCCGACATCTACCGCTCCCTGGCCTCGGGCAGCTTCTGCTTCACCATCAGCGCCAAGCTGCGCGGCCAGGATGGCCAGGTGCTGGGCGTGCTGGGCGCGGACGTGCACTTCGAGCAGCTGCTGGCCCTGTAGGCGCGCCGCTGGTTGACACCCCCGGCCCGGCGTTCTATGCTGTGCCCCATCCGCGCCAGGCCGCCGGCCGGCCATGGCCCCCGGCCCAGCAACCGCTCCCCCTCTGCGTGGCCCTCCCGGGCCGGACATGGCCCATGACCTCGCCCAGCGCCACCCAGGCCGGATCAGCCAGCCCCGCCCCGCCCCCGCTCAAGCCGGGCGGCTACATCCCCGAGCTGGACGGCCTGCGCGCTTTTGCCATCTTCCTGGTGACTCTCCACCATTTCTGGCCCCGCGAAGGCCCCTGGTTCCGCTACCACGAACTGGTCCACCTGGGCTGGATCGGGGTGGACCTGTTCTTCGTCATCAGCGGCTTCCTCATCGGCGGCATCCTGCTGGACACCAAGCAGGCCCCCGGTTACTTCCGCAATTTCTACGCCCGCCGGGTGCTGCGCATCTTCCCCATCTATTACTTGTGCATCGGCCTGTTCTTCCTCCTCATACCCCTGGCCCAGCCCGGAGCCTATTTCCAGACCCAGTTCCTCCGCGAGTCCGGCTCCCCCTGGTGGTACTTCCTCTATCTGGGCAATATCCGCGAATCCATCGTGGGGGTGGAGCCCTCCTATGTGCTGGCCCCCTTCTGGTCGCTCTCCATCGAGGAGCAGTTCTACATTTTCTTTCCCCTGGCGGTATGGCTGCTTAGCCGCAGGGGGCTGCTGCGCCTCCTGTGGGGCTTGGTCGTCCTGGCCCCGGCGGTGCGCCTGTGCGCCCTCTTGCTCTGGCCGGAGAACGAGCGCATCCAGTACCTCTTCACCCTCTCGCGGGTGGACGTGCTGGCCATGGGCGCGCTCATCGCGGTCTATTTCCGCTCCTCGCCTCCCCTGGCCTGGCCGCGCTGGATTCCGTACCTGGCTTTTGCCATGCTGGCGGGCCTGGCCGCGACCTTCGCCCTGGGCGGCTTCAACCGCTTCGGGGCCTATTGCCGGGTGGCGGGCTATTCCCAGCTGGCGCTCACCTTCGCCCTGCTGACCATGGCGGTCCTGCGGGGGCGCGGGCAAAGCTCCACCGCCTGGCTGCGCTCTCCGCCCCTGACGGGATTGGGACGCATTTCCTACGGACTGTACGTGTTGCAGCGTCCGATGGAGGTCATCCTGCTCAAGGCCCTGCCCGTGCTGGGGATTGCCCTGGACCCCCAAGGCATGCCCCTCATGCTGGCCAAATGGGGCGTGGCCATCGCCGCCGCCGCCCTTAGCTGGCGCTTCTTCGAAAAGCCCATCCTGCGTTTCAAGAAGCGCTTCGCCTCCGCCGGGCATCCCCTGGGTTAGGCCTGGCGCGGCCAGGTCATGCCGTCACGGCCCATGGCGTCAATTCCCCAGCTCCCCGCCTTGACATCCCTGGCCCAGCCTACCTATACTGCATCACCCGCACGACCAAAACCAACCTAACAGGTCAGGTTATGCCCACCCACCTTCTGCGCAAGGAATATCTGCGCGCCCAGGCGGCCCAAGGCCGCCACGTGCTGGGCGTGTTTCCAGCCCTTTATCCCCGCGAGCTGCTCTGGGCGCTCGATATCGACCCGGCCGAGATATGGGACCCGCCCCTGCCCCTGGCCCAGGCCCACGCCCACTTGCAGCCCTACATCTGCTCGGTGGTGCGCCAGGGCCTGGAGCTGATCCTCTCCGGCGGGGCCGACCTGACCAAAGGCTACCTGTTTCCCCACACCTGCGACTCCATCCAGAACCTGGCCTCGGTGGTGCACGACTACATAGGCCAGGACAAGCCCTGCTACTTCTTCTATCACCCCAAGGAACCCTGCGGCGCCCCGGCCAGGGCCTATTACCAGAGCCAGCTAAAGGCCCTGGCCCAGGCCCTGGAGGGCATCGCCGGGCCTCTGGACCCGGAAAGGCTGGTCCAGGCCGTGGCCTTGGGCCAGGAGATCGCCCGCCTGGTGGGCCAGTTCTATGACCTGCGCGCCGCCGGCCGCCTGGCGGCCACCGCCGCCCAGTTCTATGCCCTGCTGCGCCGGGGCGAGTGGCTGTGGCCGGGCGACTGGCGGGCCGAGCTGAGCGAGTTCTTGGCCGCCCACCAGACCAGCCAACCC
>CAZLSD010000107.1:0-10088 GCA_964561775.1 uncultured Desulfarculus sp. | reverse complement strand
GCTGGTTCAAATCCAGTCGTCCCGACCAGCTTCAACACTGACTTAGGCCACCCAGCCTAAGTCTTTTTTTTCTCCGGGCCAATTCCTTAAAAACCCTGCCGATCGTCCGCTCTGGCGCGCGCGCCTCGCGCCAGCCTTGGGGGCTCGCGCCGCCTCCCTGCGCTTATGCATTGAAATACGCCAATGCCCTAGTGATAATACATCTTAAGGCGCGTTGACCAAGAATGGCGGGGCAAGGGGCGGGGCCAGCTCCGCCAGCATCGCCGCCAGCCCTTCTCCGGTCAAGGCGCGGCCACCCATCAACAAGCGGAGAAGCTAGTGCCTGCAAGGTCGATCCTGGTCCTGGCCTGCCTGTGTTTCAGCCTGGGGGCGGCGGGCTGCCTGCCCGCCGAGCGCCACAGTTATCAAAGCGTGCGGCAGGAGTTCAGCGCCGCCAGTTGGGCGGCAGCCCCCGCGCCTGGGCCTGGCCAGGAGCAAAACCAGCCCTCTGTCCAGCTTGGTCAGCCCCTGGACTTGCGCGCGGCCATCGCCATCGCCCTGGCCCAGAACCCTGACCAGGAAATGGCCCTGGCCCGCATCCGCCAGTCCGAGGCCATGCTGGACCAGTCCCTGGCCGCCTTCCTGCCCATGCTCTCGCTTTACACCGAGTTCGCCCGGGGCGACGTGCCCTCGGGCTATCTGTTTAAAACCATCGACCAGCGCCTGCTGCCTACCAACACCAATTTCAACGATCCCGGTACCTTCCAAAACTGGGAGAGCGGGGTGCGCGCGCGCTGGAACCTGTTCCGGGGCGGACAGGACTATCTGCGCCGCCAGATGGCCGGCCTGGGTTTGGAGATCAGCCGCCTGGACCGCCAGGCCCTGGAAAACACCCTGGTGGCCTCGGTCATCAAGGGCTTCTACAACTGCCTGGCCGCGGCCGAGTTCGAGGAGATAGCTAGCAAGGCGGTGGAGAGCGCCCAGGCCCAGGTGCGCCTGGCCGAGGCCCGCCATCAGGGCGGCAGCGCGCTCAAGTCCGATCTGCTCAGCCTCAAGGTGCGCCTGGCCCAGACCCAGGAAGACCTGGTGCGCGCCCGCAACAACCGCCTGCTGGCCATCGCCGCCCTGGCCAACCTGCTGGGGGCCGACCCCGACACCCCCTTGACCCTGATCCGGGGCGAGGACCTGCAAGCCCAGACCCCGCCGGCCTATGCCCAGGGGGTGGTGTTGGCCCTGGAGCGCCGGCCCGAACTGAAAAAGGTGCGCCACCAGGTGGTGAGCGCCCGCCTGGCCCTGGATGCCGCCCGCGCCGAATACCTGCCCCGCCTGGACGCCCAGGCCACCTATTTCTGGGACGACCCCCAAGCCCAGTACGAGGGATCGCGCACCAACTACACCTATGGCCTGCTGCTCAACTGGGATGTGTTCACCGGGCTCTCCACGGTCAAGGAGGGCGAGAAGGCCCGCGCCGCCTTGCGCGAGATGCTGGCCGCCGACCGCAAGGCCACCCAGAACATCCAGATGGATGTCAAGGCCGCCTACCTGACCCTGGCCGAGTCCCTGGCCCGCCAGGAGGTCAGCCGGGCCTCGGTGACTCAGGCCGAGGAGGCCCACCACCTGGTGAGCCGCCAATACCAGGGCGGGGCCGCCGACGTGACCCGCTATCTGGACGCCCAGTTGAACATGAACGCCGCCCGGGCGCGGGCCTCGGCCGCCGATTATGACATGTTGAAGTCGCGGGCGGATTTGGCCCGCGCCCTGGGACAGTGGGCGGAAGTGGCCGCCAAGGAGCCGGGAAGCCGTGAATAGCCAAGCTTCTGCCAACAAAACCCTGCGCCTGGCCTATCTGGCCGGCGGCGTGCTGGCGCTGATCCTCATCGTGCTCTACAGCGCCGGTGCCTTCACCAGCGGCAAGATCAAGCCCCAGGCCGTCCCCCGGGACGCCGCGCCCCCGGCCGCGCCGGAGGGGACGCTGAGGGCCGAGCTGGCCCAGGCGCCGGAGTATTACCAGGCCGTGGGCACCCTGCGCCCGGTGAGCGAGGCCACGGTGGAGGCCCAGGCGCCGGGGCGGGTGGTCAAGGTCCTGGTGCGGGCCGGCCAGGCGGTGGAGAAGGGGCAGCTCCTGGCCCAACTGGATGACCAGCAGTTCCAGGCCCGCCTCTCCCAGGCCCGCCAGGGCCTGGCGGCGGCCAAGGCCGGCTTTGACCGGGCCAACTCGGAGTATGAGCGGGTCAAGAAGTTCGCCCAGGTGGAGGCCGCCACCGCGCAGAACCTGGAGCAGGCCAAGGCCGCCTTCCTGGGGGCGGAGGCTGGTCTGCGCCAGGCCCAGCAGCAGGTGCAGGAGGCCGAGGTGGCCCTGGGCTACACCCGGCTTACGGCCACGGCCAGCGGCCAGGTGGTGCGGCGCACGGTCGAACCCGGCGACCTGGCCCTGCCGGGCAAGCCCCTGCTGACCCTGCAAACCTCCGGCGGCCTTCGCCTGGAGGCCCTGGTGCGCGAAGGGCTCATCGCCAAGGTCCAGGTGGGCGGCCAGGTGCGGGTGGAGATACCTTCCCTGGGGCGCGGGGTGGACGGCAAGGTGGAGGAGGTCATTCCCGCCGCCGACCCCCAGACCCGCAGCTTCCTGGTCAAGGTGGGGCTGGAGCCGGCGCCGGGGATGTATCCGGGCATGTTCGGACGCCTGCTGCTGCCCCTGGAGACGCGGGCCGCGGTGCTGATACCCCGCGCGGCCCTGCGCCGGGTGGGGCAACTGGAGATGGTGCGGGTGCGGACCCCGGGCGGCTGGCAGAGCGTCTATGTCACCACGGGACGCCAGCTGGACGGCCAGGTGGAGGTGCTCTCCGGCCTCAAGGGCGGCGAGATACTGGCCAAGGGCGTGGGCGATGAATCCTAGCCCCGCGCCCCTGGGCGAGCCCCAAGGCTGGGTGGCCGGGGTGGTCAAGACCTTCCTTTCGGCCCGCTATTCCATCCTCTTCATGCTGCTGGCCGCCCTGCTGGGGTTCTGGGCCGTGCAGTCCACCCCCCGCGAGGAAGAGCCCCAGATCGTGGTGCCCATGGCCGACGTGCTGGTGCAGGCCCCGGGAGCCAGCGCCGAGGAGGTGGAGAAGCTGGTGGCCACCCCCCTGGAGCGCCTGCTCTGGCAGATCGACGGGGTGGAGCACGTCTATTCCATGAGCCGGCCCGGCCTGGCCATGGTCACGGTGCGCTTTTTCGTGGGCCAAGACCGCGAGCGCTCCCTGGTAAAGCTGCACAACAAGATTTCCATGAACATCGACCAGGCCCCGGCCCTGGTGCGGGGCTGGGTGGTCAGGCCGGTGGAGATCGACGACGTGCCCATCCTGAACCTGACCCTCTACTCGGGCGGCCACGACGACCACCAGCTGCGCCGCCTGGGCGAGGAGGTGCTGGCCCGCTTGGCCGAGACGCCGGACATCTCGCGCACCTCGGTGGTGGGCGGGCGTGCGCGCGAGGTGCGGGTGGAGCTGGACCCGGGGCTTCTGGCCGGGGTGGGCTTGAGCCCCCTGGCCGTGCGCCAGTCCCTCATGGCCGCGGACCAGTCCGTGCAGGCCGGCCAGTTCAGCCAGGCCGACCGCAGCGTCAGCGTGACCAGCGACGGCTTCCTGGCCTCGGCCCAGGAGGTGGAGCGCCTGGTGGTGGGGGCGCACCAGGGGCGTCCGGTGTATCTGCGCGACGTGGCCCAGGTCCGCGACGGCCCCCAGGAGGCGGCCAGCTACACCCGCTTGAGCCATTCGCGGCGCTATCAAGAGGACCAGGGCCTGAGCGAGCCCCCGGAGGGCTTCCCCGCCGTGACCCTGGCCCTGGCCAAGAAAAAGGGAACCAACGCCGTCAGCGTCTCCCGCCAGGTTCTGGAGCGCCTGGAGCAGGTCAAGCGCGACATCCTGCCCGACGGGGTGCAAGTGGCGGTGACGCGCGACAACGGCCGCACCGCCCAGGACAAGTCCGACGAGCTGATCCACGAGCTGGTCTTCGCCGTGCTCACCGTGGTGGTGCTGATGGCCCTTAGCCTGGGCTGGCGCGAGGCCATCATCGTGGCCCTGTCCGTGCCGCTCTCCTTCGCCCTGGCGCTTTTCGTCAACCACCTGCTGGGCTTCACCATCAACCGGGTGACCATGTTCGCCCTGATCCTCTCCCTGGGCCTGGTGGTGGACGACCCCATCATCAACGTGGACAACATCCAGCGCCACATCCTAATGGGTAAGCGCAAGCCCGCCCAGGCCACCTTGGATGCCGTGGCCGAGGTGCTGCCCCCGGTCATCATGTCCACCCTGGCCATCATGGTGGCCTTTTTGCCCCTGTTCTTCATTAGCGGCATGATGGGCCCCTACATGGCCCCCATGGCCGCCAACGTGCCCTTGACCGTGGGCTTCTCCCTGGTGGCCTCCCTCACCGTGGTGCCCTGGCTCTGCTACCTGCTGCTCAAGAACCTGGCCCCCCCCGAGGGCGCGGCGGGCGGCCTGGCCCAGCACGACCCCACGCCCCCCTGGATCACGCGCAATTACCGGCGGGTGGTGGAGCCGTTCCTGGATTCGCGTCCCCGGCGCTGGCTGCTGACCGGGGGCATTGTGCTGGCCATGGCCGGTTGCGTGGCCCTGGTGGCCCTGCGTCAGGTGCCGGTCAAGATGCTGCCCTTCGACAACAAGAGCGAGCTGCAACTGGTCATCGACCTGCCCATGGGCAGCACCCTGGAGGCCACCGACCGGGCGGTGCGCGACTTCGAGGCCTATCTGGCCCAGGTTCCCGAGGTCACGGAGATCATCTCCTACGCCGGCCTGGCCTCGCCCATGGACTTCAACGGCCTGGTGCGCCACTACTACCTGCGCCAAGGCGGCCAGGTGGCGGACATCCGCGTCAACCTGGTCCCCAAGGACCGCCGCCAGCAGCAGAGCCACCAGATCGCCCTGCGCCTGCGCGACGATCTGACCGCCATCGCCCAGCGCCACGGGGCCAACCTGAAGATCGTGGAGGTGGCTCCGGGGCCGCCGGTGCTCTCCACCCTGGTGGCCGAGGTCTATGGCCCGCCCGACCTGGCCTATGGCCAGATCCTGGGGGCGGCGGACCAGCTCAAGGGGGTCATGGCCGCCCAGCCCCTGCTGGTGGACCTGGACTACAGCGGCGAGGCCCCCCAAGAGCGCCTGGACTTCGCCCTGGACAAGGAAAAGGCGGCCCTGCACGGGGTCTCGGCCCAGGCCGTGCTGGCCACCCTGCGCCTGGCCCTGTCCGGCGACACGCCGGCCAGCCTGCACGCCCCGGGCGAGCGCCAGGCCCTGCCCATCCGCCTGATCCTGCCGCGCGCCCTGCGCTCCAGCCCGGCCGAGCTGGGCCAATTGCCGGTGCAGACCGCCACCGGCGGCGCCGTGCCCCTGGCCGAGCTGGGCGGCTTCGTCTCCCGCCCCCTGGATCAGCCCATCTACCACAAGGACCTGGAACGGGTGGTCTTCGTCTATGCCGAGCTGGCCGGGCGCGCCCCGGCCGAGGCGGTGCTGGACTTGCAGGACGAGCTGGAGAAAAAGCCCTTGCCCGCCGGCAGCCGGGTCGATTGGGTGGGGGAAGGCGAGTGGCAAATCACCGTGACGGTCTTCCGCGATCTGGGCATCGCCTTCGGCGCGGCCCTGGTGGGCATCTACATCCTGCTGGTGGTGCAGACCAACTCCTTTTTGATGCCGCTTTTGCTCATGCTGGCCATACCGCTGACCATCCTGGGCATCGCCCCGGGTTTCTGGCTGCTGGGCCTGGTCAGCGCCACCCCGGTGGGGGGCTATCCCAACCCGGTCTTCTTCACCGCCACCAGCATGATCGGCATGATCGCCCTGGGCGGCATCGTCATCCGCAACTCGGTGGTGCTCATAGACTTCGTGCACGAGTCCGAGGCCCAGGGCCTTTCCCTGCGCCAGGCCCTGTTGCAAAGCGGCGCGGTGCGGTTTCGCCCCATCGTGCTGACCGCCCTGGCCGCCGCGGTGGGGGCCTGGCCCATCACCCTGGACCCCATTTTCTCCGGCCTGGCCTGGGCGCTCATCTTCGGGCTCTTCGCCTCCACCGCCTTCACCCTGGTGGTGATTCCCGTCACCTACTACGCCTTCTACGCCAAGGGGGACAAGCCGGCCTCCCAGTCTGACTGAACGCGCGCGCCTGGCGCCCTGGGCGGCAAAGGCGCGGCCAGGCTCGCTGATGAATCATGAATCATTCTTCACCTTGACAGCGGGCCTGGCGGGGTGAAATAGTAGCTGCATGAAAGCCACCAGGGAGCACATCCTGGCCGTGGGCGATTTGCACGGCTGCCTGGGTCTGCTCAAGCGCGTCATTAACGAGGCGCTGCCCCAGACGCCCTCCTCCACCCAGATGGTTTTCCTGGGCGATTATGTGGATCGCGGCCCCGACTCCGCCGGGGTGGTGGACCAGCTCATGGCGCTCAAGGCGGCCCGGCCCGATACGGTGCTGCTCATGGGCAACCACGAGCGCATGCTGCTCAACGCCTTGGCCGGGATTCAGGTGGAGATGTTCCTGGACAATGGCGGTGAACAGACCCTGCGCTCCTATGGCCTTGACCGGGACGGCTTGCGCCGCCTGCCCCAGGCTCACCTGGATTTCCTGGGCGGCCTGCCCCTGCTGCACCAGAGCCAGGACTACATTTTCGTGCACGCCGGCCTGCGCCCGGGAGTGCCCCTGGCAAGCCAGGTGGAGCGCGACCTGCTCTGGATACGCCATGAGTTCATAGACGCCCGTCCGGATTTTGGCAGGCCCGTGGTCTTTGGCCACACCCCCCTGCCCAGGCCCTTGATCACCCGCAACATCATGGGCATCGACACCGGGGCGGTTTACGGCAACATGCTCACTTGCTTGAAACTGCCCGAGAAGCGAGTATTCTCCCTAAGCTGACACTTTAACGAGGTGCCCCATGCACGGTTTCTTCAATCCCGCCTCCGTGGCCATAATCGGAGTCTCGCCCCGCCCCGGCAACCTGGGACGCAACATAGTCAACAACTTCAAGCTATTTGGTTTCAAAGGCCCGGTCTATGGCGTCTCGCCGCGCGGAGGCGAGTACAAGGGGCAGCCCATCTACACCGACGTGCGCGACCTGCCCGAGACCCCGGAGATGGCGGTGATCCTGACCCCGGCCAAGGCCGTGCCCGAGATGCTGGAGGCCTGCGGCCAAAAGGGCATCAAGCGGGTGGTGGTGGAGTCGGGCGGTTTCAGCGAGTTGGACGCCTCCCAATCCCAGGCCGAGCAACGGCTCAAGGACATCGCCAGCCAGTACGGCATGCGTTTCATCGGCCCCAACTGCATCGGGGTGATCAGCACCCACAGCGGGGTCTGCACGCCCTTTCCCCTGCTGGAGGCGGCCGCGCCCCAGGGCGGGGTCTCCATCATCGCCCAGAGCGGGGGCATCGGCCTGACCTACCTGGCCTGGGCGGCCCAGGCCGGCATCGGGGTGGCCAAGTTCGCCAGCGTGGGCAACAAGCTCAACGTCAACGAGGAGGATCTGCTGGCCTATCTGCTTCAAGACGAGCAGACCAAGGCCATCATGCTCTATCTGGAGTCCATCGTGGACGGCCGCCGGCTCTTCGAGCTCATCCGCTCCAGCAAAAAGCCGGTGGTGGTGCACAAGTCCAACATAGCCGAACTGAGCCACGGCATCGCCCAGAGCCACACCGCGGCCCTGGCCAACGACGACCTGGTGGTGGAGGAGGCCTTGAAGCAGGCGGGCGCCTTACGCGCCCACACCGTGGGACAGGCCATGTGCCTGCTCAAAAGCATGGCCCTGCCCCGGCCCAAGGGCAAGCGCCTGGCCATCATCTCCCGCTCGGGCGGGCACGCCGTGGTGGCCGCCGACGAGGCCTATCGCCAGGGAGCCAGCCTGGCCGTCTTCCCGGCCTCCTATCTGGAATCCATCCAGGCCCACACCCGGGCCTCGGTGATCCGCCTGCAAAACCCCCTGGACCTGGGCGACTTGTTCGAGTTCAAGCTCTACGTGGAGATCCTGCGCGGGGCCTTGGAGATGGAGACGGTGGACGCGGTAATCATGGTGCACGGCTACCGGGGGCCGGAGATCGCCACCAGCCGCCAGTTCGCGGCCCAGGCCGGCGAGTTGAGCCGCAAATACGGCAAGCCCGTGGGCCTGGTCATCCTGGCCGAACCCGCGGAGATCGCCATGGCCCAGCAGTTGGCCGGCATGCCCGTCTTCACCACCGCCGAGGACGCCATCTACGCCCTGTGCCAGTCGGCGGAGCTCGGCCTGCGCCCCGCGCCCCAGGCCGACACCCTGGGCTGCGCCGATGACTGGACCCACCAGCGGGCCGAGCGGGTGGCGCGCATCCTCCAGGCGGCCAATCCCGACGGCGGCCTGGAGCTGCCCGAGGCCCTGCGCCTGGTGGAGGCCGCCGGGGTGGCCGTGGCCCCCTTCGCGGTGGCGGGCGACGCCGGCGAGGCGGCCTACCTGGCCAAGTCCCTGGGCTTCCCCGTGGCCTTGAAGGCGGTGGGCGGTCATCTCTCCCACAAGACCGAGCAGGGCGGGGTGGTCATTGACCTGGCCAACGAGGCCGAGGTGGAAAAGGCCGCGGCCCGCATGTTCAAGATGCTCAACATTACCCGCCTGGTGGTGATGAGCATGATCAAGGGCGGGCAGGAGGTCATCATCGGGGCCAAGCAGGACCCGGCCTTCGGCCCGGTGGTTCTCTTCGGCCTGGGAGGCGTGGAGGCCGAGGCGCTCAAGGACGTGAGCCTGGCCCTGGCCCCCTTCGAGGCCGGACAGGCCGGCAGGATGGCGGACGGCCTGCGCGCTGCGGTCCTGCTCAAGGGCTATCGCGGACGGCCCGCGGTCAGCCGGCCCGCCTTGCTCAACGCCATCCTGCGCGTGGCCACCCTGGCCGCCCGCGTGCCCCAGATATTGGAACTGGACCTTAACCCGGTCATGGTGGGGCCGGGCGGGGCGATGGCCGTGGACGCCCGGGTGCGGGTGCGCCCCAGCGCCCCCCAGGGAAACTGATACCTGGCAAAAACCAGGCCCGCGCCGGGGAGTTTCCCCGCGCGGGCCTGGGCGGCTGCCCGGGGTTGGGGAAATGATGAGGCTAGCGCACGCGCTCCAGCACCTGGGGGGCCGGGCCGGGACGATCCTCGCTATATAGGGTCAGGCGCTTGCCGTCCTTGGAGACGCTGAAACTCATGGTCATGGTTTCCTCCTCGCGCACCAAGACCAGGGTGGAGTCGTCCTCCACCCAGTAGAGCCAGCGCTCGGCCTCGCCCGCGGCGTTGGGCGGCAGGTTGAGCACCCCGCCGCTGGCGAATTCCAGCACGGTGTTGTCGGGATATTTCCACTTGCCCTGCAAGGG
Organism: uncultured Desulfarculus sp.; assembly: GCA_964561775.1. Lineage (GTDB taxonomy): Bacteria > Desulfobacterota > Desulfarculia > Desulfarculales > Desulfarculaceae > JACRDC01. The sequence continues at coordinate 765 of CAZLSD010000107.1, read as the reverse complement.
GTCGGCGGCCTGGGCTTGGGTGGCCAAAAGCAAGGCCAGCCACAACCCCAGCACCGCAAGAAGAGAGGCGAGTCGCCGGGCTGGCATTATAATTCTCCACAGTAAAAGGCCCCGCTGCCGGATCATGGCGGAGCGGGCGCTATCACCTAGTTTTATATACCAACCGGGTGCGACATGCCAAGCGTCATGAATGGCCGGACCTCCCCCCTGCTGGGGCTCACCTCCACCGTGCCGGTGGAGGTGGTCCTGGCCGCGGGCTATTGTCCGGTTGATCTCAACAACCGCTTCATAACCCACCCCGACCCGGCCGGCCTGGTGGAGCGCGCCGAGGGCCTGGGCCTGCCGCGGACCCTCTGCGCCTGGATCAAGGGCATCTATGCCTGGGCCCTGGAGCATCCCGAGGTCCAGGCCATCCTGGCCGTTACCCGGGGCGACTGCTCCAACACCCACGCCCTGATGGAGCTGCTTGCCCTGGCTGGCCGCCGGGTGCTGGCCTTTGATTATCCCTGCCAGCGGAAACCAGCAGGGATAGAGCGGGAAATAGATTTACTATGCAAGGCCTTAGACACGGATATTGATGCCGCGCATGAAGTTTGGCGGGGGCTATTTCCCTTGCGCCAGGACCTGGCCGAACTGGACCGCCTGACCTGGCAGAGCGGCCAGGTGAGCGGCGAGGAGAACCACCTGTGGCTGGTGAGCGCCAGCGACTTCGACGGCGATCCCGCCGGGTTTCATGCCCGGCTGGGGGAGTTCCTGGCCCAGGCC
>CAZLSD010000106.1:0-10126 GCA_964561775.1 uncultured Desulfarculus sp. | reverse complement strand
GGGTCTGGGGGAGAACCTTTTTTGCGCTGCAAAAAAGGTTCTCCCCCAGAATTTGTTATACTTCTCACCTGAACCTACCTGGAGGTAGTCATGGCCCAGGCCTTGTTGCGGCGGCTTGAGGGGTACCGGGAGCAGATCATCGAGGCGGCGCGTCAGTTGGTGGCGGTTCCAGCCTTGGGACCGGACAACGGCGGCCAGGGCGAGCTGGCCAAGGCCGAGCTGGTGCGCGGATGGCTGGAGGGCCTGGGCATGGAGGTCAGGCGGGTGGACAGCCCCGACCCCCGGGTGGAGAGCGGCATCCGCCCCAACCTGCTGGCCACCCTGCCGGGCGGCTCTGGTCCGGCGGTGTGGGTGCTATCCCACTTGGACGTGGTGCCGGCCGGCTCCCTGGAGTTGTGGGGGGGCGACCCCTGGAGTCTGCGCGTGGAAGGCGACCGGCTCTACGGCCGGGGGGTGTCGGACAACCACCACGGCCTCTTGGCCTCCTTCTTCGCGGTCAAGGCCCTGGTGGAGAGCGGCATCGACCCGCCGGGGCGGGTGGGCCTGGCCCTGGTGGCCGACGAGGAGACCGGCTCCGCCCACGGTCTGGACTATGTGCTGGGCGCCCAGCCGGGGCTCATGAGCGCAAGCGATCTCATAGTGGTGCCTGATTCGGGCGAGCCGGACGCCTCGCTCATCGAGGTGGCGGAGAAGTCCATCCTGTGGCTCAAGGTGGAGGTGCGGGGCCGCCAGGTGCATGCCAGCAATCCGGCCAAGGGGGTGAACGCCCTGATGGCCGCCGCGCGCATGATGGTGGCCGTGCGCCAGGTGGCGGCCGGCTACCCCCAGCGCGACGGGCTGTTCTCGCCGCCCGCCTCCACCATGGAGCCCACCCGCCAGGACGCCGGAGTGGCCAACGTCAACACCATACCCGGCCAGGCGGTCTTCTACGTGGATTGCCGGGTGCTGCCCGGCATCGAACTGGACCAGGTCATCGCCTCCTTCCAGGCCAGCTTCGCCGCCATCGCCGCCGAGGAAGGGGCCAGCGTGGAGATCAGCCCGGTGCAGAAGCTCCAGGCCCCGGCGGCCACCCCGGCCGACGCCCCGGTGGTGCTGGCCCTGCAACGGGCCATCGCCCGCGTGCACGGCGTGCAGGCCCGCCCCGGCGGCATAGGCGGAGGCACCGTGGCGGCCTTTTTCCGCCAGCGCGGCCTGCCCGTGGCGGTCTGGTCCTCGGATTTCCACACCGCCCACATGCCGGACGAGTGGACCAGCATAGCGGCCCTGATCAAGGACGCCCAGGTTTTCGCCATGCTTTTCGCGGGGCAATAGACACAGACCCGCCGCCGCGCCGGCCCGGCCAAGGCCAACTGACCCCGCTGGCGGCGGGCCAGCCCCGTTGTGCTTCAGGCGGGAAGGGTTCGGGGGGGCTCAGTCCATGACCCGGTGGGGCAGCCACAGCCCGTTCTGGTGCACCAGGCGGCTGGCCTGGGCGGCCTGGCAGGGCTGGCCAGGCTGCTGGGGATGGCTGGGCGCGCCCAGGGCGTATTCGGGGTCGTGGGGCAGCAGGATTATGCGCAGGCCCTGGCCCAGCCAGAGCAGGGGCAGCACCGGCTCCGGGGGCAGCGAGGCGGCCAGTTCCACGAAACCCCGCCATCCGCCCGTCTGGGAGAGCTGGCCCAGGATGATGACCTGGGGCGGGGCCAGTTCCACCGCGCCGGCCAGATTCTCGCGCAGGGCCTGGGCCGGGCTTAGCCACAGCCCCCGCGAGGACTCGCGCAGATCGGCCTGGGCCTGCTGGCCGGCGGGGAGCTGGGCCAGAAAGAACTGGGTGTCGAAGCGCTTGGGCCGGGCGGCGGGGGTTATCCAGCGGGCATAGGGGACAAGCTGGTCCTGGCTGGTCAACTGCACGCCCGCCTCCTCGAACAGCTCGCGCCGGGCGCAGGCGGCCAAGGCCGCCGGGGACATGGCCGGCTCACCGTCCTCGTCCTCCACCTTGCCGCCGGGAAACACATAGCGGTTGGGCATGAAGCTGGATTCGGCCCGGCGGCGCAGCAGAAAGACGCGGGGCTCCGGCGCGGCGGCGCTGGCCGCCTCCACCAGGATGACCGAGGCCGAGGGCATGAGCGGGGCGGGTTGGGGCATGGGGTAATCTCGCTTAGGCTTGGTTGGCTGGCTTGCCCTGGGCGCTCTTGGAGCCCAGCCGCCGCTGCACCGCGGCCAGCAGGCTCTCGGCCTCGGGAAACAGGGGGTTGATGGCCAGGGCCTGGCCCAGCAGGCGGGCGGCCTCCTGATCATCGCCCTTTTCCCAGTGGCAGCGGGCGGTGTTGTAGAGCAGGTTCTCGTCGTGGGAATGAAAGGCCAGGGCCTTGCCATAGAGATTGATGGCCAGGTCGAACTTGCCCTGACGGCGGTAGGCGATGGCCAACTGGTTGTAGACATGGGCCGGTTCGGGGTCCACCTCCAGGGCCTTGAGATAGAAGTGCTCGGACTCCCTGGGGAAGCCAGCCTTGACCAGGCTGTCGCCGATGCTGCTGGAAAGTTGGGAGCTGTCTGGGTTGGCCTCCATGGCCTGGCTGAAGAGCCCCAAGGCCTCTTGCAGGCGCTGCAGTTCCAGTTGCAGCTCTCCCATATAGAAGAAGATGCTGGACTGGACCTGGCCGGATTCCTTGAGGCTTTTAGCGGCGTTGACCGCCCCGGCCAGCACCTTGAGGGCGTCCTCCAGGCGGCCGCTGGCCTGGAAAACCTGGGCCAGGCCCAGGAAAGAGCGCAAGGACATGGGGTTGGCGCGCAGGGCCGCCAGGAAGGCCCCGGCGGCGCCATCCATGTCTCCCTTGCCGCTCAAGAGCTTGCCCAGGGAATGAGCGACCTTTTCGTCGCCGCGCGCGGCCAGGGCGGCCCGATAGGCCTTCTCCGCTCCGCCCAGATCGCCCATGCGCTGGGCCTGGCTGGCCGCCTGCATCTGGCGCAGAAACTCTTCCTCCACCGGGTCCACCATGGGGGCCAAGGCCTCGTCCACCATCTTGAGCACGTCGCGGTGGTCCAGGGGCAGCTCCAGCAGGCCCGAGGCCCCAGCGCTCAAGGCCTGCTCGGCCATGGCCTGGTCGCCCTTGTCCACGGTTATCAGCACGGGCAAGTCTTGCAGGCGCGACACCTTGCGCAGCATGGCCAGCATCTGGGGACCGCTCACTGGTTGCAGCTTGAAGGCCACGATAGCCAAGTGCACTGGTTTGCTGCGTAAAATATTCATGGCCTCGTCGGCGGCCTTGGCCCGCCACAGGCGGTACAGGGAAAAGGGCGCTATGGACGAGGCCAGGCTCTCCAGGGACTGATCCTGGGAGTCAACGAGTAATATGCTCATATTCCGATAGGATAGTTTCAAACCGCACTGCTCCGGCCAAGCTGGTGAATACTCATTCTATCACAATCATGTTTCAGCCTGTGACCACTCCCGGGTCAATACAGGCGCTTTTTTCTTTGCGCGCCGCCGTACAAGCTCGCCTTGACCTATTGGCCAGCGGAGCCGTAATCTGAAAGTAACACGGCAAGGATCGCCGTGCCCCCCGTGGGGAGGTGAGATGTTCCTCCCGTGGCGCGTCCTTGAAAACCCATCCCGTCACAACCAAAAGGCCAGGGCGGCCGCCCGCCCTGTTTCTCCGGCGCGTTCCGCGGCGGGGAAGGGCCTGGCTGCTCTCTGGCATCACCGCGATATATATAGATTAACCAGCAGGAGGAGGAAGGCATGCTTGAACCCAGCCTGTTGCGCGGCCTGGCCGAGATGGACACCCGCCCCCATGACACGTTAAGCCTGTATCTGGCCCTGGACCAATCCCGCGAGGCCCGCCAGCTCTGCCTGGGACAGATGGTCAAACGCCTGCACCAGCAGATGGCCCCAGGAGCCGCCGGCAACGGCGCCAAGGCGCTGGCCGGGGATTTGGACCGGATCGTACGCCTGGTGGAGGAGATGCCCACCGGACCCCACCGGGGCCTGGCGGTTTTCGCCTGCCAGGCCCAGGGGCTGTTTCAGCCGCACACCATGGCGGTGGCCACGCCCAATCTGCTGCGCACGGGCTTTGCCCCCTATCTGCGCCCCCTCTACGCCCTCATGGCCGATCACTGCTCCACCCTGACCGTGCTGCTGGACCGCCGCAAGGCCCGCTTCTTCTTTGGCAACCTGGGGGTCTTCCACGAGGAGCCGGGCAGCCAGATATCAAACGAGGCCGCCCCCGCCGCCCGCGACGGCGACCAGGGGCGGGCCGGGGACAGCGGGCTCATGCGCAAGAGCGAGCAGGCCCTGGGCCACTACTTGAAGCAGGTCAGCCAGGCGGCCATGGCCTTGTTCAAGGATCTGGGCTGCGCTCAATTGGTGGTGGGCGGCTCCAAGGCCGGGGTGGAGGCCCTGACGGACCAGCTCCATCCCTATCTGGCCGGCAACCTGGCCGGCGTCTTTACGGCCGAGACCTCGCTGAACCTGGCCCAGGTGGCCGAGGAGGTGGGCAAGGTGCAATTGGCGGCCCGCCGCGAGCGCCAGGAAAAGCTCCTGGCCAGCCTGGGCGAGAGGCTGGGACCGGGCGGCCAGGCCGTCTCCGGTCTGGCCCCCAGCCTGGAGGCCCTGCAAAAGGGGCAGGTGCATACCTTGCTCATGCAGCGAGGGCTGGTGCTGGCCGGAGCCTCCTGCCCCTCCTGCGCCTGGCTGAGCCCGCCCCAGGACGACTGCCCCCTCTGCCGCACGCCACTGACCCCGGTGGAGGACATAGTCAACCTGGCCCTGGCCCGGGCCTTGGAATCCGGGGCCCAGGTGGAGCAGGTGGAGGGAGTGGCCGAGTTGGAGCGCCTGGGCGGCCTGGCCGCCCTGTTGCGCTACGCCTGAGTCCCTTGCCGGGCCGAGGGGCCTGCCCGGCCCCCGGCCCGGCCTTCAAGGTCCGGCAAGCCTCCCCTTGCCCTGGGGCACGGCATTTGCTAAAAAGAGGCACACTTTTCCAGCCTGTGCACAGGAGGCAAGCCCAGATGGATCGCAAGATAATGCGCGCCCTGCTCTCAGTGACCGACAAGGGGGGCTTGGCGGAGTTCGCCAAGGGGTTGAGTGAGATGGGCGTGACGCTCATCTCCACCGGCGGCACGGCCAAGGCCTTGCGCGCCGCCAGTCTGACCGTGACCGACGTGGCCGAGGTCACCGGCTTCCCCGAGATGCTGGACGGCCGGGTCAAGACCCTGCACCCCCGCGTGCATGGCGGCATCCTGGCCCGCCGCGACGACCAGAGCCACCGCGCCCAGCTGGCCGAGCACCACATAGCCACCATCGACCTGGTCTGCGTCAACCTCTACGCCTTTGAGGCCACGGTGGCCAAACCGGGCTGCACCCTGGAAGACGCCATAGAAAACATAGACATAGGCGGACCTTGCCTCATCAGGGCCTCGGCCAAGAACCACGGCGACGTGGCCGTGGTCACCGACCCCGCCGACTACCCGGCGATATTGGAAGAGATGCGCGCCAGCGGTGGCCAGGTCTCCCTGGCCACCCGCCGCCGCCTGGCGGCCAAGGCCTTCCGTCTGACCAACGGCTATGACGGGGCCATCGCCGACTACCTGGAGAAGAATCTGGCCTAGGGGCCAGGCGGGAGGGGGTTTTGTCGCCGCTCAAGGCTCTGGGCGTGACCCTGGGATTGCTGGCGCTGTTGGGCTGGGCGGCCCCCGCCCCGGCCCAGATGCTCAAGACCGAGGAGCTGCGCCAACAGAAGAAGGAGATGCGCGGCCAGGGTCCACCCCCCCAGGCCGCGCGCCGGCAGGGGCTGGCCCGGGAAAAGGCCCAGCGCCAAGCACTGAAGAAAGGCGGGGCGGGCGGCCTGCCCACGGGAACCCGCATCCCGGCCTCCTCGCCACCTTGACGGGCGCCGCCTTCCTAGACTTGACCCCCGGCGGGGCCAGGACGCCTGGCGTCTGGCCGCCCTTTATCTTGCGGCGATAACGGCCATCGGCCCAACTTGGAGCAAACCATGAAGATATTGGTCATAGGCGGCGGCGGCCGCGAGCACGCCCTGGTCTGGAAACTGGCCCAATCGCCCCAGGTGGACGAGCTGTACTGCGCCCCTGGCAACCCGGGCATGGCCGGCGAGGCTCTCTGCGTGGACATCGGCTCCGAGGACATGGACGCCCTGGTCAAGTTCGCCCAGGAGAAGAACATCGACTTGGTGGTGCCCGGGCCGGAGGCGGCGCTCACCATGGGCCTGGCCGATGAGATGGACAAAATCGGCGTGCTGGTGGCCGGGCCAAGCGCCTACGCGGCCCAGTTGGAGGGCTCCAAGTCCTTCGCCAAGGAGAAGATGCAGAAATTCGGCGTGCCCACCGCCGGCTATCAGGTCTTCGACGACGCGGCCGCGGCCAAGGACTATGTGGCCAAGGCCAACCGTCCCCTGGTGGTCAAGGCCGACGGCCTGTGCGGGGGCAAGGGGGTGATCCTTTGCAAGGATGGCCAAGAGGCCACGGCGGCCTGCGTGGACATCATGGAGAAGCTGGAGTTTGGCCAGGCCGGCTGCCGGGTGGTGGTGGAGGAGATGCTCCTAGGCGAGGAGGCCAGCTTCCTGGTCTTCAGCGATGGCCAGAACATCATCCCCATGCCCACCAGCCAGGACCACAAGGCCGTGGGCGAGGGAGACACCGGCCCCAACACCGGCGGCATGGGGGCCTATTCCCCGGCCCCGGTGGTCACTCCCGAGCTGTCGGCGCGGGTGATGGCCACGGTCATCCGCCCCATGATCGAGGGCCTGGCCGCCGAGGGGCATCCCTTCAAGGGCGTGCTATACGCCGGGCTGATGATCGACGCCCAGGGCAACGCCAAGGTGCTGGAGTTCAACGTGCGCTTCGGCGATCCCGAGTGCCAGCCGCTCATGCTGCGCCTGGACTCGGACCTGGCCGAGATACTCTATCTGCTGGCCAAGGGACGTCTGGACCGGGCCGAGGTCAGGTGGTCGGCCAAGCCCAGCGTCTGCGTGGTGCTGGCCTCGGGGGGCTATCCGGGCAAGTATGAAAAGGGAAAGGAAATCCATGGCCTGGATCAGGCGGCCCTCTGCCGGGAGGCGGTCATCTTCCACGCCGGCACCACGCTGAAGGATGGCCGCCTGGTCACCAACGGGGGCCGGGTGCTGGGGGTCAGCGCCCTGGGCGACAATATCGCCGAGGCCATAGACCGGGCCTACGAGGCCATCGGCTACATCTCCTGGGAGGGCATGTACTGCCGCCGCGACATCGGCCACCGGGCCTTGAAGCGGGCGGCCCAGGAGCTGGAGGGCGTGCAGGTGGGCATCATCATGGGCTCGGCCTCGGACTGGCCGGTGATGCAGGAGGCCCTGGGCGTGCTCAAGTCCCTGGGGGTCAAGGCCGAGGCCCGGGTGCTCTCGGCCCACCGCACCCCGGCCGCGGCCCAGGCCTATGCCGCCGAGGCCGCCGGCCGCGGGATCAAGGTCATCATCGCCGGGGCGGGCATGGCCGCCCATCTGGCCGGGGCCATGGCCGCGGGCACGGTGCTGCCGGTCATCGGGGTGCCCCTGGCCGCCTCGGCCTTGAACGGCCTGGACGCCCTGCTTTCCACCGTGCAGATGCCGCCGGGCATCCCGGTGGCCACCGTGGCCATCGGCGGGGCCGGGGCCAAGAACGCGGGCTACCTGGCCGCCCAGATATTGGCCACCAGCGACCCGGCCCTGGCCGAGCGCCTGTGGCGGCAGCGCCAGGATTCGGCCAAGGCCATCTTGGCCACCGAGCTGATCATGGAGTAATTCAGCATCGTTATATGCGCGGCCCTTGGGGGCCGGCCAGCCGGGCGGGTCGCAACCCCGCCCGGCTGGGTTTTTTGGCGCGCCGGCCTAAGACATCCCCCTCCGCCTCCTGTCAAATACATGGCGTAATCACCTGTAATCCACCCCGATTTAAGGCGCTCCCCCTTATTTTTTTCGCTGCCCGGGTTCAAGAAACCAAGGCGGCGTGTCGAACAGTGTAATGAGCGCTCCGCGAGGGTGACGATCCTCGTGTCCGGTGACGGAAAAGCTCGGGGAACCAAAGACCACCATCATCCGTTTACGGCGCCAAAGGAAACTGGCGCCAGACCACCTAAGGAGGGGACCTATGAGTCTTGTCATCAACCACAACTTGATGGCCATGACCGCCGCCCGCAACCTGAACAACATTTACTCAGAACTTTCCACCTCGACGCAGCGCCTGTCCTCGGGCCTGCGGGTCAACTCGGCCGCCGACGACGCGGCCGGACTGGCCATCCGCGAGCTCATGCGGTCGGACATCGCCGTGCTCAACCAGGGCACGCGCAACGCCTCCGACGCCATCAGCCTCATCCAGACGGCTGAAGGCGCCATGAGCGTCATCGACGAGAAGCTGATCCGTATGAAGGAGCTGGCCGAGCAGGCCGCCACCGGCACCTACACCACGGCCCAGCGCGAGATCATGAACTCCGAGTATCAGGCCATGGCGGCGGAAATCGACCGTATCGCCAACGCCACCAACTTCAACGGCGTCAAGCTTCTTGACGGCAGCATGTACTATGGCCATGACGGGTCGGGACTCAAGGTCCACTTTGGCACCGGCAACAACGCGGCCGAGGACTACTACTACATCGCCGTGGGCGACATGCGGGCCACCGAGGAAAGCGGCCTGCGCGTGGGCAACAGCGACTTGAACGATGTGTGGCGCACCACCAAGCTGAACGCCACCAGCTCCACCAGCTACCTGAACGGCACCGCCAGCGCCACCAGCGGCCTGTTCGGCCTGCAATACAGCACCGAGCTGGACACCAGCGACACCGCGGTGTGGAACCAGTACGGCTACGTCTGGGTGGACCCCACCCACGACAACCTGGCCTCCCTGGTCAACGAGATCAATAAGGGCACCCAGGCCACCGGCACCGTGGCCTTCGGCTCCTTGACCTCGTCCACCATCAACAGTTCGGCCATCACCGTGGGCGGCCAGGTCTTCACCTTCAGCTCCGCGGGCAGCACCAACAGCTATAGCGGGACCACCGGCACGGTGGGCGTGGCCCTGGCCACCGCCACCTCCATGGCCCTGCAGTTCGCCGGCGAGCTGAACACCTACTACATGTCCACCGGCGTCTTCGCGGCCGTGGATGGCGCCACCGTGCACATCTACTCCAAGGAGTTCGGCGAGGACGGCAACTCCATCGGCCTGGTCACCAACAACACCACCCTCTCCTTGAGCGGCGCGACCCTGGAAGACGGCGGCCAGAAGGTGCTCACCGCCACCGCCTACTACAACGCCGAGGACGACGACTACGAGCTGCAGATCAGCATGAACCACGGCGGCGACGCCTACCAGACCCGCGTCTTCTCCCAGACCTCCCTGGGCCTGGGCGGCGGCGGCGGCGGCGACATCATCGGCTCCACCGCCACCGTGGGCTATCTGGGCACGCTGACCACCGGCTTCACCGGCACCGGCTTCCTGGCCAACTACAGCACCACCGACACCGACGGCGAGTGGGAGGAGTCCCAGAACGGCTCTGGCCGCACCACCTGGGATGGCGCCGACATCCTCACCCAGTCCGCCGCCCAGGTGGCCCTGTCCGCCATGGACGAGGCCATCAACAAGAAGGACACCGCGCGCGCCAACCTGGGCGCCTTGCAGAACCGCTTGGAAAACACCATCACCAACCTGCAGATTCAGGCCGAGAACCTGCAGGCGGCCGAGTCCCGCATCAGCGACGTGGACGTGGCCACGGAGATGACCGAGTTCACCAAGAACAACATCCTGGCCCAGGCGGCCGTGGCCATGCTGGCCCAGGCCAACAGCATGCCCCAGTTGGCTCTCTCGCTGCTGGGCGGTTAAGCTTTCAACATCCCTCCGGCCGGGCCGCCTGGTCCGGCCGGAGCCGCGACTCCCAGGCCTCCGCCCCTCCGGGCGGGGGCCTTTTTTCCTGACCGCCAAGGCCAACCCCAATAGCCGCATAAGGAAAAAGCTGCCAGCCCGGGGAAGCCCCTGCCGCTCCGGCGTCGTCTCCTTGACGGCGGCCATCTGTTAATTGTCTATTAAGTACGATATGTTATGTCATGGTATGCCGATTGCATAAAAACCTGGCGCAGGACCAGGCAGGCCAGGCTTACCGCTCCCAAGGGAAGCCCGGCTCCCCCAGCCC
>CAZLSD010000105.1:0-10132 GCA_964561775.1 uncultured Desulfarculus sp. | reverse complement strand
GGTTTCCCCCCAAACCCCCCTTCCTAAAAAGGCAAGGGGTTTGGATATGAGCCCTCTCGCGTTTTTTGGAGAGGGGGTCTGGGGGCGCCGGGCCCCAAGCCTGCCGCAGGCAGGCTTGGGTGAGGCGGAGAACCTTTTTTATGCTGCAAAAAAGGTTCTCCCCCAGCTCTTTGCTTAAAACTTCGCCCGCACGCGCTTGAAGGCCGGGGCGGAGCGGGTGATGGTGTCGTCGGAGCAGCAGAAGGCGATGCGGAAGTAGCCTGGTCCCATGAAGCCGGAGCCGGGAACCAGGAGCAGGTTTTCCTCTTGGGCGGCGCGCACGAAGGCCACGTCGTCGGGGATGGGGCACTTGGGGAAGGCGTAGAAGGCGCCCATGGGTTTGTGGAAGTCAAACCCGGCGTCTTCTAGCACCTGGCAGATGAGCTGGCGTTTCTTGGCGTACTGGCTGACGTCGGCCACCTCGTCCAGCAGGTCGGCCACGGCCAGCTGCATGATGCCTGGGGCGTTGACAAAGCCCAGGATGCGGTTGGCCAGGGTCATGCCGGCCACCAGGGTGGGTTTGTCGGCGATCTGGGGATGCACGGCGGCATAGCCGATGCGCTCGCCCGGCAGGGAGAGGTTCTTGGAGAAGGAGGTGACCACGATGCTGTGGGGATAGGCCGCGAAGATGGAGGGCGCCACGGCTCCGTCGAAGACGATCTGGCGGTAGGGCTCATCGCTGATGAGGTAGACGGGCCGGCCCCGGCGCTGGCCGATGTCGGTCAACGCGGCGGCCAACTGGTCCACCTGGGCCTGGGGATAGACCGCGCCGGTGGGGTTGTTGGGGTTGTTGATGAGCACGGCGCAGGTGTCCTCGTCGATGGCCCGGGCCAGGGCCTCCACGTCCAAGGTGAAGTCGTCTTTGGTGGCCACGCGGGTGACGGTTCCGCCGTGGTTGTCCAGGTAGAAGTCGTACTCCACGAAGTAGGGAGTGGGGACGACGACCTTGGCCCCGGGGTCCAGGATGGCCTTGAGCAGGATGTTGAGCGCGCCTGCCGCGCCCACGGTCATGATGATCTCGTCGGCGCTGAACTTGACGCCGTGCTCGCGGGTCAGGTAGTCGGCGACCTTCTGGCGCACCTGGGGATAGCCGGCGTTGGGCATGTAGGCATGCTGTCCGGGGCTGGGCTGGCCCACCAGCTTGGCCATGACCTGGTTGAAGGCCGCCGGCGGCTCCAGGTTGGGGTTGCCCAGGGAGAAGTCATAGACGTTCTCGGCCCCTTTTTCGGCCTTTAGCTTGGCTCCGGCCTCGAACATGGCGCGGATCCAGCTGGACCGCTCGATGAAGCCTTGGATTTTTTTCGCCACCGGCATGATGCTCGCCTCCTGCCCCGATAAAAAGTAAAAAGCCGCGGGCGCCTTGAGGGCTGTCCGCGGCTGCGTTGCTGTGGTGGGGGGTGGAGCTTTTGGCGCTGCGGACAGACCCCTAGCGGCAGGGATAATAGCCACTAAATCGATCTGCCTGGCAACCCATGTTTCCGCGCTCCAATGAATCAACCCTATCACCACGCCCTGGCCAGGTCAAGGCCACAGCAGGGCGGGTACTACTCGTGGGAAACGGGCGGCCCCATTTCCTTGAAGGAGAAATTGCTGAAGACGTGGTGGCCGTTGTAGTCCAGCACGCGCAGATCGTCGTTGGACTTTAGATCATCCAGGATGACCTGGAAGTGCTGGCCATAGCGCCTGCGCACCAGCTCCACGTCCAGTTCCTGGGCCATGAATTTCACGATGCCTTTGCGGGCCAGCTTCTCCACGAACTTGGGGTCGGTGAAGGACTGGTACGAGGTCAGGATGAGAATCGGCCCGGTTCCGGTGAAAACGATGCCCGCCTTCATGAGCGCCTCCTGCTGATCAGGCTGTTGAAGGAGCGATACCCTTTTGTTCAGCTTAGGCCGGCCGGGCGGCCCCTGTCAACGGGGGCGGCGGCCCGCCGCGGACAAGGGCAGATAATCAGCGGGGTGAAACGGCGGCAAAGTCAAAGATGCCCCAGGAAGCGCACGAAGGACTCCAAGAGCGACTGGTCCAGTTGGGCGGCCATGTCGAAGCGCATCTTGCGCAGGGCGCCGAAGGGCGAGACCACTTCCAGGGAGCCGCAGCCGCTGGTGGCGCTTTCGTAGAAATCTATGATGCGGGCCAGGCGCGAGGCCGGCCCCAGGTCCTGGGCCTTGAGCCCGGCGGGATAGCCGCTGCCGTCCAGGTTCTCGTGGTGCTGGGCCACGATATCCCGGGTGAGCATGGTAAGCCCCGTCACTTTGCTGAGGAAGCGCTCGGAGATGAGGGGATGGGCGCGTATCTCGGCGTCGGAGCGGGAGGCGCAGAGCATGGAATGGTGCAGCAGGCCGTCGGCCTTGTCCATCAGGCCCAGGTCGTGGAAGAACAGGGCGATGCCCAGGGCCTCGGTCTGCTCCCGGCTCCAGCCCAGGGAGTGGGCGAAACCCACGCCCAGCAGGGTGGCGTTCAAGGAGTGGGTGTAGAGCTGCTTGTCGCCGGTGAGCACCCGCAGGAGGCCGTCACGGGTGTTCTCGTCGTCCCACATGGTCTCCAGGATTTGGCGCACGGTGGCCGCGCCCCGGGCCAGGCGGCGTCCGTTGCGGGGGTCCAGCATGGCGGACTTGATGGAGCACAGGGCCTGTTCATAGACCAGGCAATGCCCCAGACGGGGGTCCTGGCCGAACAGGTGTTCGTGCATGTGCTCCAGCAGGTAGTCCTGGTAGCGGTCCAGGTCGTCCAGGGACAAGAAGCCGTTGCGCACTTCCTCCTTGATCAGCTTGCTCAGCCAGCCGCCGGCCACCTCGCTGCCCGCCTTGAGGGCGGTTACCAGACGCACCCTTTGCTGGGCGGCCGACCAGGCCTCCAGCCAGAGATCGCAATTAAGGCGGGTGCCCGGCACCAGGGCGCGCAGGGAGATGTTGATGAACCCCGGATAAAGGTTGGGCGGGGCGCTGATCTCGGTTGTGTTCAAAACGGCTGTCATGGAGTCAACCCTTGGCGCCTGGACTCGGAGGGCGGATCCGTGGGCGGTTCTGGACCAGGTTTGGGGTTATCGGGTGGGACTGAACCCAGGGTCAAGTTTGTTGGGGTGGCGGCAATGCGGGCAATAGGCCACGCCCAGCAAGCTGGTGCGAAAGGTGCGCTTGCATTTGGCGCAGGTGACCTCCCGTTGCCGGGGGGGCTTGAGGTTGGCCATGGCTCACCTCTCCAATGGTGACGGAGGCTTGTGGATATGCCCTCCGAAAACAATTCCTGAAGCTTTATATAGTATACAGCCTTTGGCCTGTCAACTTGCCATGCTTTAAGTCAGGGTGGAACTGGAGATATTTCGGCGCTCGCCATGGGGGGCGCGCCGCCTGCGGGGGGCGCTTGTAATCGAGCCTTTGCTGCACCATACTGGGGGGCGGCCAGTCCCATGAACCTTGAAGCGAGCGCAGCCCATGACCCAGCCAGAGCACCGGTTCTCGCCAGCCCTGCAAGGGCTCTACCAGGCCTTTGCTCGTCTTGGCCAGGGCTGGCCCGTGGCCTGCCAGGCCGGCTGCCAGGCCTGTTGCAGCGATCGCCTGCTGCTGACCACCCTGGAGGGCAGCCTGATGTTGACCCGCCTGGCGGAGTTGGGCCGCCAGGACCTGGCGGAGACGGTGGCGGGGCAGGCCCTGGCCGCCTCGGCCGCGGGGCGGGTCCAGGTCAGCATGAACACCTTGGCCCAACTCTGCCTGACCGGCCAAGAGCCGCCCGCAGGAGAGCGATGGCCGGAGCAGGCCGCGGCCTGTCCTCTGCTGGAGGGCGGTCTGTGCCTGGTCTATGAGGCGCGCCCCCTGGCCTGCCGCGGCATGTTTTCCCAGCAGCCCTGCCAGGCTGGCGGAGAGGCGGTGCAGGACCCCTGGTGGGTGACCTTGACCACCGCCTTTTTCCAGTTGGTGGAGCACCTGGATGCCGGAGGCGGTTTTGGCTCCCTGGCCCAGGTGTTCAAGGCCTGCCGAGAGGGCGGGCTGGAGGGCTTGTTGCCCTGTCAGCCCCTGCCGGGCATACCAGCTCCGGCCGAGCATCAGGCGCGCCTAAACCAGGCCCTGGCCCAGACCATGTCCCTGCCGGCGCAAGGCCGTTCCTTGGGGTGGTGGCTGGCCCAGGCCCGGCCTTGAGCTTGCCCGCGGGCGCGCCGCTCGCCAGGTTGACAGGCGGCCTGGCAGTTCGTAACCTATGAGGCCGCGCGTTTATCCGGAAAGACGGCTTGGCCCGCCGGAGGGAAATCAGGCATGACCAACTACATGGATACCTACCGCGAAGATGGCGAGGTGGTCGCCATGGTTCTGCGCCACGGCCAGACCTTCGGCCCGGGCGTGCACTTTCTCACTCCGCCGGAGATGCCCCTGCAACTGGGCTACATGAACCATCCCCCGGACAAGGTCATCACCCCCCACGTGCACAACCAGGCCCAGCGCACGCTCAACAACACCAGCGAGGTTCTGCTGGTGCGCTCCGGACGCATGCAGGTCAGGCTGTTTTCCAAGACCAACGACGTGCTGGCTGATTTCGTGCTGGAGCCGGGCGACATCATTTTTCTGTGCGGGGGCGCCCACGGCTTCAAGGCCCTCACGCCCCTGGAGCTGGTGGAGGTCAAGCAGGGCCCCTATCTGGGCGAGGGCGACAAACGCCTGCTGGAAAAGGTGTCCATGTCATGAGCAAGCCTGAATTCATACCCGTGTGCGAGCCCCTGCTGGCCGGCAACGAGGCCAAGTACGTGGGCGAGGCGGTGGCCACGGGCTGGATCAGCTCGGCCGGCTCCTATCTGCAACGCTTCGAGGCGGGCATGGCCGATCTGTGCCGGGTCAGCCACGGCGTGGCCTGCGCCAACGGCACCGTGGCCCTGCACCTGGCCTGCCAGGCCCTGGAACTGGGCCCCGGCGATGAGGTGATCTGCCCCAGCTTCAGCATCATCAGCACCGCCAACAGCATCGTGCAGAGCGGGGCCGCCCCGGTGCTGGTGGACGTGGAGCCTGACACCCTGTGCCTGGACCCCGCCCAGGTGGCCTCGGCGGTTACCAGCCATACCAAGGCCATCATGGTGGTGCACATGTACGGCCACCCCGCCGACATGGACCCCATCATGGCCATTGCCAAGCAACACGGCCTGGCCGTCATCGAGGACGCGGCCCAGGTGCATGGCGCGGCCTACCGGGGGCGGCCCCTGGGCGGCATCGGCCATATCGGCTGCTTCTCCTTTTTCGCCAACAAGCTCATCACCACCGGCGAGGGCGGCATGGTGGTGACCAACGACGAGAAGCTGGCCGGCCGGCTCCGCCTCTTGCGCAATCTGGCCCACGCGGAGAAACGCTTCTTGCACCGCGAGTTCGGCTACAACTATCGCCTGACCAACCTGCAGGCCGCCCTGGGCCTGGCCCAGTTGGAGCGCCTGCGAGAGACCAAGGCCTTGAAGGCCGCCATCGGCGATCGCTATAACCGCAACCTGGCCGACTTGAGCGAGCTGACCCTCTATTGGGGACGCCACCGCCCCGGGGCCGAGCCGGTGATGTGGATGTACGGCCTGCTGCTGCCCCGGGGCCTGGACCGCGACGGCTTCATGGCCCGTCTGACCCAGGAGGGCGTGGACACCCGGGCCTTCTTCCTGCCGCTCCACGAGCAGCCGCTTTACGACGGCTCCCGTCCGGGCATACCTGACCTGCGCGGCAACTTCCCCATCAGCCAGGATGCCGGCCGCCGCGGACTTTACTTGCCTTCCGGGGCGGGTTTGACCCCGGAACAGGTGGATCGCTCTTGTGAAGTGCTGCGCAGACTGCTGCAAAGCTGATTTTGCCGCCTTACCAAGCCGATTTCCCCTTGACAGGCCAGGGGGCCACCTTCTACAGTCACTTAGTTACTTTGTAGCTAGGATGTAACTGCCGGATTTGCCAAATCAACGCGCGGTTTTTCACAATCCCCAGGCCCCGCGGGCTGACGGCAGCCAGAATCCTTTTACGCAAACCCTTGGTCGGAGAACGCGGCATGGATAGACTCCTGACCCCCACCGCCGGCAAACAGCACCTGCTCCTGGGCAACGAGGCCATCGTGCGTGGAGCCCTGGAGGCGGGGGTGGCTTTTGCCACCTGCTACCCCGGCACGCCCTCCAGCGAGGTGCCAGACACCCTCTACCGCCTGCGCAAGCAGCATCCGGAGCAGGTGAAGTACTACTTCGAGTACTCCACCAACGAGAAGGTAGCCCTGGAATGCGCCTCGGGCGCGGCGGTGGCGGGTCTGCGCACCCTGTGCACCATGAAGCACGTGGGCGTAAACGTGGCCGCCGACCCCCTGATGACCCTGGCCTACGTGGGAGTCAACGCCGGCATGGTCATTCTGACCGCCGACGACCCCAGCCTCTTTTCCAGCCAGAACGAGCAGGACAACCGCTTCTACGCCCGCTTGAGCGGCCTGCCCATGCTGGAGCCCGCCGGTCCCGCCGAATTGAAGGCCATGACCAAGTACGCCTTCGAGCTTAGCGAGGAGCTGGGCCTGCCCGTGCTCATGCGCACCACCACCCGGGTCAACCACGCCCGCGAGGCGGTTCCCTTTGGCAAGCTGGGCAAGGTCAAGACCAAGAGCGAGTTCAAGAAGGCCCCCTTCAAGTACGTCACCGTGCCTGCGGTCAGCCGCCAACTTCACCTCAAACTGCTCAAAGCCTATGACCAGGCCCAGGCCATCTCCGAGACCACCGAGCTCAACTCCATCACCGGCAAGGGCCGCCTGGGGGTCATCGCCAACGGGGTCAGCGCCAACTACGTGGCCGACGCGGTGGATGACCTTGGACTCAAGAACCACGTCAAGGTCTTCAAGCTGGGCTTCTCCTGGCCACTGCCGGAGAAGAAGCTGACCAAATTCCTGCGCGGCCTGGACAAGGTCCTGGTGGTGGAGGAATTGGAGCCCCTGGTGGAAGAGGCCGTTCGCGCCCTGGCCCAGAAGGCCGGCCTGAGCGTGACCATCGCCGGCAAGGGCCCCAAGCTCTTCAGCCGGGCCTACGAGTACACTCCCCGCCTGGTGCGCGAGGTGATGGCCGGCTACTTTGGCGTCAAGTACAAGGCCACCAAGGCCCTGAACCTGGGCGACCTGCCTGTTCTGCCCGGCCGCCCCCCCAACCTCTGCCCGGGCTGCCCCCACCGCGCCACCTACTATGAGGTGCGCCAGATCGTGGGCGAGAGCGCCCTCCATCCCACCGACATCGGCTGCTACACCCTGGGCGTGCTGCCGCCCATCAGCATGGCCGACTTCGTCATCTGCATGGGCTCCTCGGTCTCCAGCTCCGGCGGCTTCTCGCGCGCCACCGACCAGAAGGTGGTCTCCTTCATCGGCGACAGCACCTTCTTCCACAGCGGCATCACCGGCCTGATCAACGCCGTGCACAACAACCACAATTTCACCCTGGTCATCCTGGACAACGGCACCACGGCCATGACCGGACACCAGCCCCACCCCGGCGTGGACACCCAGGCCATGGGCGACTCCACCACCCACATCGACATCGAGACCCTGGTGCGCGGCCTGGGCGTGCAGCACGTAACCACCATCAAGCCCTTCAAGGTCAAGTCCTCCCTTGAAGCCATCAAGGCCGCCGTGGACTACCAGGGCGTCTCGGTAATCATCAGCAAGGAACTCTGTCCGCTTTTTGCCAAGAAGGTGGCCCCGCGCTCGCGCAAGCCCTTCGAGGTCAAGCTGGACAAGTGCAAGGGGCATCTGGACTGCATCAAGAAGGTGGCCTGCCCGGCCATGTTCGTGGAGGAGGGCAGGGCGCGCATCAATCCCCTGCAATGCATCGGCTGCGCGCTGTGCGCCCAGATTTGCCCCGAGAACGCCATTCTGCCGGTCAAGTCCGAGGCCTAGGGAGGGACGCCATGAAGACCCAACGCATTGTCAACGTGGCCGTGGGCGGTCAGGGCAATCTCCTGGCCAGCAACCTCCTGGGACAAGCCGCCCTGGAGGCGGGGCTGCCGGTGGTGGTCAGCGAGATCCACGGCATGGCCCAGCGCGGCGGCGTGGTGGAGTCGGCGGTCATCATCGGTGGCGCCAAAAGCCCCATCGTAAGCGACGCCGAAGCCGACATCATCGTCAGCTTCGAGCCGGTGGAGGCCTTGCGCATCCTCAACAAGGCCCACAAGGACACCTTGGTAATCACCAACATCCGCCCCTTGCCCCCCTTCACCGTGGCCATCGGCCAGGCCGCCTATCCCCAGCCGGCCGAGGCCGTGGCCCTCATCCGCAAGAAGGTCAAGAAGGTGGTGGCCTTTGACGGCCAGGCCCTGGCCGAGGAAGCCAACAACCCCCTAAGCCTCAACATGGTCATGCTGGGCGCGCTCTTCGCGGCGGGCGAGTTGGCCGTGCCCCTGGCCACCATGAAGAAGATGATCAAGGAGAACAGCAAGCCCCGTTTCCTGGAGGCCAACCTCAAGGCCTTTGACCTGGGCTTCGAAGCGGGCAAGTTCAACTAGGCCCAGTTCCAGGCGCATAGACCGTGACGGCGCGGGGCGGGGTTTTCCCCGCCCCGTTCTTTTCCGGTAGCAAGACAAGAGCATCTCTCGCGCGCTCGCGCTGGCGCGCTCGCTGGCGCCAGGGCAGGATTCCCGCCCGCCGGCTGGCGCGCCCGCTTGCGCGGCCAGGCCGTAAGCCACCCTTGCCGCCCGCGCAAGCGGCGTGACAGCCGGCGGAGGCGGTCACGAATCCTGCAAAGGTACTTGGCCTTTTTGGGACTCCATCTCTACTTGGGGTAATATTGCCTGCAAGCGACGATGCCGCCCAACTCCACGCGCCTGGAGAAAATCATTGGCCTCCGCTGAACCCCAAGCCGCCTGGTCGGGCCTGCCCATCCTGGTATTCACGGTGGTGGCGGCGGCCTTCACCAACTACTACCTGCCCCAGCCGGTGCTGCCCGTGCTGCAAGAGGAGTTCGGAGTCAGCGCGTCCCTGGCCTCCTGGAGCGTCTCGTCGCTTATCCTGGGCGTGACCCTGGCCAACCTACCCTTTGGCCGCCTGGCCGACCGCCTGCCCATCCGTCCCCTGCTGCTCTGCGGGGGCCTGGTGGTGGCCGGAGCCGGGCTTATCTGCGCCGTGGCTCCCAGCCTGTGGCTCTTGGTGGCCGCTCGTTTCGTGCAGGGGCTCTTCCTGCCCGCGCTCACCACCTGCCTGGCCGCCCTGCTGGCCCGCACCCTGCCCCTGGAGAGCCTCAACGTGGCCATGGGGGCCTATGTCTCGGCCACGGTGGCGGGAGGGCTCCTGGGGCGTCTGCTGGGGGGCTGGATTCACGATCCCCTGCACTGGCGCTGGGCCTTTGTCAGCGCCAGCTTGCTGCTCTTGGTCTCGGCGCTTTGGGCCTGGTGGCGTCTGCCCCGCGAAGAGGCCCCTCCCACGGATACCTCCACAGGCCATGGCTTCTGGGAGCTGCTGCGCCGGCCCGAGTGCCTGCGCCTCTACCTAGTGGGTTTGGGCGCATTCTTCATCTTCTCCTCCCTCTTCAATTACCTGCCCTTCCATCTGGCCGGGCCTCCCTTCAACGCTTCCACCAACCTGATCACCAGCCTCTACCTCTCCTACCTGGTGGGCCTAATCACCGGCCCCCTGGCTGGCCGACTGAGCAACCGCCTGGGCAGCGGCGCTGCCATGGCGCTGGGCTCGCTAATCCTGGCCCTGGCTATCCTGCTGACCCTGCTGCCCTGGCTCTGGAGCACCGCCCTGGCCCTGGCCCTGGTCTGCCTGGGCTTTTTTACCGTGCATGCCTCGGCCGCCGGAGCCTTAAACCGCCGCCTCTCCGGCGGACAAGGCCGCGCCAACTCCCTCTACGTGCTCTTTTACTATGCTGGTGGCTGGCTGGGCATCACCCTGGCCGGCCAGGCCTGGGAACACTTCGGCTGGCTGGGCGTGGCCACGCAAAACCTGGCCATGCTGGCCCTGCCCCTGGCCGTTGGTCTCTGGGAGCGCAAGCATCGCGGCAAGGCTGGGTAGGAGGGAAGATTTTGGGGGAAACCTTTTTCGGTGGCCCGAAAAAGGTTTCCCCCCAAGCCCCCCTTCCAAAAAGGGCAGAGGGTTATAGACGCACCCCTATCGCGTTTTTAGGGAGGGGGGT
>CAZLSD010000104.1:0-10148 GCA_964561775.1 uncultured Desulfarculus sp. | reverse complement strand
AGCTCGATCTGGGTCTTGGCCACCTTGGCCTTGGCCTTGTCCATGGTCTTGAACAGGCGCGGGGTCACCAGGGTGGCCAAAAGCCCCACGATGATGACCACGATGAGTATCTCCAGCAAAGTGAAGCCGGCCTGCCGCCGGCGGCGTTTTTGGGAGCTGTCCTGCTTGGCGTTGGTCACACCTGGCCTCCCTGGGAGAGGGTGAAGATGGTGGTGAGCATGGTGACCACGATGAGGGCCACCACCAGGCCCATGACGACGATTATGACCGGCTCGGCCAGGGCCAGCAGACGCGAGGTGATGAAGCGCACCCGGGCCTCCAGCAGATCGGCGATGCGGCCGCACATGGCCGCCAGCTGGCCGGTCTGCTCGCCCAGGGCCACCAGGCGAAGCGCGGCCCGGGGCACCACCTGGCAGGCGGTCAGCGCCGCCAGCAGGCTCTTGCCCTGGGAGAGCATCTCGCGCACCGGGGCCAGCGCCTGGGCATAGCCGGGGTTGCTCACCGTGCCCGCGGCCAGGGGGCAGGCCTGGTCGATGGGCATGCCCGCCGAGAGCATCACCTCCAGGCTGCGGCAAAACAGCACCGTCTGCCACCAGGTGAGCAGCCGGCCCAGCGGCCCCAGCTTCAGCAGCCCCAGGGCCAGGGCGGAGCGGGTGCGGGGATGCCGCCAGGCCCAGACCAGCAGCAGGACCGCCAGCAGGGCGGCCAGCAGCAGGGCCAGGCCGTTGTCGCCCAAGAACCCGCCCAAATCCACCAGGAACTGGGCCAGGGGCGGCAAGGTCAGGTTGGACTCCTGGAAGGCCTTGACGAAGATGGGCAGCACGTAGGTCAGGATGAAGACCACGGCGGCCAGGCTGAAGCTCATGAGCACGGCCGGGTAATAGAGCGCCTGGCTCACCGAGCGCTTGAGCTCCTGGTTGCGGCGCAGGTTGGCCCCCAGCCGGCCCAGCACCTGGCCCAGGGCCCCGCCTCCCTCGCCCACCCGGATCAGCCCCAACAGCGCCGGGCTCAAGCCAGCCTGGGCCTGTTTGAGGGCCCAGGACAGGCTGTGGCCTTCGCGCACCAGCTCCAGGAGCCGTCCGGAGAGCCGGCGCCCGTTAGGGGCCTCCAGCACGTCCTGGGCCGTGAGCAGGGCCTGGTCCAGGGGCAGCCCCGCCTCCAGCAGGATGGCCAGGGTCTCGCTGAACTCGGCCAGGTCCTTGGTCTTGAGAGCCTTGCCCATGCCCTAGACCGCCGTCACCCGCAAGACCTCCTCCAGGCTGGTCTGCCCCTGCTTGACCTTGAGCCAGCCGTGGCTGCGCAGGGAGACCATGCCCTCGGACAGGGCCTTGCGGCGCAGGGCGTCGCTGTGGGCCTGGACGTTGATCAGCTCGCGCAGGGCGTCGCTTATCTCCATCAGCTCGAAGATGCCGCTGCGCCCCCGATAGCCTTGGCCGCCACAGGCCGGACATCCCACCCCCCGCCAGGCCTGGTGCGACCCGGGCTTGTCGCTGATCTCGTGGCGGGCCAGCAGGGCGGCGTCCACCGTGACGGGCTGGCGGCACTGGGGGCACAGCCGGCGCACCAGACGCTGGGCCAGCACCGCGGTCAGCGCCGAGGATATGAGGAAGCTGTCCACTCCCATGTCTTGCAGGCGGGTGATGGCCCCCGGCGCGTCGTTGGTGTGCAGGGTGGAGAAGACCAGGTGCCCGGTGAGCGCCGCGTGGATGGCGATGCCGGCGGTTTCGCGGTCGCGGATCTCGCCCACCAGGATCACGTCGGGGTCCTGGCGCAGAATGGAGCGCAAACCCGAGGCGAAGGTAAGCCCCGCCGTGGGGTTGATCTGGATCTGGTTGGCCCCGGGCAGGCGGTATTCCACCGGGTCCTCGATGGTGATGGTCTTCAGATCGGGCCGGTTGATGCGCTTGAGCGCGCAATAAAGCGTCGTGGTCTTGCCGCTGCCCGTGGGGCCAGTCACCAGGATCAGCCCGTGGGGCCGCTCGATGAGCCCCAGCAGGCGCTCCAGCTGCCCCGGCTCCACCCCCAGGCTGGTCAGGTCCCAGTCCAGGGCGTCGCGATAGAGCAGGCGCAGGACCACGCCCTCGCCCTGGGCCGTGGGCAGGGTGGCCACGCGCAAGTCCAGGTTGCGCCCGCCCACGCGCAGGTTGATCTGGCCGTCCTGGGGCGTCCTGCGCTCGGCGATGTTAAGGCGGGCCATTATCTTGACCCGCGAGACCAGGGGCGCCAGGAAGCGGCCGTCCAGGCGCTGGGCGTCGGTCAGGTGGCCGTCCACCCGAAACCGCACCCGGCAGTGGCGCTCCTGGGGCTCCAGGTGGATGTCGCTGGCCCCCTGGGCCACGGCCCGGTCCACCAGGAAGTTGAGCAGACGGATGACCGGGGCCTCGGAGGCCAAGTCACCCAGGCCGTCCAGGCCGCCCAACTCGCCCGCGCTCAAGCCTTCCAGACCGGCCAAGCCCTGGGCCTGCAAATCGTCCAGACCCCGGCCGCCCAGGCCATAGGCGCTCTCCACCCGCCGCAGCACCCATTCCTCGCCAGCCAGCCAGGGGCGCACCGTCACCCCCAGGGCCTGCCCCACGGCCAGCCAGGCCCCGGGGCGGAAAGGGTCGGCCACGGCCAGGTCCAGGCCGGCCTCGTCCCCCCCCACCGGCACCACCTTGGCGCTTTTCAGGAATTCATAGGACAGCCCGGCCGGCGGCTGGGCCAAATCCGGCCATTGCTCCAGGTCCAGCAGCGGCACCTCGCTGTAGGCGGCCAGCAGGCCCAGCAGTTCCTCCTCGCCAAGATGCCCCTGGGACAAGAGCAGGCGCAGGCTCTCCAACTGGTCGCCCCCGGCCTGCTCCCGCACCTCCGTCCACTGGGCCGGCGACAGCTTGCCCAGCCGCACGAGGTGGTTCCCGAAAGGAGGCTTGAGTTGAAGTCCGCTGCTCATGGGCAATCCTCGGCCAAGGAGGGGCAAACGCGCCGTTGTATTCTACACCCCGCCCCCGCCGCCAACGCCAAAAACCCGGAAGCACCGGCCGGCCGCTGCCAGGGAGAGAATCATACCGCCGCAAAATTCGTGACAGCCCCTAAAGGGGCTGGCCGGGAATTTTGCCAGGGCGGGCCGCCAAGGCCTGCCCGGAGCCGTCCTCCGCCAAGGCCTGACGCCTAGAAGGTCAGGACCACGCCGGCCAGATCCAGCCGGGCGCCGCGCGCCAGCTCCAGGGCCTGGCCCAGCTCCTGGCGGCCGGTCTGGCAGGATCGGGCCACCAGCAGCAGGCCGCCCATCTGCCCGCCGAAAAGCAGGGAGTCGCTGGCTGCCAGCAGGGGCGGGCCCAAGAGCAGCACGTGATCGAATTCCTGGCGGGCCTGGGCCAGCATCTCGCGCAGGGCCGGCGACTCCACCAGGCGGCCGATGTTCTCCGGCTTTGGTCCGGCGCACAACAGGCTCAAGCCCTCCACCCGGGTGGGACGGCAAAGCTGGGCCAGGGGCTGGCCCTGGCGGGACGCGCCGCTCCAGCCCGCGCCGTTGTCCAGATCGAAGAAGCGGTGCAGCGAGGGCGCGCGCAGATCGCCGTCCATGAGCAGCACCCGCCTGCCCTCGCCGGCCAGGCCCGCGGCCAGGTTGGCGGCCACGAAGCCCTTGCCCTCCTCGCGGGCCGTGCTGGCCAGGGCCAGGTGGGGCGAGCGCTCCAGCGACCCGCTCAGGCGCAAACCGTGGCGCAGGCTGCGCACCGCCTCGCTGGCCGGCGAGTTGGGGGCGCTGACCGCCACCAGGGCCGGCGGCTGGACAAAGGCCCCCTTGACCAGGCCCAGGTAGGGCTGGCCGCCCAAGAGGGCCAGGTCCTCGGCCGAGTGCACGGTGGTGTCCACGAACTCCAGGAAAAACACCGTGCCGAAGCTGAAGAAGGTGGCCAGCAAGAGGGCGATGGCCAGCACCGTCTTCATCTTGGGCTTGGCCTCGTCGTCGGGGGGCATGCGGGCCGGCTCGGCCAGGTGCAGGGTGCGCAGGTCCACGTCGCCAGCCAGGGATAGCTTGTGGCGGTATTCCTGATAGAGCTGATAGACGTTGGTGCTGGCCTTGACGTTCAAGTCCAGCATGGCCTGCTGGGCGATCCGGTCAGGATAGGCGGCCATGTCGCGCTCATAGCCGGCCACCACCAGGGGCCAAGCCTTCTCCTGGGCCTCCAGGCCGGTCAGCTCGGCATAGGTCTGGATCAGGGTGGAACGCAGGGTGGAGTAGATGGCGTCCAGGTTGATGAGCTTGCCCATCTCCTCCTTGATGAGCTGCTTGAGCTCCGTCACCTTGGCCTGGGCCGTGAGCAGCTCGGGATGGTTCTTGGCGTACTTGCTCTGGGCATCCATGAGCAGCACGTATTGATCGGCAAGCTTGCTCTTCAGGGTGTTCAAGGCGTCGCTGCTGCGGGTGAAATCCTCGCCGGCCTTCTGGAATTCCGGCGTGGTCCTGGCCTGCTTTTCCATGGAGGCGATGCTGGCCCGCACGCGGTAGAGGTTGGCCTTGAGCTCCTCCATGGCCTTCTTGGCGTCGCCCATGCGGGTGACCAGGGCGGTAAGCTCGCTGTCCAGGCTGACCGTCTTTTCCTTGACCTGGAACTTGCGGCGGACCTCCAAGTCCTTCAGGTGTTGCGCCCGGGCCTGTTCCAGGTTCTTGTCCACGTAGGCCACCAAGTCCAGATAATCCTGCCTAACCCGCTTGAACTCGGTCTCCATGAACACCTCGGCGGTGATGTTGGCCATCTTGCGGGCCATTTCCCGGTCGGTGTTCCAGGCCGCTATCTCGATGATGTTGGAGCTGTTGTACTGGCTGATCTCCATGTGGGGATAGGGCATGAAGTAAAGCAGCATGGAGGAGTCGGTAAGCTCCTTGGCCGACATCAGGCGCTTGGACTTGACCTGGATGCCCAGGGCGTTGATTGCCCAGCGCACGCCGGGTATGGCGAAGATCAGGCGGTAGCGCAGGCGCTCCTTCTCCAGGTTGAGCTTGGACGACATCTCGTCCAGCACCGGGCTCATCTGGGCCAGCCCGATCCAGGTGTCGCGCTCGTCGTCGGACATGGCGGCTTCCTGGGTGTAGGTGTTCAACCCGAAGGCGTTGAGCGCCGCCGCCGCGGCCCGCGGCCTGGTTATGACCACCTTGGCGCTGGTCTCGTACCAGGGCGTGATGAGCAGGGCGCACCCCACCATGCCGAAAAAGATGGCGCCGAAGATGATGGCCCCCATGCGCCAGCGCCGCGCCAGGATGTTGAGCAGGGATTTGAATTCCACTATTTCACCGCCGCAATTCGTTGATGTTGAGCGGAGCCGGAGGCCTTTTGACCGGCCGGAGCCAGGCGAGACCAGGCAGGGGCTTGCCTGGCAAGCCCCAGGCGCAGACTGGCCCGGGGATCGCCTTTGGTGATCATGACCATCACCGCCATCAGGAGCGCCATCTGGTTGAAGCAGAACTTGGCGCCGTAGGAGAACAAATCATAGTCGATCATGCCGCGCACGCCCATGTCGGAAGTCACCATGGCCATGGCCGTGACCAGCAGAACCCTCCACTCATCCCTAGAAACAGCATAGGAATTAAAGACGTTCATCAGGATGACATAGAGCACCGGCGCCAGGATCATCACCCCGAAAAGCCCTCCTTCGAAGAAAAAGGACAGGATGATGTTGTTGGTCTCGGGGCTGGGATAGCCCTGGTGCACGGAATAGACCGAGAAGCCGGCCAGGCCCAGCCCGGTCAGATACTTCCAGGGGTTGCGCTCCATCTCCTTCAAGGCGTTCTTCCACCAGCTTATGCGCGCGCCCATGCCGGTGACGTTGCCGCCCGCGGCGGTGTTGGCCTCGTTGGCGGTGAACTGGCGGTTGGCCACCACCAGCTGGCCGGTGTAGCCGAAGCCTATGAGCAGGCGGTCGATGAGGCCGGGGGCCACCAGCACGATGAGCAGCAGGCTGACCACTCCATAGAGGGCGCTCAGCTTGAGCAGGTGGGGCTTGAGCCTGACTTGCAGCAACAGGAACAGGACAAAGGCCGCGCTCACCGCGATGAGCCCCCCCCGCGAGACGGTGTAGAGCACCGAGCAGAAACAGAGCGTGGCCAGCGAGAGCCATACGGCGCGCTTGAGCCAGCCTTTTTTAAGCAGCATGAAACCCAGGAAGGCGAAGATGGCGGTGGCGGCGTAGCCGGCCACGTGATCGGCGCCGCCGATGCCCGCCGGCCGGTTGGCCTGCTCGCCAAAGGCCAGTTGCAGCTGTATGTGCCGGCCCAGGTCCAGCACCAGGATTTCATCCAGGTCGTTGGAGACCAGGATGGCGATGGCGCACAGCACCCCTCCGACCATGGTCACCTTCAGATAATTCAGCAGGGCCTTCTCGTCGCTCAGGGTGTTGATGACCAGATGGTAGAGCAGCAGGTGGAAGATGACGTTGCACACCAGCAGCAGGGCCAGGGTCTGATCGGGGGACCAGAACACCGACAGGGCCAGATAGGCCGAGATGAGCCACAGCCAGGGGTCCAGGGGCGTGAAGATGAGGGGCTTGCGGTCCACGGCCCTTTGCAGGAAAAAGCCCAGGGCCGCAGCCAGCAGCGGTATCTGATAGGGAAAGAATTTCATTATATAGAGGGTGTCCAGCCTGGGGTCCAAGGGGACCAGCAGGCAGACCTTCTCCAGGGGCAGCAGGAAGACCGTGAAGTAGACCACGTATTGGTAGCGGGCCAGGGCCAGGGCCAGCAGGACGAGGAGGACCGCCCCGGAAAGGGCATAGA
The DNA here is from genome assembly GCA_964561775.1 of uncultured Desulfarculus sp. Taxonomy (GTDB): domain Bacteria; phylum Desulfobacterota; class Desulfarculia; order Desulfarculales; family Desulfarculaceae; genus JACRDC01. Next base: position 3,397 of record CAZLSD010000104.1, on the reverse strand, counting down.
CCGCGGGCAGGACGAGAAAGCCCAGCCCCAGCAGCAGCCCGGTCAGCGCCAGCCACAATCTTTGGTCGCGCAGCAATGTCCGGGCTTCGATAATAGCCACTAGCTGACCTTTGACCCCCCAAACGCGGTAAAACTCCGTGGCGCGGGGAGCCTTATGACTGGCTTGGCCGCGCCGCGGCTCCAGACGAGGCTTGTCCCGCTTACGCGGGCTGATCCCGGCTTAGCCTAAAAAGATTAGCAAAAAAGCTTAGGTCCCGCAAGGATGAGCGGCCTGGCCCACCAGGAGGCCGTTGGCCCGGCCGAGGCGCCCCCGCTCCCGGCCAGATGGGGCATCTCCGCTCGCAGGCCATGTCCCCGGCCAAGGCGATGGGCAAAGCCCTTGCCAGGCCGGGAGGGCTCTGCTATATAACAAGGCCTATCGCGGCGCGCACGGTGGCTGTAGCTCAGTTGGTTAGAGCGCCAGGTTGTGGCCCTGGAGGCCGTGGGTTCAAGTCCCATCAGCCACCCCACCGATACGCAGCGGCCGCCCCCTTGGGGGTGGCCGCGTTTTTTTGCCTTCACGCCGCGCCGCCCGGAAAAAAATAGCCGCGGGAGAGACCGCCGGTCAAGCGCCGGCTGAAGCTCCCGCGGCGTTTTCGCGCCTGGAGGCGGAGAAAGTCTACTTCAGGACGACGATGACCTGCTCGGCCTCGACGGTCTGGCCAGCCTGGACCTTGACCTCGGCCACGGTGCCGTCTTCCTCGGCCACGATGGGCATTTCCATCTTCATGGCCTCCAGCACCGCCACCTCGTCGTCCTCGCTGATGCTGTCGCCCACGTTGACCAAGACCTTGATGACTTTCCCACCCATGGGAGCTTTGATATCCGCCACCGTAATCCTCCTTGGCCGCCAGGGACGGGCGCTTTGGCCGCCCGGGTCGGCTTGTTTGCAGCTGTTGCTTCTGTTATCCCAAAGGCCTATGAAAAATAGACCGCCTCCCCCGCGCCTGTCAAGAACAAAGGCTTGACCGGAACGAGGGGCGAACTCCGCCTCATTCCTGAGAATTTTCCTCCGCTTCCATCTTGGCCAGGTCCTCGAAGCGGATATCCATGCCCAGGATGCCCACGATTTGGTCCTCGACGTTGCGGATGGGGCCGCTCACGGTGATGCACAGGGCGCCGGTGATGCGGCTGGTGTAGAAGTCGCTCACGTAGATCTTGCCGTCCTTCATGGGCTGGATGAACCACTCGCGATCGCTGAAGTCCTGGTCCAGGCTGGCCCGGCCATACTTGGCCCGGTCGGTGATATGGGTGATGTTGCGGGTTATCTTGTAGCCCTGGTTGTTGATGATGTAGAGGAACTGCATGAAGGGGTTCTTTTCCAGGAACTCCTCCATGACCGGCTCCATGATGGCCGGGGCCAGGGTCTTGAACTCGGCTCGGCCGATGAGTTCGCTGCCCACCCCAGCGGCCAGGTTGCGGGCGCGCTCCTTCAGGCGGTCGAACTCGCTCAGGAAAAGCTGGGGCAGGTGCTTGCGGGCCACCGCCTCCAGTTCCTGGTTGCCGATGGTGGTGAGCCGGCCGTCGTCGTACTGCTCCTTGACCCACTTGTAGATCTTCTGCACGCCGGGGTGGCGCTTGTCCACCTTGCGCTCCTCGGTCAGGCCTAAGCGCTGGTTGACCCAGTGGGCGATGCCCGAGGCCCCGGACTTGTCGGTGATGGCGATGTTGTAGGGCCGGTTCAGGATCAGCTCGGTGTCGAAGATGTTGTAGATCTCCGGGTTTTTGAGCAGGCCGTCGGCGTGGATGCCGGCGCTGGTGGAGTTGAAGTCGCGCCCCACCAGGGGGGTGGCCGGAGGTATGCGGTAGCCGATCTCTTTTTCGAAGTAATGGGCGATCTCGGTGATGACCTTGGGGTTTAAGCCATCGTCCTTGCCCTTCAAGGCCATGTACTCGACCACCAGGGCCTCCACCGGGGTGTTGCCGGTGCGCTCGCCAAAGCCCAGCAGGCTGCCGTTGACCGCGCCGCAGCCGTGCAGCCAGGCGGTGGTGCCGTTGATGAGCACCTTGTAGAAGTCGTTGTGGCCGTGCCACTCCAGGAGCTTGCCCGGGCAGGCCCCGTCGTCGATCAAAGCGCGCACCAGCTTGGCCACGCAGCGGGGCAGGGCCGCGCCGGGATAGGTGACGCCGTAGCCCATGGTGTCGCAGATGCGGACCTTGATGGGCACGCCGGACTGCTCGCGCAGCTTGGCCAACTCCAGGGCGAAGGGCACCACGAAGCCGTAGATGTCGGCGCGGGTGGTGTCCTCGAAGTGGCAGCGGGGCACCACGCCCAGGTCCAGGGCGTCCTTGACCACGCCCAGGTAGCGGTCCAGGCAGGTGCGGCGGTTCAGCCCCAGCTTGAAGTAGATGTGGTAGTCGCTGACCGAGGTCAGGATGCCGGACTCTTTGAGCCCCATCTCCTTGACCACCTTGAGCTCGTCCTTGTTGGCCCGCACCCAGCCGGTGATCTCCGGGAAGCGGTGGCCCAGGGCCTGGCATTTCTCCACCGCCTCGCGGTCGCGCGGGCTGTAGAGGAAGAACTCGCTCTGGCGGATGATGCCCTTGGGGCCGGAGAGGCGGTGCATCATGTCGTATAGAGCCACGATCTGCTCCACCTTGTAGGGCGGCCGGGCCTGCTGGCCGTCGCGGAAGGTGGTGTCGGTGATGAGCATCTCGTCGGGCGGGTCCAGGGGCAGCATCTTGTGGTCGAAGTCGATGCGGCAGACCTCGCTGTAGGGGAACACGTCCCGGTAGAGCTGGGGCTCCTCGGGCTCCATCAGGCTGGTGAAATGGGGCTGATGGTGATGATCCAACAAGCGCTTGCGCGAATTCCATTTGGCCATGGCTATTCTCACTGGGCGGGTTGTCCGGTTTTGCCAGCCGGGTGAAAGGGGATATGACCGTAAGAAGTATACCGGTTTAAGCGGCTTCGCCAAGGGTGGAAGAAGGCGGGGCCAAGATGGCACAAAGCGCGGGGCCAGGCCTGGTGCGGGCAAAAAAGAGGAGGCGTCCCGGGGGACGCCTCCTCGCTGTGCCTTTTGGTCGAACCTAGGGGCGGTTTGCCCCCCGGTCAATCAGCCGGCCGCTACCGTTCTCCCTACTTGGGGGGGCAGTAGCGCTTGGCGCCCTTGGGCACCACGTACTTGGGGAACTTGCCGGCCTGAGCCTTGCAGGCGGCCTTCTGAGCGTCGGTCAGGTTGCGGGGGATGGAAAGCACCGTGCCGACCTTCAGCTTGTTGGGGTTCTTGATCTTGTCCTTGTTGGCGTTGAAGATGCAGGGCCAGAGCAGGGCATCGTGATAGATCTGCGGCTTGGCAGAGATGCTCCACAGGTCGTCGCACTTCTCAACCGTGTAGGTGGTGGGCAGGGCCGGGGC
>CAZLSD010000103.1:5244-10269 GCA_964561775.1 uncultured Desulfarculus sp. | reverse complement strand
GGTCTTGGGGCATGTGGCGCGATCCTGCGGGCGGCTCATGCCGCCGTTGGCTGGAAAGGGCTGGGGTCCGGGGCCTGCTTCACGCCGCTGAAGCTAACAGGAAAGACTCCTCCTGGCAAGCGGGGCCAACTCTGACGGAGGCGGGCGGGTTCATGCGTCCGCGTCGTCCAGCTCCGACCGCCAGTTCCACCGCCGCCTGGGCAAGAGGCGTCCTAAGGCTCACACCTCGTTGATCAGGGAGGGCTGGCCCGTGGCCTCCAGCACCGCCCGCCACAGGCCGCCCTCGGGGTCCACTTGGCTGCGGTGGCTGATGGCCAGCCTTATGGGCACGTGCACGTAGTGGTTGTTCCACAGGCTGACCAGCATGCCCGTTTTGCCGGCCAGGCCGGCGTGCACGGCGTGGTGCCCCAGGAAGCCGGTGTAGATGCGGTCGTTGGGCGTGGCCGGCACCGAGCGGATCATGTAGGAGGGGTCGATGTACTTGAGATTGAGTTCCAGGCCGCGCTCCTTGAAAAAGCCGTTGATGCGGTCCTTGAGGTAGGTTCCGATATCGCCCAGCTTGACGTTGCCGGAGGCGTCGCGCCCCAGGTCCTTGCCTTCGAAGAACTTCTGCCCCGCGCCCTCGGCCACCACCAGCACGGCGTGGCCCCGGTCCTTGATGCGGGTCTCCAGGCGGGCCAGCAGGCCGGATGGCCCCTCCAGGTCGAAGTCGATCTCGGGGATCATGCAGAAATTGACCTCGGTGAGCGCCAGGGTGGCGTGGGCGGCCACGAAGCCGCTCATGCGCCCCATGAACTTCAAGAGCCCCACCCCGTTGGGCGCGCCGGTGGCCTCGTTGTGGGCGCTCAGGACGGCCCGGGTGGCGGCCTCCACCGCGGTCTCGAAACCGAAGGAGCGTTCCACGAAGCTGATGTCGTTGTCGATGGTCTTGGGTATGGCGATGATGGATATCTTGAGACCGCGCCGGGTGACTTCCTCGGTGGTGGCCTGGGCCGCGTGCAGGGTGCCGTCGCCGCCGATCATGAAGACCAGGCCGATGTTGAGCCGCTCCAGGGAGTCCACGATCTCCTCGATGGGCTGGGCCCCCCGGCTCATGCCCAGGAAGGACCCGCCCCGGCCGTGCACGTTCATCACGTTGCCCGGGTTCAGCTCCAGCAGATCGTGGCCAAAGTCGGGGATGAAGCCTTGCAGGCCGAAGCGCACCCCCACCACGTTGCGCACCCCGTACATGTAGTGCAGTTGCAGCACGATGGCCCGCACCAGGGAGTTGATGCCCGGGCACATGCCGCCGCAGGTGACGATGGCCGCCTTCAGCTTGGTGGGGTCGAAGTATATCTTGTCGCGGGGGCCGGCCAGTTCGAAGCTGGCCCCGTTGTCCTGGTCTTCTTCTCCGCCCTGATAGGGGTTGACGCGCAGGCGCACGGCCTCGTCCACATAACGAACTATCCCGTGCTGGCTGCCCGAGCGCGTGCGTATGGGATTATTGATCTTGGTGGGACCCAGGACAGAGATGGCGGTCTGCCCGGGGTCTACCTGGTGTTTGTCCTCGCGCAACTTGGGCCTCCTTGCGGATGGTGGGGGCTAGAGACGGACAATCATTATTGAAAGTAGCATCGCCCCCGCCCCGCGGTCAAGGATTTGGCCGGGCGGGGCCGTCTTTACTTTCGCCGACCATGTGTTACCATCGAAGCTTCAACCCGCGCCGGCTCTCGGCGCGCCTACGGTCCTTAACGACCCAAGGATGACAGCAAATGACAAGCTTTGCCCATGATTCCATCCGCCGCCTGGTTTTTGGCCAGGGCGTGGCGGCCCAGCTGGCCGATGAGGCCAAGCTATTGGGGGCCAAACGCCTGCTGGTGGTGGCCGATCCCCAAGTAATCGCCGCCGGGGTGGCCGAACCCGCCCTGGAGTCCCTCAAGAAGGCCGGCATCAAATTCGAGGTCTTCAGCAGCTTCACCCGCGAGCCCGAGCCCTCCGAGGCCGACGCCGCCGCCGCTTTGGGCAAGGAGTTGAAGGCCCAGGCCGTGGCCGGCATCGGCGGAGGCAGCGCCCTGGATTTGGCCAAGGCCGCTTCCGTGCTCATCACCAACCCCGGCCAGGCCACCGATTACGTGGGCCTGGACCTGGTCAAGGTTCCAGGGCTGCCCAGCCTGATGCTGCCCACCACCGCCGGCACCGGCAGCGAAGTCACCTTCACCGCGGTCTTCACCCGCCGCTCGGACAAATTCAAGGGCGGCATCAACGGGCGCATGCTCTACCCGCACACCGCCATCCTGGACCCCCTGCTGACCGTGAGCTGCCCGGCCTATGTCACCGCCATCACCGGCATGGACGCCCTGACCCACGCCATGGAGGCCTATACCAGCCGGGCCGCCACCCCCATCAGCGACCTTAACGCTCTGGCCGCCATCGAGCTGATTGGCGACAACCTGCGCCAGGCCGTGGCCCACGGCGGCAACCTGGAGGCGCGCCAGAACATGCTCTTGGGCTCCTACCTGGCCGGGCTGGCCCTGGCCCAAGCGGGAGTGGGCGCGGTGCACGCCATGGCCTATCCCCTGGGCGCCTTCTACGACATTCCCCACGGCGAGGCCAACGCCACCCTGTTGCCCTTTGTGCTGCGCTTCAACCTCATGGCCTGCCCCGAGCGCTTCGCCACCATGGCCGCGACCCTGGCCGAACTGCCCGGCGACCTGACCACCCGCGAAGAGGCCGAGGCCTGCGTGCAGGAGGTCATGGAGTTGTCCTACGACATCGGCATCCCCGAGAACCTGGTCAAGCTGGGGGTGCCCCGCCAGGACATCCCCGCCATGGCCGCCAAGGCCATGACCGTGGCCCGGCCCATCGCCAACAACCCCCGCCAGGTAACGGCCGCCGACCTGGAGGGCATCTACAACCAGGCCTTCGAGGAGTAGCAAGCCATGCCCGGATTCGAATGGCTGGATCACGAGGAGACCCAGGCCCTTAACAAGGTCATGGAGAGCAAGATACTCTTCCGCTACGACATGCCTCTGGGCAAGGGCACGGTGGTGCCCGAGTTCGAGGCGAAGCTGGCCGCCTTCACCGGCAGCCGTTTCGCGGTGGCGGTGTGCAACGGCACCGCCGCGGTCAAGGTGGGGCTCATGGCCCTGGGCGTGGGCCCGGGCGACGAGGTCATCACCCAGGGGTTCACCTTCGTGGCCACCTGGGAGGCCATCTTCGACTGCGGGGCCAAGCCGGTCTTCTGCGAGATCGATGAGACCCTGTGCATGGACCCCAAGGACCTGGAGGCCAAGATCACGCCCCGCACCAAGGCCATCGTGCCGGTGCACATGCTGGGCGGCCCGGCCCGCATCAAGGAGATCAAGGCCATCGCCGACCGCCACGGCATACCCGTGATGGAGGACACCGCCCAGGCCATGGGCGGCACGCTTGGCGGCCAGCACTTGGGCACCTTCGGGGCCTGCGCCAGCTTCAGCTTCGACGCGGTCAAGACGCTGACCACCGGCGAGGGCGGGGCCATCATCACCAGTGACCAGGCCCTGTACCAGAACGCCAGCGAGTACCAGGACCACGGCCACGACCACAAGCCCGTGGGCCGGGGGGCCGAGGGCCGGCGCTTCATCGGCTTCAACTACCGCATGATGGAGCTGCAAGGGGCCCTGGGCCTGGTGCAGCTAAAGAAGCTGCCCGCCATGGTGGAGCGCTACCGCTCCCACAAGTCGGCTCTCAAGGAGGCCCTGGCCCGGGTGCCGGGGCTGACCTTCCGGGACATCCTGGACCCGGCCGGCGACTCGGCCACCTTTGTCTCCTGGTTCTTGCCCGACGCGGCCACGGCCGAGCGCATGGCCGCCATCTTGGCCGAGCACGGGGCCGGGGCCATCCCCTGGGGCAAGAACACCTGGCACGCCTATCCCCACTGGGAGCATTTGCAGGTCGGGGCCAGCCTGCAAAAAAGCGGCGCGCCCTTCAAGCGGGCCGATGGCGACGCCATCTACCCGGCCGGCGATCTGCCCCAGACCAGCGAACTGCTCTCGCGCTGCCTGTCCTGGCAGATTATGCTTAACTGGGACGAGCCCAGGCTGGAGAAAATGACCGAGGCCATCAACGCCGTGGCGGCGGCTTTTTAGCCCATGGCCCTGGTGGTCATAATCCCGGCCCGCTACGGCTCCAGCCGTTTTCCCGGCAAACCCCTGGTCAACATCAACGGCCGCCCCATGATCCAGCACGTCATGGAGCGGGCCGGGGCGGCGCAAGGGGTGGAGTTGGTGGCGGTGGCCACCGATGATGAGCGCATCGCCCAGGCCGTGGCCGAGTTCGGGGGCAAGGCGGTGATGACCCCGCCCGAGCTGCGCAGCGGCTCGGACCGGGTGGCCGCCGCCGCCCGCCTGCTGGGGGTCAAGGCCCGCGACCTGGTGGTCAACGTGCAGGGCGACCAGCCCCTGCTGCCGCCGGAGGTGATAAGCCTCACCGCCCAGCCCCTATTGAGCGAGCCGACGGTGCGGATGACCACTCCGGTGGTGGCCATCACCCGCCCCGAGGAGATACCCGACCCCAACCACGTCAAGGTGGCCCTGGACGCCAAGGGGGACGCCCTCTACTTTTCCCGCCTGCCAGTGCCCTATCCGCGCGACGGCGAGGAGATTACCTACTACAAGCACCTGGGCGTCTACGTCTTCCGGGCCGGCTTCTTGCAAGAGTTCGCCGGCCTGCCCACCGGCCGCCTGGAGCAGATCGAGAAGCTGGAGCAGCTTAGGGCCCTGGAGGCAGGCCACCGGGTGCGCTGCGTGATCACCCAATACGACTCGCCCGAGGTGGACCGCCCCGAGGACGCCGCCCGGGTGGCCCAGTTGCTGCGGGAGAGCCCGGACTGGTAATTGGGATGCCACCGCCGGGCGGGGGTCGAGTGCCTCGACACCCATAACGGGTCGGGTGGAGTTGATGCTTCGACCTGACCTTACTGGCTCCCGTAGAGACCCTATCTAAACATAAGCCGGGCGGGGGTCGAGTGCCTCGACACCCATAACGGGTCGGGTGGAGTTGATGCTT
>CAZLSD010000103.1:1401-5144 GCA_964561775.1 uncultured Desulfarculus sp. | reverse complement strand
CGGGCGGGGGTCGAGTGCCTCGACACCCATAACGGGTCGGGTGGAGTTGATGCTTCGACCTGACCTTACTGGCTCCCGTAGAGACCCTATCTAAACATAAGACGAGCGGGGATAAACCCCGCCCCTACATTTAATAATTTGAATTTCTTGATGTAGGGGCGGGGTTTATCCCCGCCCGTCTTTTCTTGTTTTCTCGCCCCTGCTACTCGTCGGTGTCGGTCTGCAACACGGCCAAAAACGCCTTCTGGGGGATGGGCACGTTGCCCACCAGCTTCATTCGCTTCTTGCCCTCTTTCTGCTTCTCCAGCAGCTTGCGCTTGCGGCTCACGTCGCCGCCGTAGCACTTGGCGGTCACGTCCTTGCGATAGGCCCCCACGGTGCTGCGGGCGATGATGGTCCCGCCGATGGCCCCTTGGATGGCGATCTTGAACTGCTGGCGGGGTATGGCTTCCTTGAGCTTGTTGACGGCGTGCAGGGCGCGGATGCGGGCGCGTTCGCGGTGCACCAGGCTGGAGAGCGCGTCCACCTTCTCGCTGTTGACCAGGATGTCCAGCTTGACCAGATCGGTCTTGCGGTCGCCGATGAGTTCGTAATCAAAGGAGCCGTAGCCCTGGGTCACGGTTTTGAGCTTGTCGTAAAAGTCGTAGATGACCTCGGCCAGGGGCAGCTCGAAGGAAAGCTCCACCCGGCCCTTGCTGGGGTAGTGGTAGTTGGGGTTCTCGCCCCGGCGCTCCAGGCACAGGGTCATGACCGCGCCGATGTAGCGCTCGGGCATGAGGATGGAGGCCTTGATGTAGGGCTCCTCGCAGTGCTCGATGTTGGAGGGATCGGGGAAGTAGGCCGGGTTCTCCACCTCCAGCATGGTCTTGTCGTTCAGGTAGATGTGATAGCGCACGCTGGGCACGGTGAGGATGAGGGAGAGCCCGAACTCACGCTCCAGACGCTCCTGAACCACCTCCAGGTGCAGCAGCCCCAAGAAGCCGCAGCGGAAGCCATAGCCCAGGGCCTGGGAGGAGTCCTTGTGATAGGTCAGGCTGGCGTCGTTTAGGGTCAGCTTCTCTATGGCGTCCACCAGTTCGGGATAATCGTCGGTGGCCACGGGATAGATGCTGGAAAACACCACCGGCTTGACCTCGCGGAAACCGGGCAGGGGTTCGGCGGCGGGGCGGTCCTCGTGGGTGATGGTGTCGCCGATGCGGGTGTCGGCCACGGTCTTGACCCCGGCCACCACGTAGCCCACCTGGCCGGCCAGGAGTTCGGGCATGGGCACGCGCTTCAAGCCGAAGACGCCCACCTCCTCGACCTTGTAGGTGGCCTCGGCGTACATGAAGCGGATGATGTCGCCCGCCTTGAGACGCCCCTCCTTCATGCGGATGGAGATGACCGTGCCCCGGTAGGGATCGTACTGGGCGTCGAAGATGAGGGCCTGCAAGGGCGCGGAGGAGGAGCCCGGCGGCGGGGGCAGCTTGGCCACCACCGCCTCCAGCACGGCCTCGATGTTGACCCCGTCCTTGGCGCTGATGGCGATGGCCTCGTCGCCGTCCAGGCCCAGGTCGTCGCTGATCTGTAGCCTGGTGGCCTCCACATCGGCCGAGGGCAGGTCGATTTTGTTGATGACCGGCACCACGGCCAGGTCGTGCTCCATGGCCAGGTAGAGGTTGGCCAGGGTCTGGGCCTCCACGCCCTGGGAGGCGTCCACCACCAGGAGCACGCCCTCGCAGGAACTGAGCGCGCGGGAAACCTCATAGGAGAAGTCCACGTGGCCGGGGGTGTCGATGAGGTTCAGCTCGTAGGTCTGGCCGTCTTTGGCGGTGTAGGGCAGGGTGATGGCCTGGCTCTTGATGGTGATGCCGCGCTCCTGCTCCAGATAGAGGTTGTCCAGGAGCTGGTCGTGGAACTCGCGGTCCGTCACCGCGCCGCAGGCCTGGATGAGCCGGTCGGCCAGGGTGGACTTGCCATGGTCCACGTGGGCGATGATGCTGAAATTTCTGGTATGTGCGCGGTCTGCCAAGGTGGGCCCTCCACTGACGGCCTTAAAGGTTGCGGCGGCAAGGGGAGGATATCCAACCCGGGGTGGTTCGTCAATCCGGGGCGTGGCGACGGGCGGGCGGGAGCAAGACCGGCCTTAGGCGGGCAGGGCCCCCAGTTCCAGCGCCAGGCCCTCGCGGGCCGCCTCCACCTGGATGCCGGCCGGCGCGGCGGCCCGGGCCTGGGCCGTCAGGGCCTCCACTTGGGCATCGTCGCGGGCTGGGTCGTGATGGGTGAGGATGAGCCGGGGCACCCCGGCCAGGCGGGCCAGTTCCAGGGCTTCCTGCCAGGAGGAATGCCCCCAGCCCCGGCGAGCGGGAAGCTCCTCCGGCAGGTACTGGGCGTCGTGCACCAACGCCTTGGCCCCTTGGCAGAAGTCCACGAACTCTCCCAAGCGGGGGGCTCCCGGGCCGCCCAACTCGTTGTCGGTGAGAAAGACCAGGGCCTGGCCCTGTTCCTCGAAACGGAAGCCCAGGCCGCCCTGGGGGTGGTTGAGCCGGATGCAGCGCAGGCCGGCCGAGCCCAGGTCCGTGTCCTGGCCGGCGGGGGTGGCCAGAGCCTCGATGCGGGCGGGCAGGTTCTCGAAACGCACCGGGAAGTGGCCGTCCCCCTGGCGGGTGTCGAAAAGCTTTTGCAGCCCCTCCAGCGCGCCGGGGCAGCCGCCCACGCGCACCTGCCAGCCCGCCTCATAAAGCACGGGAAAAAAGGGGAAACCCAGCAGGTGGTCCCAGTGCAGGTGGCTGAGCAGCAGACTAGCCTGGCGGGGCGGCATGGCCAGCCGGCGCAGGCCCAGGGGCCGGATGCCGGTGCCGGCGTCCAGCACCACCAGGCCGCCGTCGGCCAGCTCCAACTCCAGGCAGGTGGTGTTGCCGCCAAAACGCAGGGTCTCCGGTCCGGGCACGGGCAGGGAGCCGCGCACGCCCCAGAAGGTCAGCCGCACGCTTAAGGCTCCAGGCTGGCCAGGCTTATGTCGCCGTAAAAGGCCAAGGCCTGGCTGCCGGTGTTGTCGGTGTCGGTCATGAGGGCCACCGCCCCCATGGGTGGAGGCTCCTGGCCAAAGACTCGCTTGAAGTCCTCATAGACGTTGCGCTCCTCGCTGATCCACTGGCCGGCGCGGCCGGGACCGGATTGCGCCGCCAGGAGCACGGCGTTGGCCGTGAAGGCGTTGGGCACGTGCTGGTCCTGGGCCAACAGGTTGGCCCAGATGTAGTTCAAAGCCAGGGTACGCCAGAACAGGGCGCTGGGAAAGACCACATAGACCCGGGCCGCGTAGTCGTCGCCTGCCTTGCTACGCTCGTCGCCGCCGGGGATGGTCCCCGGGACCTTCCAGGACCAGCGCAGCAACTGGTGGCGTTTGGCCTCCAGCTTGATTTCCTTGTAGAGCGCCGAGGCGCTGGCCCGGGAACTGGCGCGCAAGACCGTGCGTCCCTGGTCCTGGACCAGTTCATACTCGGTGCGCCCCTTGAATTCCTTGACCTGCCAGCCCGTCATATCCCCCTGGCTGAAGCGCCCCACCAGGATTTCCTCGGCCGCGGCCGCATGCGTCCAGGCCAGCAGCAGGCCCAGCAGAACCCATAGGGAGCCGGCCCGCTTCACGATTGCCCACGGCCCGGCATGGGTCAGGCCTGGCTATGCTGTCCGGCGGGGTTGTTCTCCGCCGGAGTCCGGCTCTGGCCGGGCGCTCTCTCCTGGCTGCGGGCGGTGCGTCCGCTGCA
>CAZLSD010000103.1:0-1301 GCA_964561775.1 uncultured Desulfarculus sp. | reverse complement strand
TCCTTGCCCGGGTCCGGCGCCAGCGCTTCGGTCTGCTCGCCTTGGGAATCATGCCCCGGCATATACACCAGGTTGGGCATATTCTATACCCCCTTTTAAACCGGTATGAGTTCGTACTCGCGGCTGCCCAGGCCGATCTCCTGGGCGTAGTCCAACTGTATGCGCCAGTCCACCTGGGGGTAGATGTCGCGGAACTTGTCCTGCCCCGGCTCATGGGCGTGCTTCAGGCAGGAGCCGGGCAGGCCGGCGGCCTGGTTGACCAGGTCGGCGGCGGCCTGATCCACGGCCACCGGATCCCGGCTGGCCACCACGCCCAGGTCGCCCACGATGGGAGCGTCGGCAAAGGGATAGCAGTCGCAGGCCGGGCTGATCTGGGTCAGGAAGTTGAAGAAGAGCGCCCGGCCCTGCTTGCCGGACAACACGCCCTTGGTGTAGGCGGCCATGCGGCGCAGGAACTCCGGTATCTGGGCGTTCCATTGGACTTCTATGGCATGGGAGGGGCAGACCAGGATGCAGTCGCCGCAGCCGATGCACTTGGCCGGGTCCTTGTGGGCGCGCAGGGTGGGGTGCTTGGAGCCCAGGGGCGCGGGCTCGTCGGCCGCGCGCTTGACCAGGCCAATGGCCTTGACCGGACAGCGCAGGATGCACTCGCCGCAGGCCAGGCAGCGGCTGGCCTTGATCTCCGGGCTGACGTTGCTGTGCTGGAATAGCTTGCCGTGGCGGCTGGCCGCCCCCATGCCCAGGTTCTTGATGGTGCCGCCGAAGCCGGCCAGTTCGTGCCCCTTGAAGTGGGCCAGGCTGATCAGGTTGTCGGCCTCCACGATCTCGGCCCCGATGTGGGCCACCTCGCACTCGGGCAGGTCAACCTTGACGGCCACCGTGGAGTGACCCTTGAGGCCGTCGCCGATGATGAGAGGCGCGCCCACCACGGCATAGGCGAAGCCGTTCTCGATGGCGGTGGTCAGGTGCCCCACCGCGTCGGAGCGGGTGCCCACGTAGAGGGTGTTGGAGTCGGTGAGGAAGGGCCGCCCGCCCGCGGCCTTGACCGCCTCCACCACCCGGCGCACGTAGACCGGCCGGATGAAGGCCGTGTTGCCGCGTTCGCCGAAGTGGATCTTGATGGCCGTGAGCCCGCCCGGTTTGAAATTGGCCGCCGGGTCCAGGCGCTGGAGCAGGGTGTCCAGCTTGTCCATGAAGGAGCGTTTTATGTTGGAGCGCAGGTCGGCGAAATAGACCTTGCTGGGCATGAGAACCTCCATGGCGGGGGGAAAGCGCGAAGACGGACTTACTAAGGCTAGGCG
>CAZLSD010000102.1:0-10575 GCA_964561775.1 uncultured Desulfarculus sp. | reverse complement strand
CTCGCGGCTTGGGCGGCGGAGCTGGCCGCGGGGCAAGCAACCGCGGCGCCCAGGGCGCGGCCAACATGCCCGCGCCGGTGCGCGACATCTGTCAGGGACAGCCCTTCTCCTATGACGGGGTGGTGGTGCACGAGATTGGCCCCCAGGAGGGGCAGGGCATGGTCCTGCTGGTGGAGGGCCAGGCCATCACCATCTACGGCCTGGGGCCGCAGCGCTACTGGAGTTCCCTGGGGCTGGACCGGCCCCGGGTGGGGCAGCGTCTCCTGGCCCAGGGCTATCTGGTCGACTACAACGGCGTGCAACGCAACCTGGCCACCCAGTTGGTGATGCAAGGCCGCAGCGTCAACCTGCGCCAGCCAGACACCTGCCTGCCCTGCTGGCAGGGCGATTCCGCCTCGGGGCGTTAGAGCCTAATCAATATATTCAACGCTTTAGCTTGCGGTACAGGGTGGCCAGGTTGATGCCCAGGGCTTGAGCCGCCGCCTCGCGGTCGCCGTCCATGGCCTCTATGGCCCGCTCCAGGTATTGGCGCTCAAAGCGCGCGCTGGCTTTGCGCAAAGGCTCCATTTCGGACGCGCTCTCCTGAACGCCCAGCCCCAGTATCCTGGGGGGCAGATCGGCCAGGGCCAGGCGCTCTCCCTCGGCCAGGACCAAGGCCCCCTCGATCACGTTTTCCAACTCCCGCACATTGCCGGGCCAGGGATAGGCCATCAGGGCCTGCATGGCCTCCCTTTCCAGCCCGCTCAGCTCCTTGCCCAGCCTTTGCCCCGCCTGCCGCAAAAACCGCTGGGCCAGCATGGGGATGTCCTCCCGGCGCTGGCCCAGGGCGGGCAGGCTGATCTCGAAGACGTTAAGCCGATAGAACAGGTCCTGGCGAAAGCGTCCGGCCGCCACTTCGGCGGTCAAATCCCGGTTGGTGGCGGTCACTAGACGGAAATCCAGGGGCAGCGAGGCGGTGGCGCCCAGGGGGGTTATGCGGCATTCCTGCACCGCGTGCAGCAGTTTAACCTGGAGGGCCAGGGGCAGCTCGCCCACCTCATCCAGAAACAGGGTGCCGCCCTGGGCCTGGCTGAAGAAGCCGGCCTTGTCCCGCTGCGCCCCGGTGAAGGCCCCTTTTTTGTAGCCGAACAACTCGGATTCCAGCAGGGTCTCCGGAATGGCCCCGCAGTTCACTTCCACCAGGGGGCCTTCGGCCCGGGGGCTCTGCTGATGGATGGCCCGGGCCGCCAGGCTCTTGCCGGCGCCCGAGGGCCCGCTGAGCAGCACCGTGGTGTCGAACTGGGCGATCTTCTCGATGCGCTTTAGCACCTGGGCCATGGACGGGCTGACGCTGAGCAGGCCGTGTTCCGGCCGGCGCGCGTGCAGTCTGCGCCGCAGTTCGCGGTTCTCCGTCTTGAGGCGGCCCAGTTCCAGCAGCCGCTCCACGGTGAGCAGCAGCTCGTCCTGGTCCACCGGCTTGACCAGGTAATCCAAGGCGCCCCGCCGCAGGGCCTGCACCGCCGTGTCCCCCGAGGCGTCGGCGGTGACGATTATCACCCCCAGTTCCGGGGCCAGGGCGGCCAGGCGGTCCATGACCTCCAGCCCGCTCATGTCCGGCAGGCCGATATCCACCAGGGCCAGGTCGAATCCGGTCTCTTCCAGGCGGGCCAGGCCCGAGGCCCCGTCGCCGGCCAGGCTGACCGCATGGCCGCGCAGGCCCAGGGCGGCTTCCATGTAGGCGGCCGAGGCCGCGTCGTCGTCCACGATGAGGATGGCGGGCATCAGGCGGCCTCCAGTTTGATCTGCGCGGCCGTGGCCCGGCGGGGCAGGCGCACACGGAAGCAGGTGCCATCTTCTGGGGAGGAAGCGGCGCTGATCATGCCGCCATGGGCCTGCACGAAAAGGCGGGCTATGGTGGTGCCCAGGCCGGTGCCGCCCTGGCCCGCCTTGGTGGTGTTGAACTTCTCGAAGATGGTCTCAAGCCTTTCCGGGGCGATCGCCTCGCCTCCGTTGCGCACGGCCACCTCCAGGTATTCCGGCGCGGGCGCGCTCACCTGCACATCCACCGTGCCGGGGTGGTGCTCCCAGGCGTTTTCCAGCAGATTGCGGAAGACCCGGGTCAGCTTGACCGGGTCCTGGGACAGCACGGTGTCCAGGCCCGGCTGGATTTGCAAAAGCCAGTCCGGAGCGTCAGGGAGCGGGCCGGCCTGCTTGGCCGCCCAGCCGCTCCAGGCCTCGGCGGCGGCCTGCCTCAGGGTGGCGGCCAGGTCATAGTCCAAAAGCGACACCTTGATCCTGCCCGCCTCGTAGAGCTGCACCTCGCGGGTCATGTCCAGCAGGCGGGCCAGGTGCTCGGCGCTCTTCTGGATCAGTTCAAGATAGCTCCTGCGTTTTTGCGGGTCCAGGCCCTCCGGGTCCTGGGCCAGCAGGCGGCTGAAGCCCAGGATGGGTTGCAGGGGAGTGCGCAGCTCGTGGCGGATGAAGGATTCCCATTCAGCGCGCAGGCGGGCCAGTTCCTTCTCGAAGCTGATGTCGTGAAAGGTTTCCACCCCGCCCACCACTTCTCCCGCGGAATTGCGAAAGACTTTCGCATTTTTGCGAACGGACAGCCGCTGTCCGCCGGGCAGGTTGAGTTCGACCTCCACGCCCGCGCCGGGCTGACCGTTGGCGTTTTCCAGCGGATTGGCGAACAGCGGGCACTCCAGGCGGCACAGTTCGGACTGCACCAGTTCAGAGCAGGGCCTGCCCACAACCTCCTCCTCGGATTTGCCCAGCAGATCGCGCATGCGGCGGTTGACCATGGTCACCCGTTTTTGGGTGTCCACCACGAAGAGCCCGTCGTTCTGGGTGTCCAACACCACTTGCAGACGATGTTTTTCGCGCTCGGCCCCCTGGACGGCCTTTAGCAGGTGCTCGGCCATGCGGTTGAAGGCCAGGGCCAGATCGCCTATCTCGTCCTTGCTCTCCACCACGGCCCGGGCCGCGTGATCGCCCGCGGCCAGGGCCGCCGAGACCCGGCCCAGGCGTTGCACCCGTCCCAGTACCAGCCAGTTGATGGCGGCGTACAAGGCCAGAATCAGGGGAACCCAGGTGGCCAGGCCCAGGAGCCAGAAGGAGCGGCGCACTTCCTCGACCTGCTGGGCCATGTCGCTCAGGTTCATCAGACCCACGATGGAGCCCAGGCGGTTTTGGCCGCCATAAACCGGGGACACCACGGCATAGAGATGATCACCGCCCAGGTCCACCAAGGCCCCTTGGGATTTGCTCAGCATGGACGCGAACTTGGCGTGGAAGGCCTCTGGCGGGGCGCTGGGATGCAGGGGCTTGTCTTCCGCGTCGAAGATCATGATGGACAGCAATCGGGGGCGCAGATGGAGATGAAAATTGATGATCCGGCCCAATTGGGCGGGAGGCAGCCATTGGCCGCCAATCACCATCTCCCGGCTGACATGGCTCAGCAGTTCCTCGGCCTGGCCGTGGGCGCCGGCCATCAGCTTGGACTGGATATGGCGATAGGCCAGCAGGTCCGCCAAGGCCAGAAACAGGAAGGCCACCAGGGCCACCACGAGAAACAGCTTATATTTGATGGAAATCCGCCCCACGAGCCTCCCTGATCCCTTTGTCCAGGGCCTTTGGCGCAGGTCACGCCGGCCTGGCCGCTCCCGGTCCAGATAAACATATATGGCTGGTGTGGGATTTACAATTCTCCGTTCCGGGCTGGCACGCTCGCTGCGGTTGGCACACTCGCTGCAATGTAGTCTGGCGACTCTGCAACCACAAACCACGAGGAGATTGGTCATGAAAGTCTTAACAAGCGTGTTGGTCGTCTGTCTGTTGCTCACGGGGGCCGCCTGGCTGGGAATGCCCAACAGCGCCGAGGCGCGCTTCCGGGGCAGCTCCGCCGATCCCGGTCCCAACTACGTGGACGCCAACAACGACGGCGTCTGCGACTGGGCCCAGACCCGGCAGGGCTGGGACGAGGCCACCCAGGGCCGTTATGGCGACTGGGTGGACGCCGATGGCGACGGCATTTGCGACAACTACGCCAACCGTCCCCAAGACGGCACCGGTCAGGGCTATCGGGGCGGCCGCTAACCAGTACTCCAGCCAACCCGCCGCCCCGGGATGCCATGTCCCGGGGTGGCCTTTTCAGGCCAGCGGATGAAACATGCCTAACTTACGCAGCATGGCCTTGGCCGCCTTGATATTGCTGGGCGCGACCGCCGCCCTGGCGGCCCCGCCAGAACCCACGTCGCAGAACGCCCAGGACGCCCTGGAAGAGGCCCTGCAACTGGATCAGCGCCTGGACGCCAGCTTGCGGGAGCTGGCCCTGGATGCCGGGCGCACCATCTCCTTCACCCTGGCCGCCGGCCGCGCCCTGCGCGGCGAGGAATTGGAGAAGCTGCTGGCGGCCTATGAGGCGGCCCTGCGACTCCAGCCGGATAACGCCCTGGCGGCGGCGGGCAAGGCCCGGGCGCTGGCGGCCCTCAACCGGCCCGTGCAGGCCAAGGCGGCCTATGAGCGAGCCCTGGCCCTGGACCCGGCCAATCAGCGCCTGGGCAAGGAGATGGCCGCCCTGGAGAACGCCCAGTCCGCCAAGAGCAAATTCGCCTTTTCCTATTCCCGCCAGCGCGAATATTGGCCCGGCTACGCCCGACATGTCTATGTGACCCATGACACCACCTATCAGGCCCAGGCCGAGGCTCCCGTGGCCGAGGGCTGGCGCATGGCGGCGGGCTATCTTTGGGGCAGTCTGCGCCAGGAAAGCCTGGTGTATGGCGACAACGACTTCGACCTCAAGCGCCGGGGCTATTACCTGGCCGGCGAGTGGCGGCCCCGCCCCGAGCTTCAGGTCAACCTGCGCCTGCGCCGGGAGCTGTTCTCCAACCAGGACCAAAGCGCCTACTTCAAACTGCCCGACGACCAGGAACTGATCACCGGCCATGCCCTGGTCCAATACTCGGAAGGCCCCTGGTGGCTCAACGCCAGTTTCAGCCGGGAAAGGGACGCCTGGCCCCAGGTGGATATGCTCACCGGCCGGGGGCTGCTGGCGGTCAAGGCGCGGGAACTGGCCGGCCTGGCCGCCGGCCGGGCCTTGGGGCGGGATTGGGAGCTGGTGGCCAGCCTCTTTTACGAGATATACGACACCCCCCGCCCCGACCAGGCCAACATAAACGCCCAGGTCATACACCGCCCCCTCTGGCTGCCCGGCCTGCGCCTGGCCCTGGGGGCGGGGCACTATCAGCAGGAGGCCGAGAACCTGGGCAACCTGTTGCTGGGCTATCAGATGAAGCTGGCCGAGAGCCTGGCCCTGGACCTGAGCCACCAGCTGGAATACGCGCGCAACGAGCGCTCCTGGCTGAGCCAGCTGGACCTGGCCTTGACCTGGCGTCCCTGGCCCTGGCTGGGCTTCACCGCCTTGGGCTCCTATGGGCGGGAATATGATGGCGACCAGGATGAGTACTGGAGCATGGAACTGGGGCTGGAGTTTGTTTGGTGAGCCGCCTCCGCCGGTTTATGGCAGCGCCGCACCCCCGCGGTCTGCCAGGAACCACATCAGGCGGTCAGGCCCAACAACCCTGAACATCCGCGTTCTCAGGCCCCGGCCAGCCCCCGCCTGATCAGGGTCTTGGCTATCTCCACCTTGTAGGCGTTGCCCGCCAGCGGCTTGGCCCGGGCCAGGGCCGCCTGGGCCGCCTGGGAAGCAGCCTTTTCTCCCACCGCTTGCCCCTCCAGCGCTTCCTCGGCCTCGCGCGCCCGCCAGGGGATGGGGGCCACTCCGCCCAGAAAGACGCGCGCGCGGCGGTAGCGGCCCTCCACCAGCTCATACAAGGCGGCCAGGCTGACCAGGGCGAAGTCCACCGGCTGGCGCAGGGTGAACTTTTCGAAGACCTGGCGCGCGCCGCTGGGCGGGGCCGGCGTCCGGATGCCGGAGAGCAGCTCGCCGGGCTCCAGCAGATTGCCCGCCGGGGCGTAAAAGCTGGCGGCCGGCAGGACGCGCGTCCCCGCCGGTCCGCTCAGCTCCAGCTGGGCATTAAGGGCGGCCAGGGCCAGGCCCAGGTCCGAGGGGAAGGCGGCGAAGCACTTGCCGCCGCCCAGCACCGCGTGATAGCGGTTGTCGCCCTTGACGGCGTGGCAGGGGCCTTGCCCCTTGCGCCAGCAGGGCAAAGGCCCGCCCAATTGACGGGGATAGCGGTAGTACCAACAGCGGGTGTCTTGGCAGAGGTTGCCGCCCACCGTGGCCACGTTGCGTATCTGGACAAAGGCCACGCCGCGGGCCGCCTGGGTCAGGAGGGGATAATGCTCCGCCACCTTGGGCGCGGCGACCAGCCGGGACAGGCTGGCCAAGGGCCCCAGACGCAGGCCGTCCTGCTCCAGGGCGATGTCATCCAGGCCGGGGATGGTCTTGAGGTTGATGATGGCCCGGGGGTGGCTGAGATATACCCCTTCCTTGAGCGCGCCCAGCAGATCGCTGCCGCCGGCCAGGTAGCGGGCCTGGCCCTCGTAGCGCCGCCACAGATCAAAGGCCTCGGTCAGGCTGCGGGCGTCGTGGTGGGCGAAGGTCTTCATGGGCGCGCCCCTTTTTCGGCCTGCCGCCAGGCCGCCAAAATTTTATCCGGCGTGAGGGGGTATTCCTCCAGCCTCACCCCCAGGGCGTTGGAGACGGCCATCATCACCGCCGCCGGGCCGGGCGAGGTGGATATCTCGCCCACGCCCAAGGCCCGGAAGCGGTGGCTGTCCGCGCCCGATTCCAGGATGACCTGGTCGTAGGCGGGCAGCTCGGCGAAGGTGCGCCACTTGTAATCCACCAGGTTGGGGTTGAGCATCCAGCCGCGGCGGGGGTCCAGGACCGGCTCCTCGAAGATGGCCGTGTCCAGGCCGGCCGCGCCCAGGCAGCCCTGAAGTTGCTGGCTCAGCATCTGGGGGTTGATGACCTGGCCCACGTCGGTGGCCGGCAGCATGCTGAGCAGGTCCACCTTGCCGGTCTGGACATCCACCGCCACCTCCACGAAGAGCATCAGGAAATTGCTTAGGGAGAAGTCGGCCTCGAAGGACCCCTTGCCGGTGATGGTGCGGGAGATGCCCATCACCCGGGACCAGGACAGGCTTTTTTGCCCGTCGCCCCGCCGGAATACCCTGCCGTCCATGGTGTCAAGTTCCTCGGCCGGGGCGCTCAGCAGCCGGGCGGCCCGTTGCAAGAGCTGGCGGCGGGCGTCTTGGGCGGCGTTTATCACCGCCGAGCCCACCGCGTAGGTGCCCCGCGAGCCCACCAGGCCGAAGTCGAAGGGATTGACCAGGGTGTCGGGCGGGGCCAGGCTGACCTTGTCCAGGGGCAGGCAGAGCACCTCGGCGGCCATCTTGGCCAGGGAGCTGCGGGCGCCGGCGCCGGCCTCGGAGACCAGCACGTGCACCACCGCCGACCCGCTGGGGCTCAGCCGCACATAGGCCTCGGATTCGTCCTCGCCTATATCGGCGTTGCCGTGCACCCACACCCCCACCCCATGTCGCCGGGGGCCGTCCAGCGCGCTGGGGCGCAGCCAGCCCTTGAATTTGTCGCGCCAACCAAAAACCTCGGCCCCGCGCTCCATGGCCGGCCGGAAATCCAGGCCCCGGTAGGTCCAGGTGACGCCCTCCCGCCAGACATAGGTCTGGCCGGGGCGCACGAAGTTGGCCTTGAAGAATTCCACCGGGTCCAACTCGGCCCGGATCAAGGCCTCGGTCAGCAGCGGTTGCAGGGCCGCCTCCAGCTCCTGGCCGCCGAAGCCGCGCACCACCCCCGCCGCGTTGCGGTTGGTCAGCGCCAGGCGGGCGCGCAGGTCCCAGTTGGGGCAGCGCAGCAAAAGCTGGGCCTCGCCCAGGCCCACCGCCACCTGGGCCGGGGTCATGTCCGAGAAATACCCGGTGTCCATCAGCCACTGGCCCTGGATGGCCGTCAGGCGGCCGTCTTTTTTAAGCCCCAGGCGCAGATTGAGCCGGGAGCCGGGGCGGGCCGCGTAGGCCGCCAGATGCTCGGCCTTGCCGTAGTAGACCTTCACCGGCCGGCCGGCCTTTTGCGCCAGGGCGGCGGCGTACAGAAAGGGCAGCAGGGAGTAGTTCTTGGAACCAAAGCTGCCCCCGCAGTGGGTGGCGATGGAGCGGATCTCGGGAAAGCCCAAAAAGGGCATCATGACGAACTGGTGCCAGCCCGCGCTCTGGGAGGCCGACCAGACGGTGAGCCGATGGGGGCCGTCCCAGCGCACGATGACCCCTGGCGGCTCCAGGGGGGCGGGATTGGGCATGGACTCGTAGCGCCCCTCGCCCTCCACGATGATCTCGGCCTGGGCGAAGCCCGCCTCCACGTCGCCCATGACCACCTGGCGCAGGGTCTGGGGGCCAAAGGGCTGCTGCCCGCCGCTGACCAGGTTGCCGGGGAAGGCCTCGTGCAGTTGGGGCGCGTCGGGCTCCAGGGCCTGCCGGGCCGAGAAGACTGCTGGCAGGGGGCGGTACTTTGCCTCTATGAGCTCCAGGGCCTCCTCGGCTATCTGGGGGGTGGCGGCCGCCACCAGGGCCACGGCGTCGCCGGCGAAGCGCACCCTGCCGTCCAGCAGGGGAAAGGCCCGCGGCAGCCCCAGCTTCCAGTCCGGGGCGTTGTGGTGGGTGATGACCGCGGCCACCCCCTCCAGGGCCTCGGCCCGGCTTACGTCCAGGGAAGTTATCCGGGCGTGGGCGTGGGGGCTGCGCAGGATACGGGCGTACAGCATCTCCGGCATCTTGAGGTCGTCGATATACTGGGCGCGGCCGGTGACGATATCCCAGGCGTCCAGGCGCGGGGAGGGGCGGCCCAAATGGCGGTACTGGGTAGGCATGCTCATTCCTCCAGCCTGGCCGCCGCGTCCTCCACCGCCTCCAGCACCTGGTAATGGCTTATGCAGCGGCAAAAGTGCCCGGCCAGGGCCTCTGAGACCTGCTGGCGGCTGGGCCGGGGATTGGCGTCCAGCAGGGCCTTGGCCGACATCAGGATGCCCGGGGTGCAGAAGCCGCACTGGAAGGCCGAATGCTCCACGAAGGCCTCTTGCAGGGGGTGGGGGCCTTGGCCGCGGGGATGGCGCAGCCCCTCGATGGTGAGGACGCTTTTGCCCTGGCACTCCACGGTGAGGGTCTGGCAGGAGAGCACGGGCAGCCCGTCCAAGAGCACGGTGCAGGCCCCGCAGGAGCCCTGGTCGCAGCCTATCTTGGTCCCGGTCAGGCCCAGGGTCTCGCGCAGGGTGTGGGCCAAGGTGTGGGCCGGGTCCAGTTCCAGCGGCCCGCAACCCACCACCAGCTCCAGGGCGCGGCCGTTGACCGTGAGATGGATGACCTGTTTTTCTGCCTGCGGCATGGCGCGTGTCCTTGTTTAGGGGCCGGCTGGCCCCCAGCCAGGGTAACTGCATTGCCTCGGTGGCGGGCCAAGGGCCGGCCAGGCGGGGCAGGGGGACATGTGGCGAAGCCGGGGGACGCCGCGGCGCGCGCTCCCTGTCTGCCCGGAGCAGGATTTTACATAATTTCCGGCTCGATGTGGTGAGGCAAAGTTGCCCGGCGGGGAGACCGGCAAAAGGGGGCGGTCCCTACCTTAACAGAAGCTTCAGGGTCTCCGGCCCCAGCATGCCGTCCACGGCCAGGCCCTTGCCAGCCTGCCAGCGGGCCAGCGCCCGCCGGCTGGCCGGGTCCAGACGGCCCTGGGCGGGGCCGCTCAGCAGGCCCAGCTTGATCAGGGCCTCCTGGGCGGCCTTGATGCGCGGGGGCTCCAGGCCATGGTCCGCCAGGTCGATGCGCAGGGTGGCGGTGACCGGGTAGTGGTCGGAGTCGCCATCCTGGATGACCCGGGCCTCCAAGGGGCGCAGGGCCTGGCTGTGGAAGACGTGGTCGATCTTGGGGTTGGGCAGGTTGTCCAGATAGGCCCGGTCCACCTTGGCCTTGTCCCCGGTCCTCATCCTGTCCATGCGGTAGGTGCCGGGGGCAGCGGATGTGAAGGCGTCCAGCAGTTGGCCCTCCAGCAGGCGATAGGGGCCGGAGAGGGGGAAGGTGTTGAGGTCGCCGGCCAGTATCTTGAAACGGCGGGGGTCATGGCCCAGCGTCTTGACCACCGTCTCCATCTCCTCGGCCCGGCGTCCCACGCCCAAGAGTTCCTTGGCCAGGCCCTTGAGCTTGCTGTCCACCAGGCCCTGGCGGGACAGGTGCATGCCATAGAAGGCCAGGGGCAGGCCGTCCAGGTCCACTTCGGCCTGGCCAAAGAGGCGTTCCTTTTCCCCGCCGCTCACCGGCAAGGGGATGGATTTGACCCGCAGGGGCCAGCGGCTGAAGATGCCCACCCGTCCCCGCCAGTCCTCCTGGCCATAGGCCCGCACATCGGCCTGATGGAGAAGTCCGGCCGCCCGGGCGATCTGGGGCAGGTCCGCGGCTACCGCCTCTTGCACCACCAGCAGGTCGGGCTTTTCCCGGGCCAGGATGTGCATGAACTGGCTCCAGCCGTCCGGGTTCTTGCCGGGGGTCAGGGAGTCGAGGTTGTAGGAGAGCGCCTTGACGCATACCTGCCCGGCCTGGCAGGTTCCGCCGGCGGGGCCGGGAGCGGGCGGAGGC
>CAZLSD010000101.1:0-10627 GCA_964561775.1 uncultured Desulfarculus sp. | reverse complement strand
GGGCGGGAGGGGCGCTTCAGGCGCAGCCACTCCTGGAAGGCCGGCCGCCCGCGCCAGATGACGGTGGCTTGCTGGCCGTGCTCGGGGCAGGTCTTTTCCAGAAAGACCTGGTCCCCCCGGGCCACCAGCTGGGCCGGCGTCCGGCGCAGGCAATGCTGGCAGAGCGCCTCGGTGCTCCCCAGCAGCCGGGCCTGGGGATCAGAGGGGTCCATTCTCCCTGGCCTGGCTGGGGTCGATGCCGTTTTCCAGCAACAGGGCCATGGCCCGCTCATAGGTCTCCACCACCAGGCTTCCGCAGAGGGCGGGCTGGGGGACGGAGTTGTCCGGTCCCAGGATGGCCTCACAGCTTATGCCGCCATGCCGGCCGCCCACCGTCTCCTGGAACCAGTCCACCAGCGAGTCGACCAGCAGCTGGTAGCGGTCGTGGCGCTCCTCGCCCGCCGCGCCCTTGCCCGCGTGCAGGGCCAGCAGGCAGACGCCGCCGCTCAGGCAGCCGCAAGGCTGCTCGCGGCGGCCCATCCCCTGGCACAGGCCGTCGGCCGCCCGCGCCAGTTCGGGGTTCTCCCGGCCCTGGGCCTCCAGGCCCATGATCAGGATCATCTGGCTGCAACAGAAGCCCTGCGCCGCCAGTTGCATTACGCGCAAGGAAATCTCGTTCACGCTTATTCCCCCTTGCGGGCGATGATCAGACAGTAGCGCGGCCGGCAGGCCGCCAAGGCCCGCGCTCCTTGCCCCGCGGCGCCGGGGCCAAGCACGCCGTCCCAGAAGGCCGCCAGGGAGCCGCCGGCCAGGATCAGGCGGGCGGCCAGTTCCTTGAGCAGCCTGGCGTGGTCCTCGAAAAGCTCCAGCACGAAACCGGCCTGGGCCAGCAGGGCCTCCAGGGCGGCCCTGTCCATGGCCCCTTGCAGACAGGAGGCCAGGGGCGGCTCCTCCAAGCGCGGTTCAGCCAGGGCGGGCGGCGGTCCGTCGGCGCGATAGAGGTCGCTGATGACCAGGCGGCCGCCGGGGTTCAGCACCCGGCCCATCTCGGCCAGGGCCAAGGCCGGGGCCTCCAGCAGGGAGAGCACGCACTCGCAGAACACCGCGGCGAAAGCAGCGTGCCCAAAGGGCAACGCGTCAGCCCTGGCCGCGGCCCAAACCGGAGGCGTCAGCTCCCGGGCGGCGGCCAGCATGGTCAGGGAGATGTCAACGCCAAAGGCCAGCGCCCCGGCCTGCCCGCGCAGAAAGGCCAGGGTGGCTCCCAGGCCGCAGCCCACGTCCAGCACCCTGGCCCCCGCCGGCAGGGCCAGGGCCTCCAGGGCCCGCCGGGTGAGGTCCAGCCCCCCCGGCCTGAGGGCCGGGCCAGTGACCCGGCGCAGGGCCTCCTGCTCGTACAGCTTGGCGGAGCCGGCCGGGGCGCGGGCGGAGAGGCTCACTTGTCCTCCAGCAGGCGCTCGACCTCCAGCATGCGCCCCAGGGCCAGGTCCTGGGAGACCAGCGCCATGCCGCAGTCCGGGCAGCAGAGCATCTCCACGCTGAACTCGCTGCCCAGGTAGGCGATGACCACGGACCGGGGCGTCAGGGCCTGGCCGCATGCCTGGCACAGCCACTGGGCGTCCTCCTGGCTGTAGGCCTTGATCTCGCTCATGGCCGCTTCTCCAGAACCTGCATGCGGTGGGAATAGGCGTTGTGCGCCACGGCCCGCCCCTCCTCCAGGGCGTATTCCACCCAGAAGGTCACGTTGGCCCCCCGCCAGCGGGCCAGAAAGCGCCCGGAGACAGGGTTAATGAATTTGCGCCCCGTGGCCTCGGCCTGGGCCACCACCTGGCGCAGGTCTTCCAGGAGGATGCGCCGCTCCTCCAGCAGCTCGGCCAGCTGGGCGCTCACCACCAACTCCGGCCCGGCCTGGGCGACGGGCGGCGCGGGGGGCTCGCCCCAGAGCCCGGCCAGCAGGCCGGCCTTGAGCCGGGCCCGGTTCTCGCGGCGGGCCGAGAAGCCGGGGTCGGGGCGGGCCGCCGGGTCCGGCCCGGCCTGGGCCGGGAAGAGCAAATCCAGCACGTGCAGGGTGCGCTTGCCAGCCCTGGCCAGGCGGTCGCGGCACATGGCGCAGTAGGTCACATAATCCTGGCCGCTCTGGCTGGCCCGCTCCTGAACGACCTTGCGGGCCAGGGCCGGGTTGGCGTTGGCCGCCAGGCCGCCGAAGCCGCAGCACTGGGTAAGGCCGCCGCTCAAGGGCAGCTCGGCCGGATTGCCGCCCAGGCGCGCCAGCAGGTGGCGCACGCCATCACGCAGGGCCTGGTCGTCGCGGGCGGCGCAGGGGTCGTGCAGGGCCAACTCACCGGCCGTCCCGGGCAGGGGCAGGCCCGCCCCGGCGGGCGGCTGGCCCTGGGCCAGCGCCTCCCAGACGCTCTCCACCTGGGCCGCCTCCAGGCCGCCCCGCAGCATGCCCAGGCAGGTGGGGCAGGCGGCGATGATGCGCGGCCTGCCCATATCCCGCCAGCCCGCCTCCAGTTGCGCCATGACCTCGCCAAAGCGGTCCTCCCGCCCGGCCCAACGGGCGGGAGCGCCGCAGCAGCCCAGCATCAGCCCCACCCCGCCGGGCAGGCTGGCGCACAGGTGCTGGTACAGGGCCTGCACATGATCGGGCAGGGAGCCGCCCAACTGGCAGCCGGGGAAGAACAGGCTGGCGCTGGAGCTGGTCCCGGGCTGGTGGCGCGAGAGGGCGCAGTCAGGGCCGTTGCTGTAGTCCATGTCCTGCAAGGCGAACTCGTGGGCCGAGGGCGGCATGCGGCCTTCGGCCACCATGCGTTGTCGCGCGCCCAGGATCATCTCGGCCATGGCGAAGCCCTCGGGGCAGACCGCCGTGCACAGCTTGCAGAGCATGCAGGAGTTGACCAGCAGGTTGGCGGCGTGCTGGCCCTTGACGATGGCCTCGTTGTTGTAGACCTGGCGGGCGTAGGACCTGGGATAGGCCTTGAACTCCTCCAGGTACTTGCAGACCTTGACGCACTCCAGGCACCTGCATTGCAGGCAGCGGGCCGCCTCCTGGCGGGCTTCCTCGGGGCTATAGCCCTGGGCCGGGTCGGCCATGGCCACCGCGGGCAGGGGCTCCACGCCCTTGAGGGAGGTGAAGAGCCGGGTGGTCTGGGGGCCTTCGCCCTGGCGGCCGGCGCTCAAGGAGACCTTTTGCAGATGGCGGTCCAGGGACAGGGCCGCGCGCCGAGCCTGGGCCGCCAGGCCCACCAAAGAAACCACCTCACCCAGCCCGCCGGCGAAGAGCCCCTCCCGCCCCGCCGCGCCCGTGGCCGGGTCCAGGTCGAGCGAGGAAGCCGGCTCGCCCAGGCTGGGGTCGTCGAAACCCAGGTAGACCGCGTCAAACTCGCTCAGCAGGCGCGCGGCGCAGCCCGGCCCCAGGTCCTGGCCGCTTTGGAACGCCACCCGCTCCCCGGCCAGGCGGGCCAGTTCGCCAGCCACGGCCGAGGGAGGCAGTTGGGGCAGGCCCAGCCCCAGCAGGGCGTCCTCCAGGCGGGCCAGGCCGGTGAGCACGGTCACGCTCCAGCCTTTGCGGGCCAGGTCCCAGGCCGCGGTCAAGCCGCCCAGACCCGCCCCGGCCACGGCCACCCGCCCCGGCCGGGCCGGCAGGGGCAGGCGGCGCTGGCTGGGTTCCGGGGTCTGCACCAGGGCGCGCTCCAGGGCCGAGATATTTAGCGGGTCGCCGGCCTGGCCGCGCCGGCAGGCCTGCTGGCAGGGGTGATCGCAGATGCGCCCCAGCACCCCGGGCAGGGGCATCTGCTTGAGCAGCGCCCCCCAGGCCTGGGCCATCTCCCCCGCCGCCAGGTGGCGGCAGAGCTGGCGGGCGTCGACGTGCAGGGGACAGGCGGCCTGGCACCAGGGAGCCTCCTCCTCGATGCAGCTCAGCTCCAGGCTGTTCAGCTCGCTTTTCTCCATGCCTTCATCCTAGCACAGACGCCAGCGGGGCGGAGGGATGGCCGGCCGCCATCTCCTCCGCCCCGGCGGTGGTTGGAGACTAGGTTACTTGCCTTGCAGGGCGGCCAGAACCTTGTCCGGCTTGGCCGGCAGCCTGGTCACTCGCGCCCCGCAGGCCTGATAGATGGCGTTGATGATGGAGGCGTGCGGCGAGGTCAGGGGCAGCTCGCCCACGCCGGCGGCCCCGAAGGGCCCCTCGGGCCGGGGGGTCTCCACGTAGATGACCTCCAGGTCGTCGGGGATGCGCTTGATGTAGGGGAAACCCGCCCCCACCAGGGTGGAGTGCTTCTTGATGTCCTCGTAGTCCTCGGTCAAGGCCAGGCCGATGCCCTGGGCCAGGCCGCCGTAGATCTGGCCGTCCACCACCAGGCGGTTGTTGATCTTGCCCACGTCGGCCACCATGGTCATCTTCTCCACCGTGGTCTGGCCGGTCTTGACCTCCACCGCCACCTCGGCCATGAAGACGCCGTACATGTAGACCGCAAACGGGCTGCCCTGGGCGTTCTCGTCGCAGGCCGCGGCCGGGGCCGCCCACTTGCCCACGTACTTGAGAGGCAGCCCGGCGGCCGCCATCTCGGCATGGGTGCGCCAGCCGCCGCCTGGCTTCTTGAGGCCTTCCAGCAGAGCCTCGCCCGCGGCCTGGATGGCCCGGCCGGTGACCACCTGGGAGCGGCTGCCGCCGGCGGGTCCGCTGTTGGGGGCCTTGCTGGTGTCGTTCATGACCAGGCGAATCTGGTCGGGCCTGAGCCCCAAGGGACGCAGGGCCATGTGGGCGGTGCCCAGGGCTCCGGCGTCGGCCCCCTGGCCGTGGTCCTCCCAGCAGGAGAAGACCGTCACCGTGTTGTCGGGGTTAAGTTCCATCCAGGCCTCGGAGCCGTCGGGGCCGTCCAGGCCGCAGCCATAGACGCCGATGGAAAGCCCCACCCCGCGCTTGACCTCGGCGGTGGAGCCCCGCTGGGCCTTGACCCGGGCCTCGTCATACTTGGGCCGCAAAATCTCCAGCATCTGGGGCAGGCTGTAGACCTCGGGGTCCTGGCCGGAGGGCGACTTGGAGCCGGGGCGGTATACGTTCTTGTAGCGCAGCTCCCAGGGGTCCAGGCCCAGCTTCTCGGCCAGCTCGTCCATGAGCACCTCGGAGGCGAACTCGCTTTGCGGCGAGCCATAGGCCCTGAAGGCCGAGCCCCAGGCGTGGTTGGTGCACACGGTGCGGCCTTCGCCCCGGATGTTGGCTATGTCATAGCCCGCGCCGATGAACTGGGCCCCGCGCAGGGTCAAGAGATCGCCGAACTCCGAGTAGGGGCCATGATCCACGGTCCAGTCGCTCTCCATGGCCAAGAGCTTGCCTTCCTTGTCGGCGGCCAGACGCAGGTTGACGAAGAAGGGGGAGCGCTTGCCGGTGTAGCCCATCTGCTGCTGATAGTCGTAGCGCAGGAAACAGGGCTTGCCCGTGGCCAGGCAGGCCGCCCCCACCAGGGCCTCCATGGTGGGGCTGAACTTGTAGCCAAAGGTGCCGCCGGCCGGGTTTTGCACCATCACCAGCTTGTCCAGTTCCACCCCCAGGCCGGGGGCGATCATGGCCGCGTGCAGGTGCAGGCCGATGGACTTGGACTGGATGACCAACTGGCCCTCCTGGCCCAGATAGGCGAAGCCCACGTCCGGCTCCATGGGCATGTGGGGCTGGCGTCCCACGTAGAAGTCATCCTCCACCACCACCGGGGCCTTGTCGAAGACGGGGCCGGTCTCCTGGCCCTTGGCGATCTTCTGGATGAAGTAGACGTTGGGCGTGCCGGGATGGATCTCCATGGCGTCGGCGGCCATGGCCGCCGGGGCGCTCATGTAGGCGGGCAGCTCCTCCAATTCCACCTTGACCGCCGCGGCGGCGGCCTTGGCGTGGGCCTCGCTGTCGGCGCAGACGATGGCTATGGCGTCGCCATGCTGGAAGACCTTCTCATCGCAGAGGATGGGCCGGTCCCAGCCGTCGCCCTTGTTGGTGGGGAAGGTGATGAGCCCGGTGATGCGGTTCTTGCCCTTGACGTCCTTGGCGGTGACGACCTGATAGACGCCTTCCATCTTGAGGGCGGCCGAGGTGTCCACGGACTTGATGAGGGCGTGGGAGACCTGGGCCTGGACCAGGGCCAGGCGCAAGGCCCCGCTGGGCAGCTTGAGCCCCAGATCCGCGCCGTAGTCCAGGGTGCCGGTGACCTTGCCCAGGGCGCTGGGGCGGGGATAATTGGCCCCCCAGATGCCGCCGTCGGCGGGCAGCTTGAAGATCAGGTCGTCCCTGCTCTTCTCGCCGCGCAGCACCGCCGCCGCGTCCATCACCGCGTCCACCAGTTGCTTGTAGCCGGTGCAGCGGCAGGCGTTGCGGTGGGCCTCGAACCAGTCGCGCACCTCGGCCCGGCCGGGCTTGGGGTTCTCGTCCAGGAGCCCCTTGGCCGAGACGATGAAGCCCGGCGTGCAGAAGCCGCACTGGGCGCCGCCGTGGATCATCCAAGCCAGTTGCAGGGGGTGCAGGTTGTCCGGGGCTCCGATGCCCTCGATGGTGGTCACCGAGGCCCCTTCGGCCACCTTGCTCATCTTGGTGGCGCAGGAACGCACCACCTTGCCGTCCAGGATGACGCTACAGGCTCCACACTGGGCCTGGCCGCAACCCACCTTGACACCGGTCAACAGGAGTTGCTCGCGCAGCACCTGGGCCAGGGAGCTCTCGGGGTCAACCACCAATGATCTGGTTATTCCGTTCACGACCAAGGTCTTGCCGATCATAACCGTAAACCTCCTCCCTAGGGGATAACGTCCGCGACGGCGGTTTTCATATCCAGACGCAGGGGCAGCACGGCAGGGCGCGACCAGTTGCCGGGGCTGGGGGGGGCGATTCAGGGCGGCGCGCTCCCGCTCTCATGGAGCCCAAGCCGGCGCAAGCCATGCTGGCCGAGCTTGGGCGCGCGTCATGAATCCAGGCCAAGATGGGGCTGACATGGCCTCCCCCGAGGCGGGCAAGCATGCTTGGGCGAGCCGGTCAATCCGCCGCCAGACCATGAACCCGCTGTCCCACCCCATGTTTTTAGATATGTCACCAATGGCGGATATTGCAATATGCTATAAAAAACATAGTTACCTGGGGCCGGACCAGACCCCGGCCTAACAACCGGTCCAGGCTATTGCCGGCGGCGGGAGCGTGGCCAGTTGGAGAGCCCCGGACTGGCGCCTGTCCGGCAAAGGGGTAAATGGTGGGCGTCTCTTATCGGACGCCCCTTTTTGTAACGGCCAATTCAATCTCGCCCGCGGCCGGGGGCGTGCCAAAGTTGACTCGGGGTGGCCCTGGTGCTAGATTGCCCCCACGGAAGTGGAAAGGGCACTGGTGGCCCTCCCGGACTTCAAATCCGGTGTGCCTTCTGAGCAAGGGGGCAGGTGGGTTCGATTCCCATGCACTTCCGCCAAGCGAAAACAAGGGGTTACGGGAAAGGCTCCCGTGACCCCTCGCTGTTGGCGGGTGTGCGTGCCTTGAGGCCCCCCAAGGCGCGGAGGCGGGTGATCCCCTGAGGCGGATTCGCGGGCTAGGCGGTCAAGCGCCGGCGGCCCAACGCTATCGACAAACCAGCCTATCCCGCCTTGGGATGAAAGGTTCGCGGGAGCCTGCCCCGGTCGGCGGACCACCTCTGACAGAGAGGAAAAGAGCTCCACCAAAAGCCAGAAATGGCCATCTGCTGGCCAGCCCGCCCGATACAACGCTCCTTTATAGCAAATGATGTCAGTTCTGAACGAAATCAATGGCTTGGAGGGAAGGCTACTCAAGGTGCTGGATCGGCAGGAGTGGACCAGCTCAAAATATGCTTGGACTTGGGGCGGCTACCCCCTAATATCGATAGAAGATGCTGGGCTCAGGAGCATAGCGGCAAGGTTTTGGGCGGTTCAGCCTTGTCTTTTAACACTATTATATTTAATATCGGTATCTTAGTAGAAGGTGGCTTTCCGCGCAAAACCCAGCCATGCTATCTTGCTCGACCTGCCTTGGCCTGTTTTGAAACTCCCTGGGCTTCCTCCACGCTGGCCTGCCCTTCACGGGAAGCCTTCCCAGGGGCGCCGATGACTATCACAAGCCCACCGCTGCGCCTGTCTGCCCCAGCTTGAGCCTCGCTATTTTTGGAAGAATCCAGTCGTCGCCATGAGTTCGAACCGCCCGCGAGCCGGATGAGCTTAATAAAAGGCCCAGGAATAACAGCGCTGATGATTTGCTCCGCGGGGGGAAGCAAGGAGAAATAAGAAAGGATCAACACATTGAAATCAGGCCGGAGAGCCAAAAACCGGGGCACACGCCGCCCCTCCTAATAGATTCAGCGCGCTCGCTATTGGCTAATGGCGCTTCTCGAGAGAGGGACAACCACATGCCCCTGGACCGACTAGACAAGGAGACTTGGCACGGCTTGGGCGTCCGCGAGATCCTGGCGATTTTACAGAGCGATCCTGAGCAAGGCCTTGACTCCGCGGAGGCCGCCCGCAGGCTCGCCCTGCACGGCCCCAATGAGCTGCCCTCCGCAGAGGGCGCCGGCCCCCTGCGTCGTCTATTCACGCAGATCAACCAGCCGCTGGTCTGGCTTCTTCTGGCCGCTGGCGCCGTCACCGCCGCCCTGAAGGAATGGGTGGATGCCGGCGTCATCCTGGGTGTGGTGGCGGTCAACGCCGTGGCGGGTTTCGCGCAGGAGGCCAAGGCGCTCAAGGCCCTGGCCGCCTTGTCGGGCTCCTTGGTCTCCCAGGCCTTGGTTCTTCGCGGCGGAATCCAGGAGACCCTAGCCGCTTCAGAGCTGGTCCCCGGCGACATCGTGCTCTTGCAGGCTGGAGACAAGGTTCCGGCTGACCTGCGCCTGGTCTCCGGCCGCGAAATGAGGCTCGACGAGTCAGCCCTGACCGGCGAGTCCCTTCCCGTGGACAAGACCGTGGAGGCCCTGCCCGATTCCTCGGTGCTGGCCGAGCGCGCCAACATGGTCTACAGCTCGACCCTAGTCACTCATGGCCTGGGCCGTGGGGTGGTGGTGGCCACCGGCGCCGCCACGGAGATAGGACGCATCAACCGCCTGATGTCCGAGGTCGAGGAGCTCAAGACTCCTCTGACACGCAAGATGGCCCGTTTCAGCCATCTGGTTCTATGGGCCGTACTCGCGCTAGCCGGGGCGACCTTTGGCGTGGGGCTCTTACGGGGCCAGTCACTGGCGGAGACCTTCATGGCCGCGGTGGCCTTGGCCGTGGGAGCCATTCCGGAAGGCCTGCCCGCGGCCCTGACCATCACCCTGGCCATAGGCGTGGCGCGCATGGCCCGGCGCAGGGCCATCATACGGCGGTTGCCAGCGGTGGAGACCTTGGGCGGCACCACCGTGATCTGCTCCGACAAAACCGGCACCCTCACCCAGAATCAGATGACCGTGGTCGAAGTCTTCGCCGGGGGGCGGCTGTACCAGTTCAGCGGAGCGGGCTACGACCCCGCCGGCGAGATAACGCTGTCAGGCGCCAAAGTCGAGGCTGGCCGGCATCCGGCCCTCGGTGAGGTCCTGCTGGCGGGGATGTTGTGCAACGACAGCCAGCTACGCCGGGATCAGGAAGGTTGGCAAGTACAGGGCGATCCCACCGAGGCGGCGCTTTTGACCGCGGCGGCCAAGGCCGGCCTCTTTTTGGAGGAGGAGCGCGGCCGACGGCCCCGGCTGGACGCCATACCATTCCAGTCCGAGAACCAGTTCATGGCGACCTTGCACGATCCTGGGGAGGGCTTGCCCCGCGCCGTCTTTCTCAAGGGAGCGGCGGAGAAGGTGCTGGCGCGCTGTGCGCTGGCCCTGGACGGCCTGGGCGGGCCGGCGGAGCTCGATGCGGCGGGGGCCCTATCCCAGGCAGAGGAGATGGCCCGCCGGGGTTTGCG
Organism: uncultured Desulfarculus sp.; assembly: GCA_964561775.1. GTDB lineage: Bacteria > Desulfobacterota > Desulfarculia > Desulfarculales > Desulfarculaceae > JACRDC01. Next base: position 756 of record CAZLSD010000101.1, on the reverse strand, counting down.
GGTGCTGGCCTTGGCCAAGGGGGAGCGGCCGCCCGACGATCCCAGCCTGGAATACAGCGAGGTGGAGTGCTGTTTTACCCTGCTGGGACTGGTCGGCATGATCGATCCGCCACGGCCCGAGGCCTTGACGGCGGTGGCCTCCTGTCAGGCGGCTGGCATACGGGTGAAGATGATCACCGGCGACCACGCCCTGACCGCCGGCGCGGTGGCCGAACGGCTGGGCATGGCCCCCGGCGGCGCCGCGGCCGTCCTGACTGGCCAGGAGGTGGGGCGTCTGGCTGGTACCGAATTGGAGGAGGCAGTCCAGGCCACGGCGGTCTTCGCTCGCATGACTCCAGAGGAGAAGCTGCGGCTGGTTCAGGCCCTGCAAGCCAGAGGCGAGATCGTGTCCATGACCGGAGACGGGGTCAACGATGCCCCGGCGCTCAAGCAGGCCGACATCGGGGTGGCCATGGGCAAGGCCGGAACCGAGGTAGCCAAGGAGGCCGCCGACATGGTCCTGGCCGACGACAATTTCGCCACCATCGCCGCCGCGGTGGAAGAGGGGCGGGGGGTCTTCGACAACCTGGTCAAATTCATTGTCTGGACCCTGCCCACCAACCTGGGCGAGGGTCTGGTAATCCTGGCCGCCATCATGGCCGGGGTCGCCCTGCCCATACTGCCTGTGCAGATATTGTGGATCAACATGACCACCGCCGTGCTGCTGGGGCTGACTTTGGCCTTCGAACCAAAGGAGCCAGGCATCATGACCCGCCC
>CAZLSD010000100.1:0-10646 GCA_964561775.1 uncultured Desulfarculus sp. | reverse complement strand
AGCCTGCCGCAAGCGGGCTTGGGAGAGGCGGGAACCCCTTTTTGCGCTGCAAAAAGGGGTTCCCCCCAACTCTTCGCATCCCCTACTGGGCCAAACGCTCGGGGGGGACCAGCAGGACCATGGACTCCAGGCGTTTGAGCAGGGCTTCACCGCCCTGGTCGGCGCTGGAGAGGCTGGAGATGATGACCCGGGCCGGGCGGCTGTCGCCCTTGGCCTCGCCGGCGCCCCAGACGCTGTGCAGGGCCACGGGCTGTTTTTCGTGGCTGCCCAGGTAGAGCATGATGTGGCCGGGCATCCAGAGCAGGCTCATGTAGGGCAGGCCGAACTCGCTGATGAGTCTTTGCTTGCCGCTGGCCGAGGCGTCCTTGAGCTCCACGTAGGCGTGGCCGGCCCTGGCCTGTTGGGCGGAGTTGCGGGGCAGCCAGATGCCGAAGGGCGTGAAGAGGTCCTTGAGCAGGCCGGAGCAGTCGCGGTTGCCCAGGTAGCCGCCCCAGCCATAGGGCTGTCCCAGCAGGGGGTCCATGAGGTGGGTGAGGTTGGCGGGGGTCAGGGCCAGGGGCATGGCGGCGGCCTGGGTCTTGCTAAGGCGCACGGTGTGGAACTGGGCCTTGCCCTGGCCGTCGGAGCTGGCGGCCAGCACCCGGTACTCGGCGTAGTCCTCGCCCACCAGGGGCAGCACGGAGCCCAGGCCGGCCAGGCAGAGCAGGCGGCCTCCGGCGTCCTTGATGGCGGCGCGGTCGCTGGTGAGGGCCACGTAGCGGCCCTTTTGCCAGGCCTTGATCTGGTCCTGCTCCAGGCGGGCCAGGTCGCGGGCGGGCATCCAGCCCAGGCCGTAATGGCAACTGACCAGGGCCCAGGCCCCCTCGCGGGTGTGGTGCAGCACATAGAGGGGGGTCTGGGCGGGTATCTGGGACAATTGCACCCGGTCGAAGGGATAGCCGTTGCCGCCGGGCTCGGCGCTCCAGAAGACGGGCAGATGGGTGGGCAGGGCGCGCAGGTCGCTGGCCACCAGGCTGATGGCCGGGAAATTGGCGCTGGGATACATCTCCAGGTTGGCCTTGAGCAGCAGGTCCTCGGCCCAGGCCGGGGAGCGGGGCTTTAAGTTTTCTCCGAAGCCGGGCTGGGCGCGGAAGGACTGGAAGCTTTGGCTGACCGTGGGGGGCAGGCCGGGCTCGGGGGGCAGCAACCAGGGCTCCAGCAGCATGGCCAGGAAGTTGCCCGTCTGCTCCTTCTGATAGGCCGGGTCCAGCTTCAGGCCGGCCGCCTGGGCGGAGTCGGCGTAATAGCCGGCTTCCTGGGGCAGCGAGGTCACCACCGGAGGCGCGCCGCCGCATCCCGTCAAGGCCCAGGCCAGGGCCACCGCCAAGATTGTTCCCCGCCCCTTCATCACGCCTCCTTATGCCTGGGCCGCCAGTTCCAGGGCCTGGGCCAGGTCCAGGGTGCCTTCGTAGATGGCCCGGCCGGTGATGAAGCCGGCCAGGCCGAAGGGTTTCATGGCCGTCAGCCGCCGCACGTCGGCCAGGTCATGCACGCCGCCGGCGGCGATGACCGGCACGGAGACGTGCTGGCAGAGCTGGCGGGTGGAATCCAGGTTGGGGCCGGAGTGCATGCCGTCGCGGGAGATGTCGGTGAAGACGATGGCCGCCACCTCCGGGATGTCAAAGCGGGCGGCCAATTCCAAAAAGTGCAGGCCGCTCTGCTCGGTCCAGCCCTGCACCGCCACCAGGCCGTCGCGGGCGTCTATGCCGATGACCACCTGGCCGGGAAAGCGCCGGGCGGCGGTCAGGGCCAGTTCGGGGTCGCGGGCGGCCAGGGTGCCCAGGATGGCCCGGTCCACCCCCAACTCCAGGGCGGCTTGCAGGCCCTCCAAGCCGCGGATGCCGCCGCCCAACTGCACGGGGATGTTCAAGCCCCGGCAGATGGCGGCGATGGCCGGGGCGTTGGCTGGACGGCCCCCCACCGCGCCGTCTAAGTCCACCACGTGCAGCCGGCGCGCGCCCATCTCCTGCCAGCGCAGGGCCATGGCCAGGGGGTCGTCGCCGAAGACCGTCTCGTCCTCCATGCGCCCCTGTTTGAGACGCACGCAGCGCCCGCCCTTCAGGTCCACGGCGGGAATGGCCTCGAAGGCGGCCATGGGCCTTGCTACTGCTTGGTCCAAGGGAAGCGCTTGAGCAGGGTCTGCAAGCCGTGATCGCCCCACTCCTCCACCGTGAACCAGTTGATGCCGCGCTCCATGTAGACCCCGGCGGTGAAGACGTTCTCGCTAAGCGGGCGCTGGGTCTCGTCGAAGGAGTTCTTCCACAGCACCGCGCCGTCTGTGACCCGCACCAGGGCCAGGTCGAAGGCGGCCGAGGCCGGGCGCTCCACGGCGTAGGAGGTGCCCTCGCGCTGGGCGAAGCGGTAGACATAGCCGATGAGCACGCCGTCGGCCCCGGACTTTTCGCCGGCCTGGACGATGGCCTTGATCAGGGGCAGGCCCATGTCGGCGCGCCGTATGCGCTCGAACTCGCGTCCGGCCTCGGTCACGGGCACGATCTCCAGGCCGGTCAGCTTGGGCAGGTGGTAGCTCAAAGACTCGTCCAGCATGAGGGCGGCGCCCTCCAGGATCGGTCCGGGGGTGAAGGCGGCCCCGGTCAAGGGGGAGCGCACCGCGCCGCCCCGGTCGCCCACGCCCAGTTGGAAGGGCAGCACGGCGATCTTCTTGGGTTGCCATTGCCGGGCCAGGGGGTCGGCGTGCTTGGGCGCCTCGCAGGCGGCGAGCAGGAAGATGGCGGCCAGGGCCGAAAGGCCGGCCAGGATGCGGAACGGGCGTGCGAAGCTCATAATACCCCCTTGGTTGAGACGATGCCCCGGGCGCGCGGCTCCAGGGCGGTAGCCTGGTCCAAGGCCCGGCCCAGGGCCTTGAAGGCGGCCTCCAGCATGTGGTGATCGTTTTCGCCCTCAAGCAGGCGCACGTGCAGGGTCAGCCCGGCGTGCAAGGCCAGGGCGCGCCAGAACTCCTCGGCCAGCTGGCCGTCGAAGCCGCCCGCCGGGCCGGGCCGGGGGCCGCTGACCTTGAGCAGGGGCCGGTTGCTCAAATCCAGCACCACCTGGGCCAGGGCCTCGTCCATGGGCACCAAGGCGCTGCCATAGCGGACCAGGCCCGCCCGGTCGCCCAGGCACTGCCGGAAGGCCTGGCCCAGGCAGATGCCCACATCCTCCACGGTGTGGTGGGCGTCCACGTGCAGGTCGCCCTGGGCGGTTATCTCCAGGTCGAAGTAGCCGTGAAAGGCCACGTGGGTCAGCATGTGGTCGAAAAAACCCAGACCGGTGCTGATCGCCGCCTTTCCCTGGCCGTCCAGGTCCAGGGCAAGGCGTATCTGGGTCTCGCGGGTGGCGCGTTCTATGACCGCCTGGCGGGCCATGGCTTTCTTGCTCCCCGGTGCGGGAAAAAACGCCGCGCCGGTCCAAAGCATGACGCGGGCGGACTTCGTAAGCGATGCTAGCACGCTGGGCATGGTCTGTCGAGTCCCGCCGCGCCAGTCCCCGCCGCGCTGGTCCGCCCCGGGCGCTCTGGTTGGGCGAGGCGGTCCGGCAGGAGAGGCTTGACGCTGTCAGGCCGGCCAGGCACAATTTAGGAAAGCGAACCAAGCAGGCCGTCATCTCTAACAAAGGAGCCCCAGGTGAGCACTCCCCGCCATTGTCCCGGTTTCGAGGCCAACAAACAGCTGACCGCCTTTATCTGCAAGTGCCCCAGCTGCGGCAAGGAAAAAGAGATATTCAGCGACGAGTTCGACCGCGAGCACGTCTGCCCCGGCTGCAAGAAGCCCATCGACTTCACCCAGTGCAGCCTGGAGAAATAGGCCAGGCCCGCGGCCCAAGGCCGCCAATAAAAGAAGGCGGGCCGGAGGCTGGCTGTCCAGTCTCCGGCCCGCTTACGTTTTTTCATGGGCTGGCCGTGGGCCGGCCCTGGTTTCACCAGGCGAACTTCTCCGGCGGGCGGCGCTCGGGCACGTAGTCGCGGGGGATGCCGCCGTCGTTCCAGGCCTGGCTGACGTAGAGGTTGCAGTAGCAGCTGCCGTACTGGGCCACGTCTTCCGCGCGGTAGGCGCAGGGGCAGATGATGTCGGCGTCTTGCTTCTTGTCCCCGCTGGCCAGGCGGCAGGGGCAGCACATGTAGCCGTAGCGCTCCTTGTTGGCCAGCAGGCCCTCCAAGAGCTCCATCACCAACGCCCGCTCCAGGCTGAAGTAATAGCCCTTGGGCTCCTGGACCTTTTTTAGCATCTCATATAGTTCGCCGGCGGTCATACCCCCAAGGCCTCCTTAATCTCCTTCTCCTTGTAGCCCACGATGACGGTTTCGCCGATGAGCAGGGTGGGGAAGGAGCATTGGGGATTGTATTCCTTGACCTTGTCGATGAGGTGCTGGCGCTCTTCGCCCGCGGTCTTGTCCACGTAGGCGAAGTCGTATTTCACGCCCAACTGGTCCAGAAGCTGCTTGGTGTGATTGCAGTGGCCGCAGGTGCTCAAGGCGTAAAGCATAACCGGCTTGTCGGTCATCGAGGTTTCTCCTTTGGCTGGGGCGGCGGCCGGGGCGGATTTTTTTTTGAAGAACAGCATGGCCGTCTCCGGGTGGGGGGCCGGGCTCAGCGCTCGGCCACAGGTATAATTTAAGAATTGTATATCCCCGGAGCGCGAGGTACAAGCCGCCCCGGTTGTCACCCGGTTGCCCTGGCCGGGGCGCTGTGCTAGTGGTTTGAATACGGGCTTTTCCGCGTGAACAAGGGAGGGAGTCATGCTGCGAACCCCCGCCGTGGCCGGCCAATTCTATTCCGGCTCCCGCCAGGCCTTGCAGACCGAGGTGAAGGCCCTGTTGGACCTCGCCGCCCAGCCCCAGCCGGCGCTGCTGGCCGTCTGCCCCCACGCTGGCTATATCTATTCGGGCCGGGTGGCGGGCATGGTGCTCTCGCGGGTGGAGATGCCCCGCCGGGTGCTGGTGGCCGGCCCCAATCATCGCGGCCTGGGCGAGCCGGTGGCGGTGATGGGCCAAGGGGCCTGGCAGACCCCCCTGGGCCGGGTGGAGCTGGACGCCCGCCTGGCCCAGGAGCTGATGACGGCCTGCGATCTGGTGCGGGAGGACGCCCTGGCCCACCGCCTGGAGCACTCCCTGGAGGTGCAGATCCCCTTCCTGCAAACCCTGCGCCCGGATTTGCTGCTCACCCCCCTGTGCCTCTCCAGCCTGAGCTATGCCCAGTGCCGCCAGGTGGGGCAAGGCATCGCCGCGGCCATCCGCGCCGTTGGCGAGCCGGTGCTCATGGTGGCCAGCACCGACATGACCCACTATGAGTCGGCCCAGGCCGCCCAGGCCAAGGACCAGCAGGCCATCGCCCGCCTATTGGCCCTGGACCCGGCGGGGCTCTACCAGACCGTGCGCGGTAAAAGCATCAGCATGTGCGGGGTGCTGCCCACCACGGTTCTATTGGTGGCGGCCCTGGAACTGGGGGCCAGCCAGGCCGAGCTGGTGGCCTATACCCACAGCGGCCAAGTCACCGGCGACGACCGCGAGGTGGTGGCCTACGCCGGGCTTCTGGTAAAGTAGGGCCTGCCGCCGCGCCCCGGGGAGCGGCGAATTATACGCACATTCTCCGGCCCTTATCCCGCCGGATAAGCAGGCCGCCCCCCCCAGGCGCGGCCTCCGGGATATTGCCGGGGCCGTCCACGAGGAGTCGCCATGACCGTAGTCACCCGCTTTCCCCCTTCCCCTACCGGGGCCTTGCACCTGGGAGGGGCGCGCACCGCCCTTTTCAACTGGCTCTACGCCCGCCACCACGGCGGCCGCTTCGTGCTGCGCCTGGAGGACACCGACCTGGAGCGCTCCCGCCCCGAGCACGTGGACTCCATCATGGAGGCCATGAACTGGCTGGGCCTGGACTGGGACGACGGCCCCTATTTCCAGAGCCAGCGCTTTGACCGCTACCGCCTGGTAATCTCGCGCATGGTGGAGGAGGGCAAGGCCTATTGGTGTCATTGCTCGGCCCAAGAGGTGCAGAAGAAGCGGGAAGAGGCCCTGGCCAAGGGGCAAAAGCCCATGTACGACGGGACCTGCCGCGACAAGAACCTGGGTCCGGGACCGGGGGCGGTGGTGCGCTTCAAGGGCCCGCGCGAGGGCGCCACGGTCTTCAACGACCTGGTCAAAGGACCGATATCCTTCGCCAACCAGGAGCTGGACGATCTGGTCATCCTGCGTTCGGACGGCTCGCCCACCTATCACCTGGCCGTGGTGGTGGACGACGTGGACATGGGCATCACCCATGTCATCCGCGGCGACGACCACGTCAACAACACCCCGCGCCAGGTTCTGCTCTACGAGGCCATGGGAGCGAGCCTGCCCAAGTTCGCTCACGTGCCCATGATTCTGGGCGCGGACAAGGCCAAGCTGAGCAAGCGCCATGGGGCCACCGCCGTGGTGGACTACCGCGAGCAGGGCTATCTGCCCGAGGCCATGCTAAACGCCCTGGCCCGCCTGGGTTGGAGCCACGGCGACCAGGAGATGTTCAGCCGCCAGGAACTGGTGGATTTTTTTGACCTGGACGCGGTGGGCAAGGGCGCGGCGGTCTTTGACACCGATCGCCTGCTGACCATGAACCACCGCTACTTGCAGCAGGCCGGGGCCGCCCGCCTGGCCGAACTGCTGCCCCCCTTCCTGGCGACCCGGGGTATAAGCGCCTGGGATCAGGATGTCTTGCTCAAGGCCTTGCCCCATATCACCGCCCGCGCCCACACCCTGGTGGAGCTGGCCGAGTGGGCCGAGCCCTACCTGGTGGACGAGCTGAGTATGGACCCGCAGGCGGTCGCCAAGTTCCTGGTGGCCGCCAACCTGCCCGCCCTGGAGCGGGTGGCGGCTTTGGCGCGGGAGATGGGCACGGAAGACGCCGCCGCCCTGGAGCAGGCCTTCAAGGACATGGTGGCGAGCATGGGAGTCAAGATGGGGGCGGTGGCCCAGCCTGTGCGCGTGGCGCTTACCGGGCGCACCTTCAGCCCCGGCATCTTCGAGGTGATGGGCATCCTGGGCCAGGCCCGGGTGCTTAAGCGCCTTGCCGCGGCCCAGGCCCTGGCCCAAGGCTAAAAGGTACTTGACGTCCAGGGTCTGTTCCGATAAAAACATCCGTGCTGCTGGGGGATCGTCTAACGGCAGGACTGCAGACTCTGGATCTGCCTATCAAGGTTCGAATCCTTGTCCCCCAGCCATCGCGCGTAGGATGAAACATACGCGGTCCCATCGTCTAGCGGTCTAGGATATCGGCCTCTCACGCCGAAGACACGGGTTCGAGTCCCGTTGGGACTGCCAAATTTTGCAAGGGGTTAGGTCGCAAGGCCTAACCCCTTGGCTTTTCTTTTGACCCTCCGGGCGAAAATCGGGCGTAAATTTGTCCGGGGACGCCTCCCGGCTTCTTCCTCCCTCAAAGACCTTTGGGCAGGGCTTGATGGCGGGAAGGCCACGGGCGCGGCAAGGCGCGGGACTGGCTGGGCGGCGGTGATTATCCTTGGCCCCTCAACTTTCGCGCCAGTTCCTCGGCCACCCAGACGGTGATCTCCGAGAGGCTGGGGTGGATGTAGGGCATCTCGGCCAGGTCCAGGGCCGTGACTCCCAGACGCATGCCCACCACCAGATCGTGGATCATCAGCGAGGCCTCGGGCGCGACCAACTCCGCCCCCACGACGCGGCCGGAGCCCTTCTCGGCGCGCATGGCCATGAACCCCGGCGTCGGCGCGCTATAGGTGCGGGCCACGCCCATGGCCGCCAGGTCCTGGCTGGCCTCGACGCAGTCCAGCCCGGCCTGGGCCGCCTCGGCCTGGTTGAGCCCCACCCGGGCGAACTGGGGGTCGCAGAAGACCGCGCGGGGGATCACCCGGTCGTCGATGGCTCGGGGGGGCTGCCCGCTGGCGTTGTGGCCGGCCACCTCGCCCTGCACGATGGCCAGGTTGACCACCATGTTGACCCCGGTCACGTCGCCGGCGGCATAGATGTGGGGGACCTTGGTGCGCATCTGGGCGTCCACCTCCAGGCAACCCCGCGCGCAGGGGCTCAAGCCGGCCCGCTCCAGTTCCAGCCCCTCCAGGTTGGCGACCCGGCCCAGGGCCAACAGGATTTCCTGAGCCAGGGCCGACTGCTCCACCCCCTGGCGGCGGAAGAAGACGCGCTTGCCCTGGGGTCCGGCCTCCACGCGCAAAAGCTCCACCCCGGTCAACACCTGGACCCCGTCGGCGGCCAGGCCGGCGGCCAGGGCCTGCCCCACCTTGGGGTCTTCCTTGCTCAGCAGGGTGGCTCCGCGCTGCAAGAGGGTCACTTCCACCCCCAGGCGGGCGGCGTACTGGGCCATCTCCAGGGCTATGGCCCCTCCGCCCAGCACCAGCAGGCTGCGCGGCGGCTCCGCGGCCTCCATCAGGCCTTCGGCCAGCAGATAGCCCGCCTGCTCCAGGCCGGGCAGGGGCGGGATAGTCTCCCGCGAGCCGGTGGCCACCACGATGGCTTGCGCGCTCAGGGTCTTGTCACCCACGGCCAGGGTGTGCGCATCGATGAACCTGGCCTGGCCCTGATAGAGAGCCAGGCCCTTGGCCAGCTTGCGGGTCACGGCCTCCACCCGCCGCCCGGCCAGGTACTCCACCACCTGGCGCTTGCGGGCCAGCAGATCGGCATAGGCCCCGGCGGGCAGGGGGCGCGTCTGTTTTAGCTCGGCCGCGGCGTGCAGCAGGGTCTTGCTGGGCATGCAGCCGGCCAGGATGCACAGCCCGCCCAGGCGTCCTCGTTCCGCCATGCCCACCCGGCCTCCGGCCCGCATGGCGGTGGTGGCGGCGGTGAAGCCGGCGCTGCCGCCCCCGCCTATGACCAGCACGTCAAGGTCGTGGCCGCTCATTTTTCTTCCTCCTTTTCCTGATGGAGCACGGCCTGCCCCCGGCTGCGGGCCAAGGCCTGCATGTCGGCCACTTGGTCGGCCTCGTCGACGATCTCCGCCCCCACCATGGTCTCCAACACATCCTCCAGGGTGATGAGCCCCATCAGACCGCCGTACTCGTCCACCACCAGATTGAGGTGATCGCGGCGGCGCAGGAAGGCGTTGAGCAGGTTCAGCGCGTTGGCGTTGGCGGGTATGAAGCGCACCTTCTTGGCCAGGCGCGCCACCGGCGGGTCGCCGGGAGGGTTGGCGGTGAGCAGTTCGTTTTTCAGCAGATAGCCCACCACGTCCTCGGGGCCTCCCACATAGACCGGCGCCCGCGAGAAGGTCCAACTGCGGGCCTCGGCCTTCACCTCCGACAAGGGGCGCGCCCCGTCCACCGAGAGCATGACCGTGCGCGGGGTCATGATGTCGCTGGCCTTGACCTCCTCCAGCCCGATGATGTTGGCGATGAGATCGTGCTCCAGCTTGCTGATGTGGCCTCCCCGCGCGCCCAGGCTGGCGGCGGCCAGGATTTCGTCCTCGCTGACCCTTGGCGCGCGCTGCTGGTTGCGGGTGAATATCCCGGTGGCGGCCTGGGTCAACCAGATGAAGGGCTTGAGCCCCACGATCATGGCCCGCAATATGGGCAGGGACAAGGGCCACAGCCGCCGCCAGTGCAGGGCGCCCAGGGTCTTGGGCAGGATATCCCCCACCAGCAGGGTGAACAGGGTGAAGACGGTGGAGACGATGACCAGGGAGGCCGGCCCCCACAGTTCGCCGGCGGCCCAGCCCAGGATGGCCGCGCCGCCGATGTCGGCCATGGTGTCCACGATGACCAGGGCGGCCAGAGGCTCTTCCACCTTGGCCTTGAGCGCCCGCATGCCCTGGGCCGCCTGAGAGCCGCGCTGAGCCGCCGCCTCCAGGGTTATGACTCGGGTGGAGTAGAGCACCGACTCCAACAGGGAGCAGATGAAGGATATCGCCACGGAAAGGACGCCCGCCAGAAAAAGGGTGACCACGTTGCCTCCAGGACCAGGGGATCGCCTATCTGGCAGGATACCATTTCCCGTGATGTTGAACAGCGCGGCTCAGGGCATGAGCAACCCCGGCAGCCACAGGCTTATCTGGGGAACCAGCAGCAGGATCAGCAGACAGACGCACAGGCCGGCCAGGAAGGGATAGATGCCCCGGTAGATGACGGACAAGGGCGTTCCCGTCACCCCGGCCACCACGAAGGCGTTGATGGCCACCGGGGGCAGGATGATGCCGATCATGGTGACGACGCAGATGATGACCCCGAACCAGATGGGGTCGTAACCCAGGTTGATGACCACCGGGATGAAGATGGGGGTGGCCAGGATCAAGAAGGCCAGGTCCTCGATGAAGGAGCCGCCGATGAGGTAGATGGCCACGATGATGAGCATCACCACGAAACCCGGAGCGCCCAGCCCCCCCAGCCAATCGGCCACCAGCAGAGGCAGGCGGGTGATGAGGAAGAAGTGCCCCAGGATGGTGGCCCCCCAGATGAGGGTCAGGACCATCACCGCGATACGCAGGGTGTCGACCACCGACTTCTTGAACAAGGGCCAGGTCATGTCGCGCCGGGCCAGGGTCAGGCCGAAGACGGCCAGGGTGCCGATGCTGCCGGCCTCGGTGGGGGAGAAGGCCCCGCCCATGAGCCCGCCCACCACCAGCAGGAAAACCGCCCCCACCAGGAGCACCGGGGGCAGGG
>CAZLSD010000099.1:0-10773 GCA_964561775.1 uncultured Desulfarculus sp. | reverse complement strand
TTGGCGACGTGGTTTATTGGCATAGGCGTATGCGCTGCAAAAAGGGTTCCCTCCAGCCTCTTTCTACTTCCAGAACTCCGGGTAACGGCGGCCGGGGATGAGATTGTTGAAGAGCAGGGCGGTCAGGAGCAACACCAACGCGCCCAGGCCCACGGGGACCAGCAGATAGGTGAAGCCCAGGGCGTGTATCTTGTCGTCGCCCACCACGGCGATGAGCGCGGTGGCTCCGCCGGGGGGGTGGGTGGACTTGGTGAGGTGCATGAGGGCGATGGCCGTGGCCACGGCCAGGGCCGCGCTCAGGCCCTGGGGCGTGGGCAGCAGCTGGTGGCAGAGCACGCCCACCAGGGCCGAGACCAGGTGCCCCAGCAGCAGGTTGCGAGGCTGGGCCAGGGGGCTTTTGGGCGCGCCATAGACCAGCACCGCCGAGGCCCCCAGGGGCCCGAACATGAGGGTCAGGCTGGTGTCGGCCAGCCATTGGGCGTGGATGAGGCTTAAGAGCCCCATGCCGGCGCAGGCCGCCAGCCAGGACCAGAGCATCTCCTTGGACGACACCCGGGGAGGGCCTTGGGTGTGCCCCATTAGTTTGTCCAGCCAGGGCATGGGCTATCTCCCCGCCGTTACGCGCAGCAGGTCCGCCCGCGAGACGATGCCCAGCAGCCGTCCCTCATCGTCCACCACGGGCAGGCGGTTGATGCCGCCTCCGGCCATCATCTGGGCCAGTTGGGCCAGGCTGGTCCCGGTTTTGACGCACCGGGCGGGGGAGGACATGATGTCCCGGGCCTGCTTGTCGCGCAGATGCCCCACCAGGCAGCCGGCCTGGCCAAGGCAGGCCGCGGCCACGCCCATGAAGCTGCGGGCCTGCCCGCCACCCATCAGGCGCAGGAAGTCGCGCTGGGAGATGATGCCCGCCACCTTGCCGTCCTTGTCCAACACCGGCGCTCCGGAGACCCCGCGCTGGTCCAGGAGCTGGGCCACCTGGGGCAGGGGAGCCTCCTGCTCCACCCAGGCCACCTGGCGGGTCATGATTTCCCCGGCCGTGCGTGTGGAGCCTAGCCGGGCCAGGGCGTGGCGGAAGGCCTTGAGATAGAGTTCCTTGAAGTCGGCGGCGGTGATGTCCAGATAGCCCTGGAACTCCCGCATGGCCTCCAGGATGTCCTGGTCGGAGACCTCCAATTGCTTGCAGGTCTCCAAAGAATCCGGCTCCATGTTTGCACCTCCCCCGATGGTCAGCGGCCAACCGTTTCATGATAGACCACCATTTACGGATGGCGCGGCAAAAAAACCTTCTCGGCGATTTTCTCTGTTCGCTTTGTCAGGGCTTGACCAGGAGAGCGTCCAGGGCGGAGACTGAAGATATCAGCAGGGGCTGCACCTTCGGTTGGCTAAGGTGGTCCAGGCGCGACAAGAAGAGCCTTCCCGTCTCCCCGCGCATCTTCAGACTGATCCTCCGCGCCTGGCACGCTCATCGCAGCTTCGCCTTCGGCAGACCACTCTCCACCGAGGCCTCGGCATCAGCGGGAACCCGGCTGCGCGCTCCCCAGCCATGCGCTGGACAAAGGGCGCGGCGAGTCAAACCCGGTCACAAGGAGAAGAGCCATGCGCAAGAAGGTCAAGGAACTCAATTATGAAACCTTGGGCAAGATCAGCGCCATCATCAGCTCCATGAAAGACCTGGGCAACGCCTCCGAGCACATCGTGCACACCCTGGTCCAGGCCTGGGGGCTCAAGGGCTGCGCCCTGCTCCTGCTAAACCGGCGCAGCAACAAGCTGGAGGTGGCCGCCTCGGCCGGGCTCTCGGAGACCTATCTGAGCAAGGGCCCCATCAGCGCCGAGCGCTCCATAGCCGCGTCCCTGAGCGAGGGGCCGGTGGCCATCCACGACGTGGAGGATGACCCGCGTTTGCAGTATCCCGGCGAGGCGGTGAAGGAAGGCATCAAGAGCATCGTCAGCGTGCCCATGGTGCTTAGGGGCAAGCCCCTGGGCGCTTTGCGCCTCTACAGCGCCGAGCCCTGGGAAACCACCATGGCCGAGTTGACCTTCCTGCAGGCCATCGCCGAGATCGTGGCCCTGGTGGTGGACAACCTGCGCATATCCCACGCCTACAAGACCAGCATCGAGGTGCTCAAGGTGTTGCGCCCGGTCATGGTGCCCCGCGGCCGGCGCACCTTGAACGAGTAGGCGCCGCTTCCGTGCGCCAACTCACAAATCGCTTCATCACCCGCGACCAGGCCCGCCCCCGGGCCTGGTTCGCTTGACAGCCCGGGGCTTGGTCTTTAAGTTATGGCCAGCGCTAACCTACCGGGGAGAAAAGCCTTGACCGTCACCTTGGATGCCAGCCTGAATTTCGAGCAAGGCCCCATACGGCCTCCCAGCGAGGCCAGGAGCCTGCTTCTGCGGCTGACCCGCAACTGCCCCTGGAACAAGTGCAAGTTCTGCCCGGTCTACAAGCGGCGCACCTTCAGCCGGCGCTCTCTGGAGGAGATCAAGGCCGACATAGATTCCGCGGCGGCCATGCGCGAGCAGATCCTGGCCCTGTCCTGGCAGCTGGGCGACGGCGGCCTGGTCAGCGACCGGGTTGTGCAGGCGGTCTTCGGCAACCCCAGGCTCTCCGACGCCTTCCGCAACGTGGCGGCCTGGCTCTATTACGGCACGGGCAACGTGTTCTTGCAGGACGCCAACAACCTGGTCATGGAGCCCCAGGCCCTGGCTGAAGCCCTGCGCTATCTGCGCGAGAAGATGCCCGAGGTCAAGCGCGTCACCACCTATGCCCGCTCCTCCACGGCGGCCCAGCGCAGCGTGGAGGACCTGAAGCTGGTCAGGGAGGCCGGACTGGACCGGGTGCACATCGGCCTGGAAACGGCCTATGACCCCCTGCTCAAGTTCATGATGAAGGGCGTGACCTCGGCCAAGCAGATCCAGGGCGGCCAGAAGATCAAGGCCGCCGGCCTGGAGCTGAGCGAATACGTCATGCCCGGCCTGGGCGGCCAGGCCATGTCCAGGGAGCACGCCATCGCCACGGCCCAGGCCCTCAATCAGATCAACCCCGACTTCATCCGCCTGCGCACCCTGCGCGTGCCTGATCGGGTGGAGCTGTTCGAGGATTGGCGGGCGGGGCGCTTCACCAAGCTCTCCGACGATGACACCGTGGCCGAGATACGGCTTTTCGTGGAGACCCTGGAGGGCATCGACTCCTACCTGGCCAGCGACCACATCATGAACCTCATCGAGACCGTGGAGGGCAGGCTGCCCCAGGACAAGGCGCGCATGCTGGCCACCCTGGACAGCTATCTGGCCCTGGAGCCGCGTGAGCGCCTGCTCTACCGGCTATGCCGGCGCATGGGGCGCTGCCGCGAGCCGCAAGACATCGACCGCCACGGCCTGCGTCCGGACCTGGAGGCCACCCTGGCCCGCATCGCGTCCCAGGCCGATCCCGAGCAGGTGCTGACCGAGATGGCCGACAGCATGGTCTGAGCGGCCCATATCCGTTGACCTTTCTTGGGGGAGGGGGAGATGCCTGATAATTCGGCGCGCCAGATCAACCAGGCCGGGCTGGAGCTGATCAAGTCCCACGAAGGCCTGGCGCTCAAGCCTTACCTGTGCCCGGCGGGCAAGCCGACCATAGGCTATGGCCACGTCATCCTGCCCGGGGAGTCCTTTGGCCAGGGCTTGACGCCGGAGCAGGCCGAGGCCCTCTTGCAGGCCGACCTGGCGACCGCCCAGCTGGACGTGGCCGAGCTGGCCAGCCTGGCCTTGGGCGGCAACCAATTCTCCGCCCTGGTCAGCTTCGTTTTTAATCTGGGGCGGGGCAACTTAGCCTCATCCACCTTGCTAAAGAAGCTCAACGCCGGCGACCTGGCCGGCGCGGCGGCCGAGTTCCCCAAGTGGTGCAAGGTGAGCAAGAAGAACGCCCAGGGCCAGGTCTACAAGGAGGAACTGCCCGGGCTAAAAAAACGGCGTCTGGCCGAGCAGGCGCTGTTTCTGCTCCCGGAGCAGGAGGGCGGCCCCGGCGCAGAGGCTTGATGGCGGTAAAGGCGGGCTTCGTGGTGCGCTTCACGGCCAAGAAAGAAGGGCCGGAGCATCTCCTCTCCGGCCCTTCCTCGACCCAGGCATCAAAACAATACGGCTACTAGAGTGGACCTGTGGGTTTGGCCGCGCGCGGGGCGCGGGCAAGGGGCCCTACCTGCGGGGTCTGGCCTCGTTGACGGTTAGGTTGCGGCCGCCCATGGCGAAGCCATGGAAGCGCGTGATGGCTTCCTTGCCCTCGTCGGCCGAGCCCATTTCCACGAAGCCGAAGCCCCGGGATCTGCCAGTCTCGCGGTCGGTGATGACTCGGGCCGAGATCACACCGCCCACCTGGCTGAATAGGTCGCGAAGGTCTTTGTCTGTAGTGGTATAGGGAAGGTTTCCGACATAGATATTCATCGACGCGAGTCCTTTTCCTCCTGGATCGAGAATTACAATAGCAATCCTGGAGGCGAAATCAATAAAAAAACGTAACATGTGAAAACCTACTCTTGGCTTTCATTCTGGGAGCTTACCTCGCCTGACCCAGCCCCGGCATTACTTGCCGACCAATTAACTTGGCATCGCGCTGGATTTGGGTTATGCCTAGCCTGCGAGGGAATTGAACCGGGTGGTGCGACGAACCGGACAGGGCCCGGCCAACCCCTCGGGCGAGGTGAGAGACAACAAGCTCCCCGCACAATTCCGCCAACCCCGACCTGGCAAGGAACCGCGCCCATGAGGCCAGGCCGTCCGCAGCATAAACCGCGCTCATGCGCGCGCCAGCCATCCCGTGCCCGGGCTGGGGCGCCCTGCCTTGTCCTGGCCCCGGCCCTGCTGGCCGCCGGGCCGGCCGTGGCCTGGGCGGAGCAGGCCAGCGGGGCCTCTTTGGCCGGCTCGGCAGCTTCCTTCGACCCCTGGCTCTGGATGATATGGGCCGTGTCGGCCCTGCTCTGCCTGGCCTCGGCCGTTCTGTTCCTGGCCGCCTGGCGGCGCAGGCGGGAGCATCAGGCGCTGCGCGAGCGCGAAGTCCGCTACCGAGAACTGTTCGACCGGGTGGGAGACCTCATCTTCACCCAGGACCTGGAAGGGCGCTTCACCCGCGCCAACCAGGCATCCCTGACCATTTTCGGCTACGCCCCGGAAGAGATGCAGGGCATGACCGGGGCCCAGTTCATGCTGCCGGCCCACCGGCGGGCCTACTTCGACTCCTATCTGGCGCAGGTGAAAGCCCAAGGCTATCACGAAGGCGTGGTGATCTATCTCGACCGGGAGCGCAATCCCCACCACATCGAATACCGCAGCACCCTGGTCAGCTCTCCCGGGCGCAAGGCCTACATCAGCGGGGTGGCCCGCGACGTCACCAAGCAGAAGATGGCGGAAAAGGCCCTGCGCCGCAGCGAGGAACGCTATCGCGCCCTGTTCGACAGCATCAGCGACTTCATCTACACCCATGATCTGCAAGGGCGCTTTCTCACCATCAACCGGGCGGCCTGCAACACCCTGGGCTATGAGCCCGAGGAACTGGCGGGCAAGCGCATAACCTCGGTGATGCTGCCGGAGTATGGCCAGGGCTTCCGGGACCAGTATCTGGACCAGCTCATCAGACAGGGCAAGATGCGCGGCCTATCCAAATACCTGGACAAGGGCGGCGGCGTGCACGTCATTGAATGGAGCAGCCAGATCGTCAAAGAGCCGGGGGCCGAGCCCTATGTCAGCGGCTCTGGCCGCGACATCAGCGAACGCCTGGCCGCCGAACGCGAGCTGCGCCGCCTGGAGCAGCAGCTTACCCAGGCCCAAAAGATGGAGGCCGTGGGGGTGCTGGCCGGCGGCATCGCCCACGACTTCAACAACATCCTGCAGGTGCTCTCCGGCTATCTACAGCTCTTGCTGGGCAGGAACCTGGCAGAGCCGACCGCGCGCCAATATCTGGAGCGCATGGACGTCTCGGTGGGCCGGGCGGCAGAGCTGGTGAGGAGCCTTCTGACCTTCAGCCGCAAGGCCGAGCGCCAGCCGCGCAGGCTGGACCTTAACCAGGAGGTGAGGCAGGCCGTGGCCCTGTTGGAGCGCACCATCCCCAAGATGATCCACATCTCCTGCGACCTGGCCCCGGACCTGCGCCACATCGAGGCCGACCCCACCCAACTGGAGCAGGTGCTGGTCAACCTGGCCAGCAACGCCAAGGACGCCATGCCCGAGGGCGGCGTGTTGAGCTTGGCCACCCGCAACCTGAGCCTGCCTCCCGCTGGGCCGGGGCAGGAAAAGCAGGAATTGTGGGAGGCGCCGCCCGGCGCCTATGTGCGGCTGGAGGTGCGAGACAGCGGCATGGGCATGGACCGCGAGACCAGGGAACGGATTTTCGAGCCCTTCTTCACCACCAAGGAGATCGGCAAGGGCACCGGCCTGGGCCTGGCCACGGTCTATGGCATCGTCAAGGACCATGGCGGCTACATCACCTGCCAGAGCCAGGAGGGGCAAGGCGCTACCTTCCATCTCTATTTTCCCGCCACCCTGCCGGGCGAGGAAAAGGCCGACGAGGAGCAGGGCAGCCAGCCCAGCCTTGACGGACGGGGCGAGATTGTTCTTCTGGTGGATGACGAGCCGCCCATCCTGGAGATAGCGCAGCAGGCCTTGCAGGAGTATGGTTATCGCACCTTGCTGGCCGAGAGCGGGGAGGAGGCCCTGGCCGTGCTGGAGGCCCGGGCGGGCCGGGTGGACTTGGTGATCCTGGACCTGGGCATGCCGGGCATGGGCGGCCGCCGCTGCCTGCAGCAGATGCTGGCCGCCTGGCCGCGGCTAAAGGTGCTCATCGCCAGCGGCTATGCCTCACTGGAGCAGGTCAGCGCCTCCCGGCAAGAAGGCGCGGCCGATTTCATCGGCAAGCCCTATCGGCTGGACGATTTGTTGCACAAGGTGCGCGCCTTGCTGGGCCAGTCTCCCCGGGACAAGGCCGGTTCCGGCGGCCCTGATCAGGCTTAGCCCAGAGGGAGTCTTTGCCGCGATGAACGACGTGGTGGTGCTGATACCCGCCTACAACCCCGGACCGAGCCTGCTCGATGTGGTGCAGGGCGTTCTGGCCCAGGGCTTTGCCCAAGTGGTGGTGGTGGACGACGGCAGCCGGGAAGACTGCGAGAGCATATTCCAGCAAGTGGAGCAGACCCCCGGAGCCACTCTTCTGCGCCACGCCATCAATCTGGGCAAGGGCGCTGCTCTAAAGTTTGCCTTTAATTATATTTATAACGATAGGAAAAAACAGGCTGATTTTGTTGGGGTGGTGACAGCCGACGCCGACGGCCAGCACCTGCCCGAGGACATAGCCAAGGTGGCCCAGGGCCTGCGCCAGAATCAGGACAGCCTGGTGCTGGGCGTGCGCGCCTTCAAGGGCGAGGTGCCCCTGCGCTCCCGCCTGGGCAACGTTATCACCGAGGCCGTGTTCCGCGCCCTGGTGGGCGTGCACATCACCGACACCCAGACCGGCCTGCGCGGCGTGCCCCGGGCGCTCATGCCCCTGCTCCTGCAAATCAGGGCCAACCGCTACGAGTTCGAGCTGGACATGCTCATCAAGACCGCGGAGAACAAGCGCCCCATCCTGCAAATTCCCATCGCCACGGTCTACCTGGAAGGCAACCAAAGCTCCCACTTCAATCCCTTGGTGGACTCCGCCAAGATCTACATGGTTTTCTTACGCTTCATCGCCTCCTCCCTGGTCACGGCCCTGGTGGACAACCTGATCTTCATCCTGGCCTTTTCCCTGGGCGGCGGGGTGCTCGCCAGCCAGGCCCTGGCCCGGGCCGCCTCCATACTGGTCAACTTCACCCTCAACAAGAAGTTCGTCTTCAAGCACCAGGAGCCAAGCCTGGCAGTCTTCCTAAAATTCGTGCTGTTGGTGGTCATCATGGGCGCCATCAGCTATTCCATGATCCAGCTCATGGTCACTTATCTGGGCTGGGCGGTCATCCCGGCCAAGATCGCCGCCGAGACCCTGCTCTATCTGATTAACTTCGCCACCCAACGCACCCTGATCTTCCGCCGGAACGATGCCCACTGAGCGGACCGACTGGGACCGCTACTACGACCACCCATTTTGGGCGGCGCGTTTCACCCGCCGCTGGACCGAGGGCGTGCTCTTGCGGGCCATCCAGCGCCATGGGCCGCCACGTCCCCAGGGCCTGGTGGTGGCTGAGTTGGGCGGGGCCAGCAGCTGCTTCCATACGGCCATCATGTCCGCCCTGTCCCCCCGCCAATACCACGTCATCGACAACCACCAGCCCAGCCTGCGCCGCATGGCCCAAAGGCTTCCCCCCGGCTCCGCCACCATCCTGCACGACTCAGACGTGCTGGACTTCGACCAGAACCTGGGCGCGGACCTGGTCTTCAGCGTGGGACTCATAGAGCATTTCGAGCAGGACGACAGCGCCCGGGCCATTCGCGCCCACTTCCGCTTGGCCGCGCCGGGAGGACTGGTGATCATTACCTTCCCCACGCCCACCTTTCTGTATAAAATGGCCCGCAGGTTGGCCCAGTCCGCCGGGCTGTGGATATTCCACGACGAGCGGCCCCTGCCCCTGGCCGAGGTGCGCGAGAGGGTGGCCGGCCAGGGCCAGATACTGCAAACGGGCGTCATCTGGCCCATCGTCTTCACCCAGGGAATCCTGGTCATGCGAAGCCAGGCCCAGACCGCCAACCCCTAGAGAGAGAGCGACCCCTTGGCCTTTCTGCTGCCGCTGTCGGTGCTGGGTTACGCCTTGCTGCTGTTCCTGCCCTGGCGGCGGAATCCCGAGCTTTGTCTGTGGGCGGCGGTTTCGGGCCTGATGGGCGCGCTCTACCTGGCCGGCCTGGCCGGGGCGCTCAAGCCGGCCGCCCATGGCCTGTTCTGGCTGGGCCTGGCCCTGAGCGGCTGGCTGGGCTGGCTGGGGCCGCGCCGCCACATCGGCTTCTGGGGCGACTTCCTCACCCCCGGGGCGGTGCTCTTCCTGCTCTTCAGCCTGCTCTTCCACCTGGTGCTGCCCGACGCTGCGCTGCAACTGTGGGACGAGTTCTCCCACTGGGCGGTGGCCACCAAGGAGCTCTTGGCCACCCACGCCCTGCCCGGCCCTGGCGGGGCCATCATGTTCAAGGAATATCCCGTGGGAGTGAACCTGCTGCACTATTGGGCGGCGGTCAACTCCACGGACAGCGAGGGCGTCTATTACCTGGCCCACTTCATGCTGCTCTCCTCGCCCCTGGCCGTGCTGCTCTCGCGGCTATCCTGGCGCAGCCCGGGCTGGGTGGTCTTCTCCTGGCTGGCCAGCCTGCTCATCATCTTCACCCTGAGCGTCTTCGTCTGCTCGCTCATGGTGGACGTGGCCCTGGGGCTCTATCTGGGCGCGGCGCTGTTCGCCGTGGCCCACATGGATGTCCGCTCGCGCGCCACGGTGCTCTTGGCCCCCGCGCTCATGGCTTTACCGCTCATCAAGTCCACCGGCTACATGTTCGCCTGGATGGCCCTGGTGGGCCTGGGCGTCAAGGCGCTGGGCGGGCTGGTGCTGGGGCGCACCCAGGTTCCCGAGCAGGGGGTGCTGGGCGGGCTGGAGGAGCCGCGCTCGGCCCAGGGCGGCTGGGCCGCGGCCCTGGCGCTTCTGTTGGTGCTGGCCGCGCCCCTGGCGGCCCATCACTCCTGGGGCTGGCGGGTAAAGGCCCTGGACCTGCAACCGGCCTTCAAGACCGAGCGCATCACCTGGGACAGC
Organism: uncultured Desulfarculus sp.; assembly: GCA_964561775.1. GTDB lineage: Bacteria > Desulfobacterota > Desulfarculia > Desulfarculales > Desulfarculaceae > JACRDC01. The sequence goes on along the minus strand of CAZLSD010000099.1, from coordinate 1,045 downwards.
GCGACCCAGGCGCTCTCGTCCCAGGCCAGCGAGAAGCACAAGACCGTGCGGGCCAACTTCGCCCAGGCCCTCATCGACTGGCCGCTGTCCAACTACGCCAGCGAGCCCGAGCGCTCCCTGGTGCGCGCCCTGGGCGGGATGCTGGGCTGGCCAGAGCTGAGCCCGCCTAAGTTGGGGCCGCTGGCCTGGGGCCTGGTCTGCGCCTTGCTCTTTGCCGCGGCCTATGTGCGCCACCGCCGCCGCCGCATCCGTAGGCAGATAACCCTGGTGGCGTGGCTGCTCCTGCTCTTCGGGGCCTTCTACATCGTGGGTCTGCTGCTGTTGTACATGTTCAGCTTCTCCGAGTACGAGGCCCCGCGCCTGGCCAGCTTCGGGCGCTACATGAACACCCTGCTCATGCCGGCCATGCTGCTGGGGTTGGCCTTCGCCCTGCCTGACGACCTGGCCGGCGAGGAGATGGAGCGCCTGGGCGGGGGCAGGGCCTGGGCCTGGAGCCTGCTGGTGGGCGCGGCGCTGATGGCGGTGCTCTTGCAAGCGCCCTCCTGGTCGGGCGCGCCCAAGTGGCTGGCCCGGGGCGACGCCGCCGAGGAGCGCGACTTCCTCTCGCCCATGCTGGAGCAGGTGCGGCGGCTGGTGCCCCTGGACCAGCGGGTCTTCATCGTGTACCAGGCCTCGCCCGGCCGGGGCTTCCACATCGCCCGCTACGAGCTGGCCCCCCGGCCCGCCAACAAGTGGTTCTTCTCCCTGGGCCAGCCGCGATTCAAGGACGACGTGTGGACCGAGCCCCTGAGCGCCCGCCAGTGGAGCGAGATGCTGGTGAAGGAGAACTTCGCTTACGTGTATGTGCAGCGGGTGGACCAGGGCTTCGTGGAGCGCTATGGGCCGCTTTTCGCCAACCCGCTTGACGCCTGGGACCACCTGGTTTTCCGGGTGGTCAGGCCGCAAAGCGAGGGCGGCCTGGCGCGCCTGGAGGCCCTGGGCCAGGCCAAGCCCCGCGGCAAGCAGTGGTGGGGACCGGGGAAGTGGGAGTAGGGCAGGGCGGCCA
>CAZLSD010000098.1:0-10893 GCA_964561775.1 uncultured Desulfarculus sp. | reverse complement strand
TCAGGCCTCTTCCTTCTTGCCGCGCTTGATGCGCTCCTGGGCCATCAAGACCTGGGTCTGGGCTATCTCCTCGGCGCTAACGCCCTGGCGCAGCTCTTCCATGCGCTTCATCACCTCCTGAAAACGCACGCCCTCGGCCGCGCTGACCCATTCCAGTTGCAGGCGCTCGGGGCGTAGCCCCAGCTTCTCCATCTTGCGCCACATCTTCTTGGCCCGGCGCTCGGTCCAGTGGTTGGCGTTGATGTAATGGCAGTCGCCGATATGGCAGCCGCTAAGGAGCACCACCGGCGCGCCCATCTCGAAGGCGTGCCAGATGAACTTCTCCGCGACCCGGCCCGAGCACATGGTGCGCACCAGGCGGGAGTTGGCCGGGTACTGCATGCGGTTGACCCCGGCGAAGTCGGCCCCGGCATAGGAACACCAGTTGCAGGCGAAGACCACCACGCGCTGATCAGGGGTCTCGCCCAGGATGGCGTCCACCTGGGAGAAAATCTGGGCGTCGGTGAAGTGGTGCATCTCTATGGCGCCGGCCGGGCACTCGGCGGCGCAGGTGCCGCAGCCCATGCAGGCCGCGCTGTTGACCTTGGCCGGCTGCTTGGCTTTGACCTCCACGCTGATGGCGTGATAGGGGCAGACCTTGGCGCACAGCCCGCAGATGGCGCACTTGGCCTGATCCACCTCGGCCCCGATGGCTTCGGCTTTTAGCTTGCCCGGGGCCATGAGCCGCATGGCGCGGGCCGCGGCGGCCGAGGCCTGGGTCACCGATTCCTTGATGTCCTTGGGACCTTCGGCGCAACCGGCGAAGAAAATACCCCGGGTGGCCGAATCCACTGGTTGCAGCTTGGGGTGGGCCTCCAGATAGAAGCCGTCGGAGTGCAGTTGCAGGGCCAGCATCTCCTGCACCAGCTTCAAATCCTCGGGCGGATGCACGCCGGTGGCCAGCACCACCATCTCGGCCTGGTGGGTCTCCAGTTGGTTGGTGGCGGTGTTCTCCACGCTGAGGAGGAGATTCCTGGTCTCGGGGTCTTCCTTGATGTCGCCGGGCAGGCCGCGTATGAAGCGCACGCCTTGGGCGCGGCTGCGGCGGAACATGTCCTCGAAGCCCTTGCCAAAGGCGCGGATGTCGATATAGAAGACCTTCACCTCTATGTCGGGGTAGTGCTCCTTCAGCATCAAGGTGCTCTTGATGGTGTTCATGCAGCAGATGTTGGAGCAGTAGGGATTGCCCCGCCTAAGCGAGCGCGAGCCCACGCACTGGATGAAGGCCACCGACTTGGGTCGCTGGCGATCGCTTAGGCGCACCACCTGGCCCTGGGTGGGGCCGCCGCTGTTGATGAGCCGCTCCAGTTCCATGGCCGTGAGCACGTTCTCGAAGCGGGTGTAGCCGTACTCGTCCAGGGGCGTGGGGTCGTAGATTTGCAGGCCGGTGGCCACCACGATGGTCCCCACCTTGAACGACAGCTCCTGGGCGCTCATGGTGAAGTCGATGCAGCGCTTCTCGCAGCGCTCCATGCACTTGCCGCACTTGATGGGGTCGTTGCCCAGGCAGTGTTGGTCGTCGATGACATAGGCAGAGGGCACGGCCTGGGGAAAGGGCTGATAGATGGCCCGGCGCGAGGAGAGCCCCTCGTTGAATTCGTCGGGTACGGAGACCGGGCAGACCGAGACGCAGTCGCCGCAGGCGGTGCAGGATTTCTCGTCCACGTAGCGGGGCCGTTTAAGCACCTTCACCTCGAAGTTGCCCACGTAGCCGGCCACGGCCTTCACTTCACTGTTCGTCAGGAGCGTAATGTTGGGATGCCGACCGGCATCCGCCATCTTAGGCCCCAGAATTCATATGGAGCAGTCCATGGTGGGATAGGTCTTGTCCAGCCGCGCCATGACCCCGCCGATGCTGGGCTGCTTTTCCACCAGGAAGACCTTGAACCCGGCGTCGGCCAGGTCCAGGGCGGCCTGGATGCCGGCCACGCCGCCGCCAATGACCAGGGTGGCCTGAGTCAGCGGCACCTCCAGTTCGTGACGCGGCTCTAGCAAAGCGGCCCTGGCCACCGAGGAGCGCACCAGGTCCTGGGCCTTGGCCGTGGCCGCGGCGGGCTCGTGGCTGTGCACCCAGGAGCACTGCTCGCGCAGGTTGGCCATCTCCAGCAGATAGGGATTGAGGCCGCCCTGTTGCAGGCACTGGCGGAAGGTGGGCTCGTGCAGGCGTGGGCTACAGGAGGCCACCACCACCCGGTCCAGCTGGTGCTCGGCGATGTCGGCCTTGATGTGGGCCTGACCGGGCTCGGAGCAGCAGTAGCCGTCGTGGCGGGCCACCACCACCCCGGGCAGGGACTGGGCGTAGTCGGCCACCTGGGCGCAGTCCACCACCCCGGCGATGTTAAGCCCGCAGTGGCAGACATACACCCCGATGCGCGGCGTGCTTTCCTTGGCTTGCTCAGACATGTCTCGTCCTCGTGAATGCCGAAGTGGGGCCAAGCGGCGCGGCCGCGCCTACTTGGCCTTGGTTCTTGGGGGCTGCCCGGCCGGGGCTCTCTGCACGCTCTGCGCCAGCAAGGTCGGCAGGCCCTTGATCTCCAGATCCAAAGCCTGGGGCTCATGGGGATCGCGCATGGCGCAGGTCAGGTGGATCATGCACTTGGGGCAGGCCGTGACCAGGAGCTCGGCCTTGGTGCGCTTGGCTTGCAACAGGCGCTGCACCTGTACCTTCTTGCTGTAGGCGTCGCAGTTGATGAAGGCGCTGTTGCCGCAGCAAAGCGACCCGCTGCCGTGGTCCTCCATCTCGTGCAGGCTCAGCTCCGGGATGCGGTTCATGAGGGCGCGGGGCTCCTCGAACTTGCCGGCCATGCGCCCCAGGCGGCAGGGGTCCTGATAGGTGACGCGCTTTTTGAGCGGTGCGAACTCGGCCGCGCCGGTGCTGAACTCCCGCTCCAGCAGGTCGATGAGCAGAGTCACCTTCATGTCGAAGCCAGGTAGCGCCTTAGGCATCCAGCGCTGCCAGGCCAGATGGCATTCGGGGCAGGCGGTCACCACCTCGCGTACCCCGGCGTCCTTGAAGGCCTGGTAGTTGAGCCGGGCCAGGTCCGCGAACTTGTCGCGCTCGCCGGAGAAGAGCAGGTCGTGGCCGCAGCAGCGTTCCTCGTTCAGCACCACCGGCTCGATGCCCAGGTAGTTCATGAGGCGCAGGCCGTCGCGGGCGAAAGACAGCGTGTCCACGCCCAGGCCCGCGAAGAACACGTCGAAGTAGGGCGCGCAGCCCACGAAGAAGGCCACCTCGCCCTGTTTGGCGACGCGCAGGTCAGGCTCCAGCCACTCCAGGCGGTTCTGCCTAAGCTCCGGCGCGGTCATGATGCGCATCCAGGAGTGCACCGCGCCGTCGTGGGCGCGGTAGCCCTTGATGCCGCGCACGCTGGCCAGCAGAGTGCGCAGCTCCAGGATGAAGTCCACGAAGCGCACGCCGGAGGGGCAGCGCTCCTGGCACAGGCCGCAGGTCAGGCACTCCCAGAGCGAGCCCTCGATATAGGCCTCGTCCTCGGGATTGGCGATGATCTTCTGGGCCAAGAGCCTAGGCGAATAGGGCTTGCCCGAAAGCATGCGCGGGCAGCAGGAGGAGCACTTGCCGCACTCCTGGCACAGGTGCAGATTGTGCTCCTGGATGATGCGCTCGATTTGCTGGGAAACGTCGCTCACGAGGCCTCCAGCTGCACCGCCGGCCGGGCCGGGCTGGGGCCCAGGTTTTCCATGCGCCGGGTGAAATCCCAGACCGATTGCACCAAGAGGTCGCGCTGGTCGGCGGCGAAGGCCTGCTCCACCAGCCGCTCCTGGCCGATGCCCAGAAAGCGCAGCAGCTGGCGCACGCGGGCCACGTTGGTGTGCCCCACCTCGGGGCCGGGGCCATAGCGGCAGTCCTCGTCCACGCACTCCAGGATGAGCACCCCGTCGGCCCCGTGCTCGAAGGCGCGCAGGATAAGCGCCTGGTTGATGCGGCCGATGCACATCACGCGCATGAGCTTGAAGGCCGGGGGAAGGGCCATGTCCGCGCGCCCGGCGGCCAGATAGCAGGCGTAGGGGCTCCAGTTGCAGCAGATGCCAAGTAGGTTGATGGCAGCCATGGCTCTTGCTAGCCTTCCTGCGCCAAGACGCCCGCCACCATTTCGTCCAGCAGGCGATTGCTGAAGTAGGGAATATCCATGGCCGTCACCGGGCAGCGCCCCACGCAGCCGCCGCAGCCCACGCAGTTGTAGCGCAGAACCTGGGCGGTGTGGGAGCCGTCGGCGTTGCGGCGCAGGGAGACCGCGTCGAAGGGGCATATCTCCACGCAGCGGCCGCAGCCCCGGCACAGATCGGGGTCCACCTGGGGACTGAGCTGGTGGTCGCTAAGGAAGGCCTTGGCCGCGCTGGTGGAGACCTCGGCGGCCAGGGCCGCCCCGGCCTCGCCGGCGCTTACCCGCTCCAAGGTGCGCGGCATCACCCGGTAGACGCCCACCTGGGGGGTGTTGAAGAAGGCGAAGTCGTAGCGATAGAACTTCTTGAGTCCCACCTGTCCGGCATAGAGGGCCAGTTGCAGGATGTTGTCGTCGGTCAGGCAGACCACGTCGGTATGAAAACGCCGGCGCTTGCCGCCGCTGTTGACCGCCACCTGGAAGTCACCGATGTGGCCGCTCAGCTCGATGATCTCCGCCTCTTCCACCTGGGTGACGCCGGGACCCAAGTCTCCGGGCAGGGGCCGGGCGGCGATCTCGACGGGCAGCTCGGTCCCGCCCAAGCGGCAGCGGTGGACCAAACGCACCTTGAAGCCCTGGCGGGCCAGGTTCTGGGCAGCCGCGATACCCACCATTGAGCCGCCCAGGATGAGCACCTCGCGCCCCATGTGGCTCTGGCCCTGGCGCAGGGGACCCAGCAGGCGCGCGCGCAGGAAGGCTCCCCGCAGCAGGTCCTGAGCGCGGGCCACCACTTGGTCGTCGTCCTCGGCCCCGGCCAGCAGGTGGTCGCGCAGGTTGACCATTTCGAAGGCCGAGCGGGGCAGGGCGTATTGCTCGAAGAGCAGGGCGCGCGCCCGCGTGCGCTGGTCGTTGCAGGAGATGCACTGGAAGTTCAGCGGACAGCAGGTGCAGGAGGCCACGATGGCCCGCGAGAGCCGATGCTCCCGCATGGCCTGGGCCACCTCCGCCGCGCCCTTGGGCTGGCAGAGGCTGAGGAGAAGCTGGCTGTGGGCCACCTGGGGCGCGCTGGCGGCGATCTCCACGATGCGTTTCAGCGCCTCGCTGGAGGCCATGCTGTGGTTGCAGGAGCAGAGGAAAAAACCCATGCGCCCCGTGCTGGCGGGGGCGGCCAGATCCTCGGCCAGGCTGGGCGCGGTCTGGCTGGGCGCGGCTTGGCGCAGGCGCGCGCCCACGGTCATGGCCTGGCCGGCGGCCACGGTGCCCACCATGAGCACGTCCAGCAGGTCTTCATTGTAGTGGGCGCAGTCAACTTGCAAGAACTGTCCCGCCACCTGGCTTGATCCGGCCGGCAACTCGGAGCGATCGGCCACGATGACCGTGGGGCTTTCGATGGTGACGCGCCGCCCCTGGCGGGCGTGGTCGATGGCCCCGGCCTCGGCGCAGACCGTCTCGCAGGCCAGGCATTCGCAGCAGCTGGCGCATTGCAGGCAGCGGCCGGCCTCGGCCAGGGCCTGGTCCACGGTGAGCCCCAGGTCCACCTCCTGGAAGTCGCGGCGGCGGGCCTTGGGCTGGCGCTGGGCCATGATCTGGCGCGGGGTCTGGGGAATATCCTCGCCGATGGGCAGGTGCTCGCCCTGGCCGTGGGACAGACCCAGGGGCCGCAGGCCAGGCCAGGCCTGGCCGGAAAGCATCTCGGCCAGCGCGGCGGCGGCCCGGCGGCCGCTGCCCATGGCCGAGACCACCGTGGAGGGTCCGCTCACCACGTCGCCGGCGGCATAAACCCGGGGCAGGGAGGTGGCGTGCAGCTCATCCACGCCGACCCGGCCGCCGGGGCCGGTGGCCACCTGGGCGTCCAGGCCGTGGGCGGCCAGGTGGGGGCGTTGGCCAATGGCCACCACCACCATGTCGGCCTCCAGGGCGAAGCTTTCCTCCGCGTCCCAGACCAGGCGCGGCGGGGCATCGGGCGAGGTCTCCCAGTGGGCGGGGCGGCAGAGCACGCGCAGGACCTGGCCGGCCCGCTCTATCTCCAGGGGGGCCGCGCCCAGGCGAAATTCCACGCCCTCCTCGCGGGCCTGGCGCACCTCCTCGGCATGGGCGGGCAGGTTGGCCTCGGTCTCGATGGCCAACACCGTTACCTTTTCCGCGCCCAGGCGCAAGCTGGTGCGCGCGGCGTCCATGGCCGAGTTGCCGCCGCCCACCACCAGGGTGTGGCGGCCAGCCTGGAATTCCTGCCCCCGGTTGACCTTGCCCAGAAAGTCCAGGCAGGGCTCCACCCCGGGCAGGTCCTCGCCGGGGATGCCCAGGCGCATGTCCTGGTGGGCGCCGATGGCCAGCAGCACCGCGGCGAAACCGTGCTCCAGCAGGGCCTCCAGCGAACCGATGGCGTGGCCGGTGACGATTTCCACGCCAGAGGCCGCCAGGGCCTCGATCTCGGCGTCCAGCACCGGGCGGGGCAGGCGGAAGGAGTTGATGCCCAGGCGCAGCATGCCGCCGGCTTGGCGGTGGGCCTCGAAGACGGTGACTCCGAAACCGGCCTGGTTGAGGAAGTGGGCGGCGGAAAGCCCGGCCGGCCCCGAACCCACCACGGCCACCCGCTCGTCGCGGCTGGGCAGTTCGGGCGCGGGCAGGCTGGCCTGGCCGGCGATGGCCTCCTGGTCGAAGAGGAAGCGCTTGATATCGCGGATGGCCAGGGGCTGATCCAGCTCGCCCCGGCGGCAGGCCGTCTCGCAGGGGTGGTGGCAGACCCGGCCGCAGACCCCGGGCAGGGGATTGTCACGGCGCACCACGGCCAGGGCTTCGGCGAAGCGGCCGGCCGCGGTCAAGGCCAGGTAGGCCTGGGCGTTGACCCCCAAGGGGCAGGCCTGGCGGCAGGGGCTGGGTTCGCGCTTGTCCAGCTCCAGGGCGCGCGAGGGGCAGTAGGCTGGCGAGGGGGTGAGCGGCGGGTGGCTGCTCTTGTCCAAGGGACAGACCTCGCGGCAGCGGTTGCAGCCCGTGCACAGGTCGTAGTCCACGAAATGGGGCTGCTCTCGCACCACGGCCGTGAAGCCCTGGGCATCCTGGCTGATTAACTCCAGGCTGGCCCGGGTGAAGGTGCGCACCAGGGGGTTGCGCGTCACCCGCAGATATAGCGGACGGAATTGATAAGCCAGGTCCTGGGGCCAGGCCGGGTCGTGCTCCTGGCTCTGGGGCAGCTCCAGGAAATGGCGTTTCTTGGTGATCCAGGAGACGGGTATGCCGGAGTGGCACAGGTCCTCGGCCACCTTGAGCGCGCCATAGCCCGAACCCACCAGCAGCACGGACTGCTCCGGCGCTTTCTTGCCCGAGGCGCGTTTCACGGCTGGCCCTGCGCGCCGGGGTTGTTGAGCAGCTGCTCGCCGTGGGCGAAACCGCGCTGGAAAGCCTTGTCGTTGGTCTCCTTGGTGCGGGGGGGCACGGCCTTTAGCATGGCCTCGCGGATGGACTGGGCCGTGGCCACCGGTCTGACCGCGGCCAAGAAGCCCAGCATAACGATGTTGGCCATCATCTTGTTGCCCAACTCCTCGGCGAAGCGAGTGGCCGGCACGTCATAGGTCTGCCAGGAAGGGTCGTGGTCGCCGGTCTTGACCAGACCGGTGTCCCAGATGAGCACCCCGCCCGGCAGCAGGGAGGGCAGGTTTTTTTCGTACCCCTCCTGGCTCATGCAGATGAGCACGTGGGCGCTCTCCACGTAGGGGAAGGCTATCTCCAAGTCGCTGACGATGACCTGGGAGTTGCAGGAGCCGCCCCGGGCCTCGGGTCCATAGGACTGGGTCATGGTGGCCTGGCGCTCATCGCCGATGGTGGCGGCCTTGCCCAGGATGCTGCCGGTGAGCACGATGCCCTGGCCGCCGAAGCCGGTGATGATGACGCGGGTTTCTTCCTTCTGCTTGCGCGCCATGGTCTAACCCCTCATCACCGGCTGCTCGGGCACGGGGGCGTCCACCTCCAGGGCGGGCCATTCGCCCAAGGTGCCCCCGTGTATGAGCTTGTAGCCGTCCAGGAAGGTGGATCGCTCGATGTCCACGAACTTGCCCACCACCAGTTTTTCCTTGAAGTCCATCACCGCCTCGAAGGGATTGGCCCCGTTCTCCACCACCGCGCGGTCATAGTAGAAACGCAACAGGTCCAGGGGGCTCCTGATCTTGTTGCGGCGGCCAAAGGCGGTGGGGCAGGGGGCCAGAATCTCCACGAAGGAGAAGCCCCGTTTGTGGATGGCCTCCACGATGGACTGGGTGAGCAGACGGATGTGCAAGGCGGTCCAGCGCGCCACATAGGAGGCCCCGCAGGCCGCGGCCAGGGCGCAGAAGTTGAAGGGCTCGTCCGGGCTGCCCTGGGGGCTGGTGGTGGTCTTGGCCCCAAAGGGCGTGGAGGGGGCTTGCTGGCCGCCGGTCATGCCATAGTTGAAGTTGTTGACGCAGATGATGGTCAGATCCATGTTGCGCCGGGCGGCGTGGATGAAGTGGTTGCCGCCGATGGCCAGCAGATCGCCATCGCCGCTGGCCACGATGACCTTGCTCTGGGGCCGGGCCAGCTTGAGCCCGGTGGCGAAGGGGATGGCCCGGCCGTGGGTGGTGTGGAACGAGTCCAGCTTGATGTAGCCGGCCAGGCGTCCAGTGCAGCCGATGCCCGAGACCACCGCCACGTCGTCCAAGGGCGCGCCCGATTTCTTGATGGCGGTGATGAGCGCGTTGAATACGATGCCGATGCCGCAGCCCGAGCACCAGATGTGGGGGATGCGGTCGGTGCGCAGCAGGGGGTCCTGGGGATGGGCCGCCGCCGCCGGGTTGCTCTGCTTGGCGCTCATTTGCCCTCCTTGGCCAGCTGCTCCAGCGCGGCCAGCACGGTGCGCGGCGAGATGATGGCTCCGCCGGGGTGGGGCACCAGCTTGACCGGGCAGCGGCCGCCCACCACCCGCTCCAGCTCCAGCACCACCTGCCCCAGGTTGATCTCGGGCATGACCAAGCCCTTGACCCCGCCGGCCAGGTCGCGCATCAAATCCTCGGGGAAGGGCCAGACCGTGTTGAGTTTGATCATGCCCACCTTGAGCCCCTGGGCGCGGGCCATCTGCACCGCGCCCTTGGCCGAGCGGGCGCTGATGCCGTAGGCCACCACCACCCACTGGGCGTCATCCAGATAAAGCTTGTCGTAGCTTATGATCTTGTGGGCGTTGTTGCGGATCTTGCCCACGATGCGACCCACCATCTGTTCCTGGGCGCTGGCGTCCATGACCGGATAGCCGCGCTCGTCATGGGTCAGCCCGGTGACGTGCATGTGATAGCCATCGCCGGCCACGGCCATGGGGGCCACGCCGTCGGCGTCGGGGTGATAGGGCAGATAGCGCGCCGGCGGCACCTTGGGGCGCTTGCGCTCCACCAGCTTGATGGCCTCGGCCGGCGGGATGACCACCCTCTCGCTCATGTGGCCGACCACCTCGTCGGCCATGACGAAGACCGGCAGGCGGTAGCGCTCGGAGAGATTGAAGGCGCGCACCGTGAAGTCGAACATCTCCTGGGGCGAGGAGGGACAGAGCGCGATGACCTCGTAGGGGCCGTGGGAGCCCCAGCGGGCCTGCATCATGTCGCCCTGGGCCACCAGGGTGGGCAGCCCGGTGCTGGGGCCGGCCCGTTGCACGTTGGCCACCACGCAGGGCGTCTCGGTGCACAGGCCCAGGCCGATGTTCTCCATCATCAGCGAGAAGCCAGGCCCGCTGGTGCTGGTCATGGTCTTGGCCCCGCCCCAGCTGGCCCCCAGGATGGCGGCCATGGAGGCGATCTCGTCCTCCATCTGGATGAAGATGCCTCCCACCTGGGGCAGGCGCTTACTCATGCGCTCGGCCACCTCGGTGGCCGGGGTGATGGGGTACCCGGCGAAGAAGCGGCAGCCCGCGGCCAGCGCTCCCTCGCAACAGGCCTCGTCGCCGTCCATGAAATGGGTTCCGCTCAGAACCGCCTTGCCAGCCACTATCTCACTCCCGGCAAGGGTTGCGGCCCCGACGCCCAACCCCGGCCCTGTAGTCCTTTGGTTCGCCTGGAGTATTTATTCGTCGGCCGAGGCATCCTCGGAGTAGATGGCGAACTCCGGGCAGATGGCCTGGCAGAAACAGCAGCCCACGCAGGCTTCAGGCCGGGCCACCTCGGGGTAGTGGTATCCCTTGCGATTGAAGTCCTTGGCCAGCGCCAGCACGTGGCGGGGACAGTATTCGATGCAGTAGGTGCAGCCCTTGCAACGGTCCTTGATGACCGTCACCTTGCCGCGGCTGACCCGGACTTCAGGCAGGTCCAGGGGTTTGCGCCAATATTTCATGGGGCCTCCGCCCGAGGGCTCTTGGATCAGGCCTTATAAGGACGAGTTGGCTGCTGGCCAGCCCGCCTGGTTCGCCAAAATAACGAATATTAGCATCACGCCTATGCGCAGGCAAGGCCGCGTTGCCGCCCCCGCATCGCCCAAGGCGGCCCGGCCAATGTGAGTTGCTGGAGCAAGAACTGGGGGCGAACCTTTTTTGCGCCGCAAAAAAGGTTCGCCCCCAGACCCCCACTCCAAAAAACGCATAAGGGGATGGCGGGTTACGCTTGACTAACCCGCCCTACCATGGCCTTCCAAGCGCCACCCCTCGCTTTTTTAGGAAGGGGGGTTTGGGGGGCGCGGGCCCCAAGCCTGTCGCAGGCAGGCTTGGGTGCGGATAACCCTTTTTGCGCTGCAAAAAGGGTTTCCCCCC
>CAZLSD010000097.1:0-10950 GCA_964561775.1 uncultured Desulfarculus sp. | reverse complement strand
CACCGCCCCTGCCCCCTGGGGCTTACCCTGGCCCGCCTGCTGGAGATCCAGAGCGGCCCGGCCGGCCCGCGCCTGCTGGTGGAGGGGCTGGAGGCGGTGGACGGCACGCCAGTGCTGGATATCAAGCCCTACGTGCCGGGCTTGGACCGCCCGCCCGGGCAAGCCGGGCAAGCCGGGGAGGCTTGAATGAGCCAGCCCGAGATCACCCGCCACGACCAGGCCACCCACTTCTGGTGCCCCCAGCTGGGCCAGACCATGGCCTTCGCCTATTGCCGCCGCGCGCAAAACGGCCTGCCCTGCGCCAAGGTCAGGGAGTGCTTCCAGAGCCACTTCGACGTGGATGAGTTCCTGGCCGCCCATTACAGCCAAGAGGAACTGGACCGCTGCCTGGGTTCCCAGCCCAGCCGCCTGGAGCGCATCGCGGCGGCCCTGGCCGGGGCCAAGGCCGGCGGTCAAGAACCCTCGTGAGCCGGGGCGTGCCCTATGTGGAGCGCCAGGCCATAAGCCTGTGCGGCAAGGCCGTGCACGGCTGGTCCATGATCCAAGACGGCGACGGCGTGCTGGTGGGGCTCTCCGGGGGCAAGGACAGCCTCTCCCTGCTCTGGCTCTTGGCCCAGCGCCGCCGCCGGGTGCCCATCGACTTCACCATCAAGGCCATGCACGTGGAGATGGGCTTTAACAGCGTGGACAGCCAGGCCCTGGAGCGCTTCTGCCGGGAGCTGGAGGTGGAGTTCCACCTCGTCGAGACCGACTACGGCCCCCGCGCCCACACCGCCGAGAACCGCGAGAACAGCCCCTGCTTCTTCTGCGCCATGCACCGCCGCCGCGAGCTGTTCCAGGCCGCCGACCGCCTGGGCTGCCGCAAGCTGGCCCTGGCCCACCACCAGGACGACATCTTCGAGACCTTCCTGCTCAACCTGCTCTATGCCGGCAATCTCTCCACCATGCTGCCGGTGCAGCCCTTCTTCGGCGGCCAGATCGTGGTCATCCGCCCCCTGGCCCTGATGAGCGCCCAGCAGACCACCCGCTTCGCCGCCCAGGAAGGCCTGCCGGTGCAGCCGCCCTGCTGCCCCTCGGCAACCCAGGGCCAGCGCGCCAACCTGCGCGGTTTCCTGGAAGGCCTGCACCGGGACAACCGCCGGGTGCGCAGCGCCTTCTGGCACGCCATCACCAGCGCCGGCCTGCCGCTCTTGCCCACGCCCCCCAGCACCCAGCGCCAGAGCCGGGCGCGCAAAAAGAATCCGCGTCCGGTTTAGGGCCTTTAGGCCGGCACAAGGCCGTTGTGCCGCGCCCATTTCTGGCGCTACACTTAATTGATAGGCATTCCCCGATCCTCGGGGTCCGGGGGGTTCATCAATCCCGACAAGGAGCAAAGCATGGCCGAGTTCAGCCTTCCCGCCCTGCCCTATGCCGCCACGGCCCTGGAGCCGGTGGTGAGCGCCACCACCCTGGGCTTTCACCACGGCAAACACCACGCGGCCTACGTGACCAACCTTAACAACCTGATCAAGGGGACCGAGCTGGCCAACGCCGGCCTGGAGGAGATCATCAAGAAGAGCGCGGCCAACCCGGCCCAGGCCGGCGTATTCAACAACGCGGCCCAGGTCTGGAACCATACCTTTTATTGGCACAGCATGAAGCCGGGCGGCGGCGGCAAGCCCAGCGGGGCGCTTTTGGCCAAGATGGACGCCGACCTGGGGGGGTATGACAAGTTCCGCGAGGTGTTCAGCCAGGCCGCGCTGACCCAGTTCGGCTCGGGCTGGGCCTGGCTGGTTATGAGCGAGGGCAAGCTCTCCGTGCTCAAGACCGCCAACGCCGAGACGCCCATCACCAAGGGCATGAAGCCGCTCATCACCATCGACGTGTGGGAGCACGCCTATTACCTGGACTACCAGAACCGGCGGGGCGACTACATCAAGGACTGGCTGGACAAGCTGGTTAACTGGGACTTCGCCGCCAAGAACCTCTAGGAGCCCCTGGCGAGGAGAAACGGACATGACCGAGCAAGATAAAAAACAGGGCATGAGCCGCCGCGATTTCATGGCCGCCGGAGCGGTGGGGCTGGCCGGCCTTGGTCTGGCCGGCCTTGGCCTGGCCGGCACGCCCCGCCTGGCCCAGGCCGCGGAGCACGCGCTTCCCGCCCTGCCCTATGCCGCCACCGCCCTGGAGCCCACGGTGAGCGCCACCACCCTGAGCTTCCACCATGGCAAACACCACGCGGCCTACGTGACCAACCTCAACAACCTGATCAAGGGGACCGAGCTGGCCAACGCCGGCCTGGAGGAGATCATCAAGAAGAGCGCGGCCAACCCGGCCCAGGCCGGCGTATTCAACAACGCGGCCCAGGTCTGGAACCATACCTTTTATTGGCACAGCATGAAGCCGGGCGGCGGCGGCAAGCCCAGCGGGGCGCTTTTGGCCAAGATGGACGCCGACCTGGGGGGGTATGACAAGTTCCGCGAGGTGTTCAGCCAGGCCGCGCTGACCCAGTTCGGCTCGGGCTGGGCCTGGCTGGTTATGAGCGAGGGCAAGCTCTCCGTGCTCAAGACCGCCAACGCCGAGACGCCCATCACCAAGGGCATGAAGCCGCTCATCACCATCGACGTGTGGGAGCACGCCTATTACCTGGACTACCAGAACCGGCGGGGCGACTACATCAAGGACTGGCTGGACAAGCTGGTTAACTGGGACTTCGCCGCCAAGAACCTGCAAGGCTGAACAAGCACACGCGCCGGCCATCCCCGCGCCGGGGGGCCGGCCAAGCCGCTAGGGGGAAGCATAGATGAGCGATCTGCGACAGAAGATTTTCGCCGTGGCCTCCGAGCCCTGCCTGGGCGCGCTGGCCTCGCTGACCGAGGACGGCCTGCCCTGGGTGCGCTTCGTGGTGCCCCAGGCCGACGCCGCGCTTAACTTCCGCTTCGCCACCTTCCTGCTCTCGCGCAAGATCGAGCATATCCGCAAGAACCCCAACGTACACCTGGCGCTGGGGCGCAACACCATGGAGGACATGGGGCATCCCTGGTTGCAGGTGGTGGGCCGGGCCGAGGTCTCCACCGACCCCGGGGAGAAGCAGGCCCTGTGGCACGACGGGCTCAAGGTCTACTTCCAAGGCCCCGAGGACCCCAACTACTGCGTGGTCATCATAAGGCCCCAGCGCATCGAGTACATGAGCCCGCCGGGGCTGACACCCGAGGTGTGGGAGGCCTGATGCGGTGAGCCTGCTCAAGGCCCGGCTGAGAAACTGGATATTGAAGACGCGGCTAAGGGGGAGGCGGCTGCCTCCCCTGGCCGCCGCCAACCTGGAGGCCCTGGCCGGGCTGGAGCCCAACGCGCCGGCCCTGGGCTGCTCTTATGTGGTCATCGACCTGGAGACCACCGGCCTGGACCCCTTGCGCGATCGGGTGGTGAGCGTGGGGGCGGTGCGGGTGCGCCAGGGCAGGGTGTGCCTGGGCGATCGCTTCCACGAGTTGATCAACCCCGGACGCGATGTCTCGCCCGACTCGGTGAAGGTGCACGGCATCACCCCCCAAATGCTGGCCGGGGCGCGCCACGCCCTGGAGGCCTTCGACGACTTCCTGGTCTATCTGGGGCGTGACATCCTGGTGGCCCATTACGCCAGTTTCGATCTGCGCTTCATCAACCGCACCATGCGCGCGCGCTACGGCTTTCCCTTGCAGAACCTGGTGCTGGACACCCTGCGTCTGTGCGAGAACGTGGTCTTTCCTTCCGACCCCTACGGCATCAACTCCGACAAGAAGCGCTGCGGCCTGGACGCCCTGGCCGGGCGTTTCGGCCTGCCCCAGCCCGAGCGCCACACCGCCCTGGGCGACGCCCTGACCACGGCCATGATCCTGCAACGCATGCTGAACGACCTGGCCAAGAAGGGCGGGGGCAGCCTGCGCCAGCTGGCGGGGATAGGGGCCGTGGCCCCGGATTAGGCGGGCGGGCCTGCGGCGGGATCAGGGGCCAGGGCCGCCAGTTCCACCGCGGTCAGGGCCTGGGCAAGGCATTCCTCGCCGGGGGCCTGCTCCAGCCCGGCCTGGAGCAGGCGGCGCGCCTCCTCCAGCCGCCCCAGGGCCGCCAGCAGCCGCCCCAGTTCGGCGATCAGCTCCCAGTCGGCCTGGGCCAGCCCCAACTGGGCGGCTCTCGCCGCCTCCTTCAGGGCCTCGGCCGGCTGGGCCATGCGCCAGAGCAGCTTGCCAAGATTGAAGCGCAGACGGGCGGAATGGGGGTCCAATTCCAGGCCGCGCCGGTATTCGCCGCGGGCCTGGTCCCAGCGCCCCTGGGCCACCAATTCCAGGCCCCGCTGGCAGGCGGCCTGGGCCTCGTCCTCGCGCTGGGCGGCGGCCATTTGGCGCGCCCGCTCCAGCAGGGATGGCCCCCCCGCTTTCAGGCACAGCTTTTCCAGGTCTTCCCGCCCGGCCGGGTCGGCCAGGGCCAGGTTGAGGCCGGCGGCCAGATGGGCCAGGGCCTCGCCTTGCTGGCCAATCTCTAGGCAGAGCAGGGCCAGGTCCCTTTCCAGCTCCAGGGCCGGGACGCCGCGGCTCTGGTCATCCCGCAAGCGGCTCCAGGCCGCGCGCGCCTGCCCGGTCTGTCCCAGGGCCAGATGGGCCTGGCCCAAAAGCTGGGCCGCCTGGCGGGCCTCCGCCTGGCCGCCCGGCTGCCCCTCCAGGATCCGGGCCGCGGCGGCCAGGGGCTCCAGGGCTTGGCCGGCCTGGCCCAGGCGCAGGCAGGTCTGCCCCAGCAGCAGGGCGCTCTGGCCGTCCAGGCGGCCGGGTTTTAGCCGCCAGGCCTGGCCCAGGGCGTCCCGGGCCTCCTCCAGGCGGCCCAGTTCCAGGCAGAGCCGGCCCAGGCGCTCCTGGCGGGCGGCGCTGTGCCCGCCTTCCTGGGCCACGGCCTGGAGCAGGGCCTGGGCGGCCTCCTCGCGGCGCCCCTCGGCCAGCAGGGAATCGGCCAGGGCGTCGCTGGCCCGGTGATAGCCGGGGCTTTGTTTGAGGGCCTGGCGGAAGACGGCGCGCGCCTGGCGCGGCTGGCCCTGACCCTCCAGCAGGCGGCCCAGGCCCAAGAGCGCGCCGCCGGCCCGGGGCTCCAGCTCCAGCACCCTCTGATAACAACGCTGGGCCTCGCCGTCCCGCCCCTGGCGGGCCAGCAGGGCCGCCAGCCCGAAATAGGGCCAGAGCAGGCGGGGCTGCTGGGAAGAGAAGCCCAGCAGCAGCTCCAGGGCCTGCTCGGGCTGGCCCTGGGCCTCCAGCAGCTCGGCCTGGGCCAGGGTCAGGCGGCGGGAGAGCACCAGTTCCAGGCGGCGGGAGAGCTTGTCGGCGCTGACCGGCTTGGTGAGATAGGCGTCCTGGCGCTCCTCGGCGGCCTGCATCACCTTCACGTCCTGGCTCTCGGCGGTGACTAGGATGAAGACCATGTCGCGGTGGAGGGGGTGCTCGCGCACCTGGTCCAAGAGGGTCAGCCCGTCCACCCGGGGCATGTTCCAGTCCACCAGGGCCAGGTCGCAGGTCTGGGCCTCCAGGAGCCCCCAGGCCTGCTCGCCGTCGGCGGCGCGCAGCACCTGGGAAAACCCCTGGGCGCGCAGGGCCTGGGCCAAGAGCAGGCGCATGGACTGCATGTCGTCCACCACCAGCACGGTGGAGCGGCGCTCCTTGAGCCGGGTCAGGCGTTCGACTTGGGCGCGCAGGGATTGGACCCGCGCCGTGTCGGCCGCCATGTCGGCCTGGCTTGGGGCGGCCACGGCCCTAGGCCCGCGGGGCGTCCAGGGGCAATAAGAGCCGGAAGCAGGCTCCACCCTGGGGCAGGTTGTGGTAGGCGATCTCCCCGCCCAGCAGGCGGGCGGCCCGCGCGCAGAAGTAGAGCCCCAGGCCGCTGGAGCCCCGGGTGGGGCGGCCCTGGGTGAAGCGCTCGAAGACGGCCTGCCCCAGGGCCGGGTCCACGCCGGGGCCGCTGTCCATCACCCGGAGCGCCAGCCAGGGGCCTTCACGGCCCAGGCTGACCTCCACCCGGCCGCCGCCGCCCTCCTCGGGGGTGGAGAACTTGAGCGCGTTGTCCAGCAGGTTGGCCAGGATGCGCTCCAAGAGGTCCTCGTCGGCCATGATCGGCGGGTCGTCGTCCAGGCTCATGCCCAAGCTGACCTGGCGCAGGCGGCAGGCCGGCTCCAGGCGGCGGGCGGCCTCGGCGGCCAGACGGCCCAGGTTCAAGGGCGTCGGGGTCAGGGGCAGGCGGTCCTGGTCCATGCGGGTCAAATCCAGCAGGTTGGTGACGCGCCGCCACAAGAGGTCCAGGTCGGCCTGGGCCAGGCTGGTGAAGCGCTCCCGCTCTTCCGGGTCCAGGCCGCCCTCCTGGCCCAGCAGCCCCAAAATCTCTCGGGCCGCGGTGAGGGGGGCCTTCAGGTCGTGGATGATGGTGTACATCAGGTCGTCTTTTTCCCGCTGGGCGCGGGAGAGCCCGGCATAGGCCTCTTGCAGGTTCTGGTGCAGGGCGCAGAAGCGTATCTGGCCGCCCAGTTGCTCGGCCACCGACTGCATGAGCCAGAGGTCTTCCTGGGCGAAGCTGGCCGCGCCGGCCTTGTCGGAGAGGTTGAGCACCCCCACCACCTGGCCGTCGTCCAAGAGAGGCAGGCTGATCAGGCTGGCGGTGCGGTAGGCGCTCTGGCCGCCCTGGCGCGAGAGCGCGGCCAGGGGCGAGGCCTCTAGGTCGGGCACGAAGACCGGCTGCTTGGAACGCGCCGCCCGGGTGCTGATGGTCTCCTCGGCCAGGGGCGTGGACAAGCCCACCAGCCCCTGGTTGCTGGCCGCGGCCACCACCAGTTCCTCATCCTTGACCAGCATGAGGGAGGCCTGCTCGGCCCCGGCCAGGCGGGCCAGTTCGGCCACCGCCAGGCCCAGGCGCTGGGGCAGGGGACGGGCCGGGTCGGCCAAGGCCCGGCCGAGCTGCACCAGTGAGCGCAGCAGATGGGGCTGGGCCGCCGCCGGCGTCGCGGGATTGTCTGGGCTGGCGGACATGGCTTGGCCTCCCTGGAGCGGCCCGCGCGGCGGCGCTAGCGGGCGCGCTGGCTGGCCAGGATGTTGACCCACATCTGGGCGTGGAGGTCCAGGCCCGCGTCGTTAAGGTGGCAGCCGCCCACTCTGTACTCCTCGCCGCTTAAGTTGTCGGTGTCGGGGCCCTGGATGATGTCGGGCATTATCTGGGGCAGCAGGCGCTGGGCGGTGCGAATTTCATCGCTGCCCTGGTTGCCGCAGATGCTGGCCACGGCCACGAAGACCGGGGCCTCGATGCCCATGACGCGCAGGCGCTGCATCAACATGAGGAAACGCACCAGGTATTGGTGGCGCGGCATGGCCCCGGCGAAGCGATCGTCGGCGTCGGCCTCGCCCTGGTGCCACAGCACGTGGGTGATGGCCAGGCCCTGCTCGTCCAGCAGGCGCTTGGCCCGCTCCACGCGCGGGAACAGCCCGCCCTCCTCCATCCAATGGCGTATGGAGCTGCCCGAGACGGCCAGGGGTATGAGCACCACCTGGGGAAACACCTCCTGCTCCACCAGTTTGTCGCCCAGGCGGGCCAGCACGCCGCCATGCTCGTCGCTGCACCCCAGCAGGGGGTCGTGGGCGGAATAGAGCCCGCCGTCGAAGAAATTGAAGTTGAAGACCCCCGTGCGGGCCAGGTAGCGGCCGCCTTCGTTGTTGGCCAGGTTGGACTGGCCCAGGGCCAGGATGACCGCCGCGCCGGGGCGCACCGCCTCCCGGGGCAGGCGCTGCTTGGCGCTCACGTCCTTGTAGCCGGCCAGGGGGTCCAGGCGGAAAAGGGGCCTGCTGGGTTGGCTGGCCCGCAGGAGCTGGCCATGGGCCATCTCCAGCTCGCTGACCCGTTTGTCCAGCCCCTCCCTCTCGCTGCGCAGCCGGCTTAGCTGCGCCTGCACGTCCTCCCCATCCGACCACCAGAAATCCTGGCTGGCAGCGAAGGCCAAGGCCAGGAGCACCATCACCCAGGGCACGATTTTCTTGGCTCTGAAAGGCATGGGCAGGCCTCCCTAACTATTGCGACACCCTCCGGGCCAGTTGGCGCACCTCGGCCATCACCGCCGCCAGGTCGAAGCTCTCCACCCGTCCCTCCCTGACCAGCAGTTGGCCGTCCACCGCCACGTGGCGCACGTCCGCGCCCCGGCACTGATAGGCCAGGGCCGAGGCCGCGTCAAACAGCGGGGTCAGGTGGGGCTGACGGGTTTTTAGCACCACCAGATCGCCGGCCAGGCCCGGGGCCAGACTGCCGGTCACGCCGGCCAGGCCCAGGGCCGCGGCCGAGCCCCGGGTGGCCATCTCCAGGGCCGTGGCCGCGGGCAGGGCGGTGGGGTCCATGGCGTTCAGCTTGGCCAGGCGCGCGGCCATACCCAGCTCGCCGATCATGGAAAGGTCGTTGTTGCTGGCCGGGCCGTCGGTGCCCAGGCCCACGGTCAGCCCGGCGGCCAGCATGGCGGGCAGATCCGCCACGCCCGAGCCCAGCTTCATGTTGGACTCCACGCAGGCCGCCACCGCCACCCCGCGTTGGGCCAGCAGGTCCATCTCCTCTCGGCTGAGCCAGGTTCCGTGCACTGCGGCGGTCAGACCGGAGAGCACCCCCAGGCTGTCCAGGTAAAAGGCCGGGCTCTGGCCGTGGCGCTCCCTTAGGAGTTCCACTTCCTGGCGGGTCTCGGCCAGGTGGGTGAACCAGGGCGCGCCCATCTGGCCGGCCAGTTCGCTCACCTGGCGCAGGGTCTCGCCAGAGCAGGTGTAGGCGCTGTGGGCGAAGAGCCCGGGGGTGAGCAGGGGGCTGGCCCCCCGCCACTCCTCCAGGAAACGCCGCCCCGTCTCCAGTCTGCGCGAGGGATCGGGGACGCCGGGGGCGGGGAAATCGATGACCCCCTGGGCCACCACCGCGCGCATACCGGCCCGCAGATAGGCCCTGGCTCCGCCTTCCATGCAGAAGTAGGAGTCGGCCACGCAGGTGGTGCCGGAGAGCAGCATCTCGCCGGCGGCCAGCAGGGTGCACAGCTCCACCATCTCCGGGTCCACCCAGCGGGCCTCGGCCGGAAATATGTGCTGGTTGAGCCAGGTCTCCAGGGGCAGGTCGTCGGCCAGGCCCCGAAAAAGGGTCATGGCCCCGTGGGCGTGGGCGTTGACCAGCCCGGGCAGCACCAGGCCGCCCTGGGCGTCGATGGTGCGCTCCGGCGGCAGGTCCGAGACATGGTCCGCCTGGGGACCCACGTAGGTTATGCGCCCGGCCTTGATCTCCACCGCGCCGGATCGCCACTCCCGCCCCTGGCCGGCCCAGACCCGGCCGTTAATCACCAGCAGATCGCCAGGCATCAGGCCGCCTCCCGTCCGGTCATGCGCGCGCTCTCCTCCAAGGCGCGGGCCACGACCTCCTCCTCGTCGATGGTGGTGAGCACGCGATCCTCCATCAGCACCCGGCCGTGGCAGACGCTGTGGATGACGTCGCTGGCCTGGGCCGCGTAGACCAGCTGGCTGACCGGGTTGTACAGAGGGGTCAGATGGGGGCGGTCCAAGTCCACCACGATGAGGTCGGCCAGGGCTCCCGGGGCCAGATAGCCCAGGCCGTCCTGGCCAAAGACCTCTCCGGCCCGGCGGGTGGCCAACTCCAGCACCGTGGCGGCCGGGGCCAGGGAGGGGTCCTGACGCACGCCCTTGTGAACCTTGGCCAGGGAGGCCATCTCGCCCAGCATGTCCAGGTCGTTGTTGCTGGCGCAGCCGTCGGTGCCCAGACCGGTCTTGATCCCGGCCGCCAGCATGGCCGGCAGATCGGCCAGGCCGCTGGCCAGCTTCATGTTGGACTCGGGCAAAAGCGCCACCCGCACCCCGGCGCTGGCCATGACCTCCATCTCGCCCTGGTTTAAGTCCACGGCGTGGTCCACCCAAAGGCGGGAGTTGACCAGGCCCAGGTCCTGCAAATGGGCCAGGGGCCGGCGGCCGTAGCGCTCCAGCACGGTCTTGGTCTCGACTTTGGTCTCGGCCAGGTGGAGGTTGATGTCGGCGTCCAGATCGGCGGCCAGGCGTCCGGCCCGCTCCAGCAGCGGGGGCGAGCAGGTGTAGAGGGCATGCGGCATCACCGCCCCACTGATGCGGGGGTGGTCCTGATAGGTCCGAATCAGTTCCTCGCTCACCTTGAAGCCGTTGTCCAGCTCGCCGTAGGAGGGCGAGGGGAAGTCGTAGATGACCTCGCCCACCACCGCGCGCAGGCCGGCGGCGTCGGCGGCGCGGGCGGCCTCAAAGGCGAAGAGGTACATGTCGCAGAAGCTGGTGGTGCCGCTTTTTATCATCTCGGCGCAGCCCAGCAGGGTGCCCCAATAAACGGCCTGGGCGGTCAGGTTGCGCTCGGCCGGGAAGATGTGCTCCGTCAGCCAGGTCTCCAGGGGCAGGTCGTCGGCCAGCCCGCGCAGCAAGGTCATGGCCGCGTGGGTGTGGCAGTTGATGAATCCGGGCAGGATGAGCCCGCCCTTGGCGTCCAGCACCCTGGCCAGCGGCGCGGGCGGCAGGTCCTTGGCCGGACCCACGTAGGCGATGCGTGAATCCCGCGTCAGCAGCGCGCCGTTGGCGATGATGGAGCCCCGGCTGTCCATGGTCAGGATGGTTCCGTTTGTTATGCAAAGCTCGCGCACGTTGGCTGCTCCGGGATGAAGATAATAGACGCCTTGCCGGCCGGGGCCGCCGGGCTAGCGGCGCTGCACGAACCAGAAGCAAGGCTCCTGACCGGCGCGGAACAGGGGCAAGTCCAGATAGCCCTGGGTCATGTAGGTCTCGTCCCAGCCCGAGTCCTGGGCCACGTCGGCGTTGGTGCAGCGGATGTGATCCGCCGCCACCTCCTCGCAAAAAAGGCACAAGGCGCAACGCTGGGGCTCGTCGGACATGGCGTCTCCGTTGAGATGGGGCTGGGTTCTTGGGGGGAAACCCTTTT
>CAZLSD010000096.1:0-11028 GCA_964561775.1 uncultured Desulfarculus sp. | reverse complement strand
GCGCCGCCGTTGCTTTGCCAGCGCCCTCTGGACCCCGGACGCCGAAAGGGCCAGAATGGGCTTGTCCCGCAGGCGAGCAGGAATACCCCGCTCCAAGGTGGTCCGCGCCATGCCCGATGAAAAGACCAGACCCGCCAGCCTGGAACCCGCCCGGCTGCTCGTCGTCGATGACGAGGAGGTGGCGCTCAAATCGCTGCGGCGTCTGCTGGAAAAGGACGGCCACAAGGTGGCCACCTACAGCGACCCGGTGCGGGCCTTGGAGCGTCTGCGCCAGGAGCCCTTCGATCTGGCGCTCAGCGACCTGTGCATGCCCCACCTGGACGGCCTGGAGTTCATGGCCCAGGCCAAGCGCCTTTGGCCGGAGCTGGAGGTGATACTCATCACCGGCTACGCCTCGGTGCCCAACGCCTTGCAGGCGGTGAGCCAAGGGGCCTTCCACTACCTGGCCAAGCCCCTGGACCTGGAGGAGGTGCGGCGGCAGGTGGAGCGGGCCTTGGAGCTGATACGCCTGCGCCGCCAGGCGCGGGAACTGGAGGCCGGAACCTCCGGCCCTCCACTGATGATCGGGCTTAGCGCGGGCATGGTGCGCGTGGAGCAGGTTCTGGCCCGGATCGCCCCCGCCGACTGCAACGTGCTCATCGAGGGGCCCTCGGGCACGGGCAAGGAGTTGGCCGCGCGCGCCATCCACGCCCTCAGCCCTCGGCGGGCCAAGCCCTTCCTGGCCTTCAACTGCGGCTCCTTCAGCGAGGATCTCATCGCCAACGAGCTGTTCGGCCACGAAAAGGGGGCCTTCACCGGGGCGGACAGCTCCCGGGCCGGCCTGCTGGAGGCGGCCCAGGGGGGCACCCTGTTCCTGGACGAGATTGGCGACATGCCCCTGTCCATGCAGGTGAAGCTGCTTAGGGTCCTGCAGGAGCGCGAACTGCTGCGGGTGGGGGGCACCAGGGCCATCCCCCTGGACGCGCGGGTGGTGGCGGCCACGGCGCGGGATTTGAAGGCCGCCGCCGCCCAGGGGGCCTTCCGCCAGGACCTCTACTTCCGCCTCAACGTGGTCACCCTCAACCTGCCTCCCCTTAGCGAGCGCAGGAGCGACATACCCCTGCTGGCCTACCACTTCCTGCACCGTCTCAGCCGGCGCATGGGCAAGCGGGTGCGGGGCTTCTCCCCAGAGGCCATGGCCCTGCTGGAGGGGTACGCCTATCCGGGCAACGTGCGCGAACTGGAGAACATCGTGGAGCGAGCCCTGGTGCTGGCCCAGGAGGAGGTCATCCGGCCCAGCCACCTGCCCCCCGACCTGGCCGAGCTGAGGCTGCGCAAGTACCAGGAGCCCAACCGGAGCCTGCCCACCCTGGAGGAGGTAGAGCGCGACTATGTGCGTCTGGTCCTGGAGCGCTGCGGCGGCTCGCGCACCCAGGCCGCGCGCCTGCTGGGCATGGACCGGGCCGCCCTCTGGCGGCGCATGAAGAAGTTCAACCTGACCTGACCCGTTCGCTTTCGCCACACCGGCGTTCGTTTTCGCCACATGCCATTCCCCGCCTGCTTACGTGACATGCCGCGCCTTGACTGGCGGCGGGCGCGTTCGTTTTCGCTACAAGCCATTCCCGGAACTTGCTCCGGTGTTTAGAGATTAAGCCAATAATTCAAGCATGTTGCCTTCTTTGCTGCTTGGCCCGCTTGTTGCGTGGTCTAGGCGGCGAGCCGTTTTTGGCAGGGAGTACCGGGATGTTTCAACGCGCCTTGCTCATCTTCGAGAACCAGCAGGTGCTGCCCCAGGCGGTGGCCTATGCCCGCGAACTGGCCCGGCGTATGGACTGCGAAGTCTCCCTGCTGATGCTGGTGGAGATGAGCTTCAAGGACAGCGCGCTCCTGGGCAGCAAACGCCACCGGGTCAGCGACCTGGAGGAGAGGGCCGGGGTGGTGTTGCGCGAGCTGGTGGCCGGGCTCATCGCCCAGGGCGTCACCATCTCGGCGGCGGTGAGGGTGGGGGACCCGGCCCAGGAGCTGCTGAAGTTCCTGGCCGAGCGGCCGCCCTTCCACGTGCTGGTCTGGGGCAGCGGCCCTGTGCTGCCCGAGGCCGGCCGGGGAGGCCGGGGCCACTGGCTGGCCAAGGTGGCGGCCAGCCTGGAGTGCCCGCTGCTTAGCGTGCAGAGCAAGTCCGCCTCCCCGGACCCCGCCGGGCAGGCCCTTTCCTTGGCGAACAGAACACGGGATTGATTAACCCCCATCCGGAGCCCGGCCGCCGATTGCCGGGGCCGGCGGCAAGGAGCCTAGGATGGCCATAGTCATCATATCTTGCGAAATGGAGGGGCTGCGCCGCGAATTGGCGCAAAACCTGGCCGCCAAGCTGGGCTGCCGCCAGGCCAGCCGGGAGGAGTTGGTGGAGCAGGCCACCCAGGCGGGCATCCCGGTGGGCAAGCTGGAGGTGGCGGTGCTCAAGCAGAGCACCCCCCGCGAGCGCCTGGCCCGCCTCAAGTCCCGCTACCTGGCCTTCATCACCGCCGCTCTTTGCCAGCGGGCCGGGCAAAGCGACGACCTGGTCTATCACGGCCGGGCGGGCAACCTGCTCCTCTCCGGGGTCTCCCACGTGCTGCGGGTGCGCCTGCTGAGCGACGGCGAGCAGCAACTGCGCCAGACCATGGAGCGGCTGAACCTAAGCCTGGACAAGGCCCGCCAGTACCAGGAGAGCCTGCGCCAGGACGTGGGGCGCTGGGTGCACTATGTGCATGGCGCGGAGATGGAGGAACTGGGCGGCTTTGACCTGGTGCTCAACCTGGGGCGCATGAGCCTGGAAAGCGCGGCCGCCGCCATCTGCTCCATGGCCCAACTGCCCGACTTCCGCCCGACCCCCGCCTCACGCCAACTGCTGGACGATCTCTGCCTGGCCGCCCGCGCCCGCGACCTGCTGGGGCGCGACGAACGCACCGCCGCCCTGGACCTGGGGGTCTCGGCCCAGCAGGGACGGGTCACGGTCACTTACATGCCGGCCCAGGCCGCCCTGGCCGGGGATATCGCCGCCGCCCTGGCCGCCCTCAAGGGCGCGCGCGAGGTGGTCTGCACCATGGCCTTAAGCAACCTCATGTGGCTGGCCGAGACCTTTGATCCCGACTCGGCCATCTTCGCCCAGGTGGCCGACCTGGCCCAGCGCTGGGGGGCGGCGGTGGAACTGGCGCAACTGCTGCCCGCCGACGGTGAGCAGCCCCGCGCGACGGAAGCCGTCCCCCCGGCGGAGTTGGGCCTGGCCTGCCTGCCCAAGGCCCAGGACCCCACCGGCGGGGTGGCCGACGACGTGGAGGAGCGCCCCGCCCTGGCCGACCAGGGCCTGACCGCCGCCAGCGAGCGGCTCATCGGCATGCGCCTGTTCGGCGGCAGCCGCGCCATACGCGGAGGAAGCCAGGAAGTGGTCAACGCCATCAAGGCCGCGCCGCGCTACTCCCTGGTGATGGTGGGAGAGCTGTTCGCCGCCAAACCGGCGGTGGTGCGCACCCGCCTGTGCCGGGAGCTCTCCGGTTTCATCACCGAGAACGTCAACATGCCGGTCATCGCCCAGCAGGACCTGCAAGCCAAGTACCTTTTCGGCCCGGCCCAGAAAAGCCGCCTGGCTCTGTTCGCCCTGCTCACCGTGCTCATCTACGGGCTGGTGTTCATGTTCGAGGAGCCCATCGTCAGGTTCTTCGGCGCTCCCCAGGGCATGACCATGCGGGTGGCCGCCACCGCGGTCATGGTCTGCTTCGTGCCCCTGGTGGCCTATCTCTACGGCGGAGCCACCGGCTCCCTCTTCAAGTGGCTGCGCTTTGAATAAGACCGGCAAGCCGGCGGCCTTGCCGGCGGACAGGAGACGGACATGGACCCGATCTTGGCTGAGCTTTTCGTGCAACTGGACTGGGCCAGCGCCATCCAGGTGGTGGTGCTGGGCTTCATCGGCGGCATCCTTAGCGGCTTCATCGGCAGCGGCGGAGCCTTCTTCATGACCCCGGGCATGATGAACCTGGGGGTCCAAGGCGTGGTGGCGGTGGCCAGCAACATCACCCACAAGTTCGGCAAGGCCATGGTGGGCAGCCACAAGCACGGCGAGATGGGCAACGTGGACAAGAAGCTGGCCCTGTTTCTCCTGCTCACCGCCGCCGCCGGCATCCGCTTGGCGGTCTGGCTCTCCAGCCTGCTTTTCGAGAGCGGCGGCGAGCAGGGAGCGGACAAGGGCGCCGGGGCCAACCTCTACATAAGCCTGGTCTTCGTGGGCATCCTCACCGCGGTGGCCATCTCCATGCTCAAGGACGTGCTGGGCAAGGGCGAGGAGGGGGCCGGCCCCTCGCGGGCCATCGCCGACTTCCTGGGCCGGTTCAACCTGAAGCCCATGATCCACTTCAAGGTGGCCGACGTCAGCGTGTCGCTGTGGATCCTGCTGCTGGTGGGGCTGGCCACCGGCTATCTGGCCGGCACCATCGGGGTGGGCGGCTTCATCGGGGTGCCGGCCATGATCTACGTCTTCGGCATCCCCACCGCGGTGGCCGCCGGCACCGAGCTGTACCTGGCCATGTTCATGGGGGCCTTCGGGGCCTTGAACTACGCCTGGGCTGGTTATGTGGACATCCGGCTCACCCTGCTGCTCTACCTGGGCTCCCTGGTGGGGGTGCACCTGGGGGTCTACGGGGTCAAGGTGGTCAACGAACGCTACATCCGCCTGGTCACCGGGGTCATCATCATCCTGTGCGTCTTCAGCCGCGGCCTGGCCATCCCGGTCTACCTGCGCCAGATGGGCATCCTGGGCCTGGACGCCGCCTGGGACCCCTGGTTCAACGGGGCCAGCAAGGCCCTGCTCTTCGCCAGCGGCATCGCCGGCACCGGCATCATCCTCTACAACGTGATGAAGGCCTATCGCCAGCGCCTGCGTTTGAAGCGCACCATAGCCTTTTCCGGCAACCCGGCGGAATCGGCCTCCAGATAAAGGAAGGTGAGCCATGAGCGGCAGCGTGCGCGTGATGGTGGTGGACGACGAGCCCATCGTGGGCAAGCGCCTGGGACCGGCCCTGGAGAAGATGGGCTGCGCCATGGAGTGCTTCGTTGACCCGGACGCCGCCTTGGCCCGTCTGGCCCAGACCGAGTTCCACGTGGTGGTGACCGACATCCGCATGGACAAGCTGGATGGCATCGCGGTGCTGGAGAAGGTGCGCCAGCTGTGGCCCCGGGCCAAGGTCATCATGATCACCGGCTACGCCACCTTGGAGGTGGCCCACGAGGCCTTGGCCAAGGGAGCCTTCGACTTCATCGCCAAGCCCTTCAAGCCGGCGGACCTGCGCGAGGCGGTGGCGCGCGCGGTCCAGGAACTGGGTTTGTCCCTGGACGCCCCGCTGGCCCAGCGGGCCGCCGACATGCCAACATAGAAGGAAAGGAAGGTCGCCATGTCCATCATCCTGGTGTCGGCCTGGCCCTATGCCCAAGGCCGCGAGATAGCCCAGGGCGTGGCCAAGAGACTGGGCTATTGCGCCCTGGGCCCGGAACTGCTGGAGCGGGTGGCCCGGGAGAGCAAGGCCTCCCCCGGCCGCCTGGCCATCGCCCTGGGCCGGGAGGCTCCCCTGCTGGGCATCAGCCCCAAGGAGCGCCCCCGTCTGCTGGCCCACCTGGAGGCCGCGGTGCTGGCCGGCCTGGGCCCGGACAAGGCGGTGTGCTGGGGCCTGGGCGCCCACCTCTACCTTAACGGGGTCTCCCACGTGCTCAAGGCGCGCCTGCTCAAGCCCTGGGACCAGCGGGTGGCGGCCAAGGCCCAGCAGGAGGGTCTGAGCCGGTCCGCGGCGGAAAAGGGCCTGCGCCGCCAGGACGAGGCCTGCGCCCGCCTGGCGGAAGAGGCCTATCGCAAGCGGGAGACCGACCCGGACATATTCGACCTCACCATCAACCTGGCCCAGATCGGCCAGGATCAGGCCATCCGCCTCATCGCCGACACGGCCGGCCACAAGCGTTTCCAGCCCATGACCTTTTCCCGCCAACTGCTGGCGGACAAGGCCCTGGCCGCCGCCGTGCGGGCGGCCCTGGTGGACAGCCTGCCCGAGGCGCAGGTCAACGCCCGCGCGGGTCTGGTCAAGGTCAGGGTGCAGGCGGTGCGCCGCGACCAGGAGAAGAAGCTGGCCCTGGCCCGGCAGCTGGCCGCGGCCCAGCAGGGCGTGGCCGCGTTGGAGGTGGAGATCATCCCGGACTACTTCCAGGCGGCGGCGGAGTCCATGCGCTGAGGCAGTTGAGCGGCCGCCATTGGGCCAGCCCCCAGGGACCCAATCCGTGGCATCATGGGCGTGCGGGAGACCGCCGGGAGGATGATAAGATGGAAAATACGCTGGAAGTCCTGGTGCTCGACGACGAGCCCATCGTGGGCAAGCGCCTGGCCCCGGCCCTGGCCAAGGTGGGCTGCCGGGTGGAGGTCTTCGACGACCCCCGCGCCGCGCTGCAACGCATCGCGGACAAGGAATTCGACATCGTGGTGACCGACGTGCGCATGGACGAGATCGACGGCTTGCAGGTGCTGGAGGCGGCGGCGGCCAAGTCCGCCCGCACCAAGGTCATCATGATCACCGGCTACGCCATGATGAGCCTGGCCCGCAAGGCCATGGACAAGGGGGCCTTCGACTTCATCGCCAAGCCCTTCACCCCCGAGGAGCTGCGGGTGGCGGTGCAGAAGGCCGCCCAGGCCCTCGCCGCCCAGGCCGGCGCGCCGCTGGGCCAGACCATGGGGGCCTGAAGACCTCCCCAGCAGGAAAGGCCAGGCATATGCCGTTCAGCCAGGAAACGCCGCCCGGCGCCCAGGGCGCGGAGGGAACCTCCGCCAGCGGGGGCGGCCGCTATGAAAGGCTTAAAGGAGCCGAGGCCGCCCTACGCGCCCTGCTGGACCGCCCCAGCTTCAGCTTCCGCCTCCAGATATTCCTGGGCTTCTTTCTGGCCTTCCTCTTCGCCCTGGGCATGGTCACCTCGCTGGTGGTCACCATCTACATGGTGGAAGGCAAGATGCGCTTTTTGGAGATCGCCAGCGAATACGTCATGGAAATCACCCAGGCTAGGCGCTATGAGAAGAACTACTTCCTCTACGGCACCAACCTGCAGGACGCCCTGGAGCAGGCCTTTTTGGCCAAGACCATCCTGGACAAGAACTCCGAGGAGCTGATGCGGGTGGCCGGCGAGAAATCCAGCGGCAAGATCGTACCCCACCTGCGGCGCTACGAGGAACTCCTCAACCGGCTGGCCGCCCTGGAGAGCGAGCCGCCGGGGCCGGCCCGGGAGCAGCGGCGCAAGGAGATCGAGCTGGAGGTGCGCGGCCACGGCCAGGAGATGGTGGCCTTCGCCCAGGAGGTGATGAACCAGGAAAAGGCGGCCCTGGCCAAGATGATCGCCCGCTCGCGGGTCATCCACCTCATCTCCTTCGGGGTGGCCTCGGTCTTCATGATCTACATCGCCTATTTCCTGGGCAGCAGCCTGTTGGGCACCATCAACCGTTTTCAGGGCTATGCCAGGCGCATCGCCGTGGGCGACTTCACCCCCATCACCCCGGTGCGCCGCTGGCGCGACGAGTTCACCGACCTGGCCGTGGCCATCAACCACATGATGCAGGAACTGGAGAGGCACGAGGCGGTGCTGGTGCAGTCGCACAAGATGCGGGCCGTGGGCACCCTGACCGCCGGGGTGGCCCACGAGCTGAACAACCCTCTGAACAACATCACCTTGACCGCCCACGCCCTTTTGGAGGACGACCAGAACCTAGACGACGGCGAGCGTAGGGAGATGCTGGGAGACCTGGTTTCCCAGGCCGGACGCGCGCAGAAGATAATCAAGAATCTGCTGGACTTCGCCCGCGAGAGCGGCTCGCAGGTGGAGCCCCTGGACCTGGGCCGCCTGCTGACCGACACCATCCATCTGGCCGGCAACCAGCTGAAGATCTCGGGCATCAAGGTTGATTTCAGCGCCACCGACAACCTGCCCCGGGTGCATGGCGACATTCAGCAGCTCCAGCAGGTCTTCCTCAACCTCCTGCTCAACGCCATGGACGCCTCGCCCAAGGGAGGCAAGATACAGGTGCTGGTGTCGCCCGCCGACGAGCCCAACTACGTGGCGGTCAAGGTCATCGACCACGGAGCCGGCATTCCGGAGCACGTGCTCTGCTCCATCTTCGACCCCTTCTTCACCACCAAGACCAAAGGCAAGGGCACCGGACTGGGGCTCAGCGTCTCCCAGGGCATCGTGGCCAGGCACGGCGGCCGCATCACCGCCAGCAGCCGCGAGGGCCAGGGCTCGGTCTTTTCCGTCATCCTGCCGGTGACCACCCTGCCCGCTCCCCTGGACGGACCAGGAGCTCCCGGACAAACGCCCATGGTCTAGCGCCACCGGCGGCCCGCCCGGTCAGGGATCATCCCCGCGGCCGGCGGCCGCCCTTCACTTGAACTGCCGCTCGAAACGCCAGACGCCGAAGCCCAGGATGGCCAGGCCCAAGAGCGCCAAGCCCAGCAGCGAATCCCACAGCACATCCAGCCCCGCGCCCTTGAGCATGATGGCGTAGCCCATCTCGATGAAGTAGTAGAGCGGCGAGACGTACATGGCCAGGCGCATGCCATAGGGCATGGCCTCGGGCGGGGTCCAGGCCCCGGAGAGGAAGAGCATGGGCATCAGCACCAGGATGACCAGCAGGGCCGCCTGGGCCAGGTTGCGGCTCAAGGTGGCGATGTAGAGCCCCAGCCCGGCGGTGGTGACGGTGTAGAGGGTGGTCAGGGCGAAGAACAGGCCAAGGCTGCCCTTCATGGGCACCCCGAACATGCCCTGCAACACCACGAACAGCCCCACGGCGGCGCCCAACAGGATCACCAGGGTCATGGAGAGCACCTTGGGCAGCATGATCTGGAGGGGCGTCAGGGGCGAGACCAGCAGCTGCTCGATGGTGCCGCGCTCCTTTTCGCGCACGGCGGCGGCGGCGGGCAGCATGATGGCCATGATGGTGATGACCGTCAGCAGCTCGGAGATGGGCATGAACCAGGCGTCCTCCTGGTTGGGGTTGTACCATATCCGGTGCTGGTCGTTGATCATGGGCACGTTGCGCAGCGAGCGCTCGCTTAGGCCCAGGCGCTCCAGGGCCCGCTCGAAACTGAACCGCCCGATTATCTGCGAGGTGTAGCTGGAGGCCAGAAAGCCCAGCACGGTGTTGCTGGCGTCCACCTGCGCCTGCACGTCCACCTGATCGCCCTTCAAGATGTCCCGCTCGAAATTGGGCGGGATGGAGAGGGCCATGAGCGCCTGCCCCTGGTCCAAGAGGCGCTGTCCGGCCCGGTTGTCCAGCACCTCGCCGCCCAGCCTGAAGTGGGGCTCGCGGAAGGCGTAGACCAGCTCCCGCGAGGAGGCGCTGTGATCGGCGTCGTGCACCACCACCAGGGCGCTGTTCAACTGCATGCTGACGTTGCCCGCCATGTAGACATCGAAGATGAACAGATAGGCGATGGCAAAAAGCAGCAGGGTGTCGCGCCCCAGCTGGATAAGCTCCTTGACCGTCATGGCCACCAGGCGCGACCACCACAGCCCCAGTCTTGTCAGCCTCTCGGCGGGATGGCCGTTCATGATCTGGGCCTCTTGTGGAACATGTAGAAGCTGGCGCTCCACAGCAGGACGACATAGGCCAGCAGGGCGGCCGCCTTGCCCCACAGGTCCTTTAGCCCCACGCCCTTGAGGAAGCTGCCCAGGGCCACGTCCGCGTAATACATGGCGGGAAACAGGTGGGCCTCCAGCTGCCCGGCGGCGTCCATGGAGGCGATGGGCACCAGGAGGCCGGAGTAGAGCACCGAGGGCACGATGGTGACGACGACCGTGAGCAGCATGGCCGCCACCTGGGTGCGCACGAAGAGCGAGACCAACAGGCCGATGCCGGTGGTGCAGGTCACGTATATCAGCGAGGCCAGGATGAAGAACAGCGGATCGCCCTTGAAGGGCGCGCCGAACATGCCGCAGGCCATTAGCCAGAGGACCAGGAAGTTGAGCATGGAGATGCCCACGTAGGGCGAAAGCTTGCCGGCCAGGAACTCGCCGCGGGTAACGGTGGAGGCGTAGATGTTGTAGATGGAGCCGTTCTCCTTTTCGCGCACCACCCCCAGCGCGGTCAGGAAGGGCGGCGTGATCATCAACACCAGCATCATCAGCGCCGCCCCAATCGACCAGATGCTCTTCATCTCCTGGTTGTAGAGATAGCGGATGCGCGCCCCCACCGGCTGGGCCATGGCGGCGGCCTGTTCCAGGGGCACGCCCAGGCTCCTCGCGATGTAGCCGCTTAGCAGTTCGCGGTTGTAGGCCGCGTTGATGGCCACCACGTAACCCTTGCTGCTGGAGGTGCGGAAGGGAAAGGTGCCGTCGATGATGGTCTGCACCGCCACCGGCCGGTTGGCCAGCAGGCTCTCCTCGAAGCGGGGCGGCACCACGATGGCCAGTCTTATGCGGCTGTCGGCCAAAAGCGGCTCCAGCGCGCGCTCGTTGGCCACGGCCCCTTGAAAGTCAAAGTAGCGCGAACCGGTGAAGCGGCTCAGGTAATCCCGGCTCAAGGCGCTTTGGTCGTGGTCCACCACCGCGAAGGGGATATGCTCCACGTCCAGGGTGAGGCCATAGCCGAAGACCAGCATCAGGGAGGCAGGCACCACGAAGGCCAGGGCCAGGAACAGGCGGTCACGCAGTATCTCGCGCCATTCCTTGTAGGCCAGGGCGGTCACGCGCCGCATGTTCATGACGAGGCCTCCTTGCGCTCCCGCTCCAGGATGCGGTGCACGAACACGTCCTCCAGGGTGGGCCGCCCGAACGTGATGGAGAGGATGTCCGCGCCGAACGCCTCCACGAGGTCGCGCACCAGCTCGTGCCCCCGCAGGTGCTCCAGGCGCAGCGTCCCGTCGACGAGCTGCGGCGTCACGCCGAAGCGCTCGACGATGCGCGCCTGCCTGGCCGCGGGATCGCTCGCCTGCACCTGCACGACGTCGCCGCCCACGGCCGCCTCCAGGCGGTCGTGGGCGGCGACGTCGTGCAGGTGCAGGC
>CAZLSD010000095.1:0-11281 GCA_964561775.1 uncultured Desulfarculus sp. | reverse complement strand
AAAGACCAGGGGCCAACCGTTTCCGGTTGGCCCCTGCTTATACTGGCGGGGACGACGAGGCTCGAACTCGCGGCCTCCGGCGTGACAGGCCGGCGCTCTAACCAAACTGAGCTACGCCCCCGCTTATTTCACCGTGGGGAATCTGTTCCCCTATTTTCGTCTTTTCCCGTTTCGCCCCGCCGGCCCGGGTAACGAGCTGGTAGGCGGAACAGGACTCGAACCTGTGACCCCCGGCTTGTAAGGCCGATGCTCTCCCAACTGAGCTACCCGCCCACGTTCGCTTCGGCCTGCCTCTATCAGGCCCGGCCCCCGCATTCTCAAGCACCCGGCCCCGGTGGGGTCGCGCCCCGGCAGGGCAAATCTATTTATCAAGCGGGGCGGAGTATGTCAAGGGGCATTGCCCGCCGCCGCGCGAAAAGACGGTTTAATGCGCCAGCACCTCGCCGGCGCCGCCCTCGGCGGGCAGGGCCGCCGGGATGCAATAGGGCTCGGCCGGCTCCTTGAAGAGGCAGGAGGGGTCCTCCAGGGCCAGGGCCAATTTAAGCACCTCGTCCATGTGTTCCACGGGGACGATCTCCACCTCTTTGAGGACCTTGGCCGGGATTTCCTTGATGTCCTTCTCGTTGTCCTTGGGGATGAGGATTTTCTTGATGCCCACCCGGTGGGCGGCCAGGACCTTCTCGCGCAGGCCGCCGATGGGCAGAATCCTTCCGCGCAGGGTTATCTCCCCGGTCATGGCCAGGTCGGCGCGCACGGGTATGCGGGTCAGCGCGCTGGTCAGCGCGGTGGCCAAAGTGATGCCGGCGGAGGGGCCGTCCTTGGGGATGGCGCCCTCGGGCACGTGGATGTGCAGGTCCACGGCCCGGTAGAAATCCTGGGGCAGACCCAGGGCGCGGCCCCGGGCGCGCACGTAGGAGAGCGCGGCCTGGGCCGACTCCTGCATGACCTCGCCCAGCTTGCCGGTGATGATGAGCTTGCCCCGGCCGGGCATGACCATGGCCTCGGTGGTGAGCACGTCGCCGCCCACCTCGGTCCAGGCCAGGCCGTTGGCCAGGCCCACGTAGTCGCGGTCCTCGGGCAGGCCGTGGCGGAACTTGGGCACGCCCAGATAGGTCTCAACCGCGCTCTGGGTCACTCGGACGGACTGGTCCTTCTGGCCACCCTCGGAGACGACCTTCTTGGCCACCTTGCGGCATACGGACGCAATCTCGCGCTCCAGGTTGCGCACCCCGGCCTCGCGGGTGTAGCGCTGGATGATCTGGAGGATGGCGTTGTCGCTTAGCTGCACCTGCTCGGGATTGAGGCCGTTGGCCTTGGCCTGTTTGGGCAGCAGGAACTGCTTGGCGATGGCCAGTTTTTCCAGCTCGGTGTAGCCGGCCAGGCGGATGATCTCCATGCGGTCCTGCAAGGGGGCCGGGATGGAGTAGAGGGTGTTGGCGGTGGTGATGAACATGACCTCGGAGAGGTTGTAGTCCACGTCCAGATAGTGGTCGGCAAAGGCGAAGTTCTGCTCGGGGTCCAGTACCTCCAGCAGGGCGGCCGAGGGGTCGCCGCGGAAGTCGGTGGACATCTTGTCCACCTCGTCCAGGCAGAAGACGGGGTTGACGCTTTTGACCCGGCGCATGGACTGGATTATCTTGCCGGGCAGGGCGCCGATGTAGGTGCGGCGGTGGCCGCGGATCTCGGCCTCGTCGCGCACGCCGCCCAGGGAGAGCCGGATGAAGTTGCGTCCCATGGCCCGGGCGATGGAGCGGGCCAACGAGGTCTTGCCCACGCCGGGGGGGCCCACGAAGCACAGGATGGGGCCCTTGATCTTCTTCATGAGGGATTGGACGGCCAAAAATTCCAGGATGCGCTCCTTGGGCTTTTCCAGGCCGTAGTGGTCCTCGTCCAGGATGGTCTGGGCCTCGTCGATGTTGAGCTTGTCGCGGGTGCGCTCGTACCAGGGCAGAGCCATGAGCCAGTCCACGTAATTGCGCACCACGGTGGCCTCGGCGCTCATGGGCGACATCATCTTGAGCTTCTTGAGTTCGGCCTTGACCTTTTCGGCGGCGTCGCGGGGCAGGCGCTTCTTGGCCAGCTTCTCCTCCAGCTCCTTGACCTCGTTCTTGCCGTCGTCGCGCTCGCCCATCTCCTTCTGGATGGCCCGCATCTGCTCGTTCAGATAGTACTCGCGCTGGGTCTTCTCCATCTGGCGTTTGACCCGGCTTTTGATGCGCTGCTCGATCTGCAATATCTCGATCTCGGCGCGCATCAGCTCGAAGAGATGCTCCAGGCGGCGGTTGGGCTCCACGATCTCCAGGAGCTTCTGTTTGTCCTCGATCTTGAGCGGCAGGTGGGCCACCACGTTGTCGGCCAGTTGGCCGGGCTCGGTGATGGCGCTGACGCTGACCAGGACCTCCTGGGGAATCTTCTTGCTGAGCTTGGCGAACTGGTCGAAGGCCGAGTTGACCGAGCGGATCAAGGCCTCGGACTCCAGGTCGGCGGGGAAGCCCTCGTCCACGGGCTCCACCTCCACCATGAAGAAGTCGTCCTGGTCCAGATAGGCGGCGATGCGCCCCCGGCTCTTGCCCTCGATGAGGGCCTTGACCGTGCCATCGGGCAGGCGCAGCAACTGGAGCACCGTGCTGATGGTGCCCAGACGGTAGATGTCGTCGGGGCCGGGCTCGTCCACCTTGGCCTCGCGCTGGGTGGCCAGGAAGATGGCGCGGTCGGTCTGCATGGCCCGCTCCAGGGCGGCCACGGATTTTTCGCGCCCCACGAACAGCGGCGCGACCATGTGGGGGAAGACCACGATATCCCGCAAGGGCAACAAAGGCGCGCGCATGGGCGACCCCCTTTCCGGGGAGGGGTGACGTTTTACCAGTTTGCCTGTCGGATCGTCGTAGGGAGCCACGGGTTATGCTGCCTCCAAAGGCCTGGCCGCGCCCGGGCGTCTCCGGCCCCCGCCAGGGCCTGGACGGCCCTGGCGGCGGGGGTCGGGGAGAAGCGGTCGGCTAGGCGTACTCTGCCTTCTTGGAATAGAGCAGCAAGGGCTGCTCGCCCCGGGTGATGACTTCCTCACCCACCACGCACTCCTGCACGTCCTTCAAGGAAGGCAGGTCGTACATGGTCTCCAGCATGGCGGCCTCCAGGATGGAGCGCAGGCCGCGGGCGCCGCTCTTGCGCCCCAGGGCCAGCTTGGCCACCGCGCCCAGGGCCTCGTCGGTGAATTTCAGCTCCACGCCCTCGAACTCAAACAGCTTGGCGTACTGCTTGGCCAGGGCGTTCTTGGGCTCTTTGAGGATGCGGATGAGCGCGTCCTCGGAGAGTTCGTCCAGGGTGGCGGCCACGGGCAGACGCCCCACGAACTCGGGGATGAGCCCGAACTTTATCAAGTCCTCGGGCTGGCAGCGGGCCAGCACCTCGCCCAGGGGCTCCTCTTCGTTGCGCTCCTTGACCTGGGCGGTGAAGCCCAGGGTCTTGGCCCCTATGCGGTTTCTGATGGTCTTGTCCAGACCCACGAAGGCCCCGCCGCAGATGAAGAGGATGTTGGTGGTGTCCACCTTGACGAATTCCTGCTGGGGGTGCTTGCGCCCGCCCTTGGGAGGCACCGAGGCCATGGTGCCCTCGATGATCTTCAGAAGCGCCTGCTGCACGCCCTCGCCGGAGACGTCGCGGGTGATGGAGGGGTTTTCGCTCTTGCGGGCGATCTTGTCGATCTCGTCGATATAGACGATGCCGCGCTGGGCGCGCTCCACGTCATAGTCGGCGGCCTGCAAGAGGTTCAAGATGATGTTCTCCACGTCCTCGCCCACGTAGCCGGCCTCGGTCAGGGTGGTGGCGTCGGCTATGGTGAAGGGGACGTTGAGTATCTTGGCCAGGGTCTGGGCCAGCAGGGTCTTGCCGCAGCCGGTGGGGCCGATGAGCAGGATGTTGCTCTTTTGCAGCTCCACGCCGCCCATGTCCACCCGGCTCTCGATGCGCTTGTAGTGGTTGTGCACGGCCACGGCCAGGATTCTCTTGGCCCGTTCCTGCTCCACCACGTACTCATCGATGATGGCCTTGATCTCGCGCGGCTTGGGAATGGTCACCCGGGTGGCGGCCTCTTCCTTCTGGTACTCCTCCTCGATGATCTCGTTGCACAGTTCTATGCACTCGTCACAGATGTACACCGAGGGGCCGGCGATGAGTTTCTTGACCTCATCCTGGCTTTTTCCGCAAAAGGAGCAGACCAGATCCGATCCCTTGCCGTTGCTCTTCTTGGTCATGGGGTATTACGCCTCCCCTCCATGGCTGGTGATCGGCCTGTATTGACTAGGCCGTGGCGAACTCGCGTTCGGAGATCACATGATCAATTATACCGTAGTCCTTGGCCTCCTGGCCGCTCATGAAATAGTCGCGTTCGGTGTCTTGGCCGATGCGATCCAAGGACTGGCCGGTGTGGTGGGCCAATATATGGTTGAGCTCCTCGCGCAGCTTTAAGATCTCGCGGGCGTGGATGTCGATGTCCGTGGCCTGGCCGGAGAAGCCGCCCATGGGCTGATGGATGAGGATGCGGCTGTGGGGCAGGCTGTAGCGCATGCCTTTTTCGCCGGCGCCGAGCAGCAGGGCGGCCATGGAACTGGCCTGGCCCAGGCACATGGTGCTCACCTTGGGCTTGATGTAGCGCATGGTGTCGTAGATGGCCAGGCCGGCGGTGACGATGCCGCCCGGGGAGTTGATGTAGAGGTGGATGTCCTTGGCCGGATCCTCGGCTTCCAGGAACAGCAGTTGGGCGATGACCACGTTGGCCACCGTGTCGTCGATCTGCTGTCCCAGGATGATGATGCGGTCTTTGAGCAGGCGGGAGTAGATGTCGTAGGAGCGCTCGCCGCGGCTGGTCTGTTCCACCACGATGGGAATCAAGGTCATGGGCTCTTATCCCGTCCTGGGGGCGCGAGGGGCCGGCCCCCATGGTTCATTATCGGCAACGCCCGGCCATGGCTTGAATCCGGACGCCGCGGCCGCTCCCCTTGCGCGCCGCGTGTAACATCAAGTTTAAGCATGGCCGGGCTGTTGTGCACGCTATTCAGCGCTGTTTTCTTTTTCCGCCGTTTCCTTGGCCAACTGAGCCGGGTCAACCTTGGTCACGCTGCCGGCCTCGCTGATGAGGCGCAGGGTCTTGTCCTCCAGCATACGCGCGGCCAGGGAGGGCATCATGTTGTTTTTCATATATATATCGCGGATGATGCTCAAGGGCTGGCCGGTGCGGGCGCTCATCTTGCCCAGTTCCTCGTCCAGGTCGGCCTGGGCCACGTCCACGCCCTCCATCTCGGCGATGCGCCCCAGCACGATGCCGGCGCGCACCTTTTTCTCGGCCTCGCCCTTGAAACCCTCGGCCAGCTTGGCCGAATCCAGGCCGGTCAGGTCGGGGTCCATGCCGCTCCTACGCAGGCGGTTCTTGAACTCCTCCACCATGGACTCGGCTTCTTCTTGCACCAGGGATTGGGGCACGTCGAAGGCGCCCAGGCCGCGGATGGCGTCCAGGATCTGGGTGCGCAGGGCGGCCTGGCGCTGCTGGGCGTAGTTCTCGTCCAGGTCCTTGGCGATGCGCTCCTTCAGGGCGGAGAGGTTCTCGAACTCGGGGCTGACCGCGCGGGCGAAGTCATCATCCAGTTCGGGCAGTATTTTCTTCTTGAGGTCCTTGACCGCCAGCTCGAAGCGGACCTTCTTGCCGCGCACGGCCTCGTTGCCGGCGTTCTGGTCGTATTCCACCTCGGTGGTCAGGTTGTCGCCGGGGCGGCTTTTCAGCAGGACCACCTCGATCTCCTGTTGGGCCTGGCCCTTGCCCAGCTCGATCTCCACGTTCTGGGCCTGACCGCCCTCCAGGGGCTTGTCCTCCACGAAGGACTGGTAGTCCACCACCACCACGTCGCCGGTCTGGGCCGGGCGCTCCTCGTCCAGGGGGGCCAGCACGGCCTGATGGTCGCGCAGGGAATCCAGGCGCTGGTTGACCTCTTCCTCGCTCACGGACAGATCCGGCTCCTTCAAGGCCAGGCCCTTGTAGGCCGCCGCGTCCAGGTCAAAGACCGGCTTGACGTCCAGAGTGACCTTGAAGACGAAGTCCTGGCCGGCCTGGGGGATCTGGAAATCAAAGGCAGGCCGGGCCAGGGGCTCCAGCTTGGCCTCTTCCAGGCCCTTGGGATAATAGTCACCGATGAGGGTTTCGGCGCTCTCGGCCAGCACCTGGGGGCCATAGTAGCGCTCCAGGATGGAACGCGGGGCCTTGCCGGGGCGGAAACCGGGTATCTTGGCGGTGCGCGAGAGTTTTTTGTAAAGCTTGTCCAGGGCCTTGTCCACCTCGGCCGCTTCTATCTCCACGGTGAGGCAGCGCTGCACCGAACTAAGCTCTTCAACGTTGACCTTCATGATGCTCTTCCCTTGGCCAGAGTATCCATGGAAAATGGGATGTACGGTTTTAAAACTATAGACCTATATCACCGGTGGGGCCTGGACGCAACCCCCGGTGAGGCATAAGAATCCGCCTCCGCCCCCCCGAAGGCGGCCTTTTTTAGCCCTCCACGAGCTGCCGGCGGAGCAAAAGCAGGTCCTCGGCCTGGGGAAGAAAGGGATAGTTGCGCAGGTCCGGTCCGGGCTTCTCGTTGCCATAGGGGCGGTTGCAGGCCACCTCGCCGTCGGCCCCCGGGCAGCCGCTGGTCATGAAGGGCCTCCCCGAGGCCACCGCATCCTCCACCACCTGGGGCGCGGCCCCGAAGCCGGTGACGCGCCCCTGCTCGTCAAAGGCCATCTCCGCCGCGCGGGCCAGGTCGTGGTCTATGAGCCAGCGGGCCAGCTGCACCCGGCGATAGCCGGCGGCCGGGGGCTGGGGGCGCTGGTTCAAGGCGCTCAAGGCCTCGGGAAAGAAGCAGAAAAGATGGGTGGACCCGCCCAGGTCCCGGGCGCGGCCCATGGCCTGGACTAGTTCCTGTTCCGTCTCGCCCAGGCCGTGGATGAGGTGGACTCCCACCCGGTCGCGGCCAAAGACCGCGATGGCCCGCTCATAGATGGACCAGTAGTGCTCCCATTTGTGCGGCCCGGCCACGCCCTTGCCGCGCAGGCGGTCGAACAGCTCCGGGGTGGCCGCGTCGATGGCCACCCCGATGCGGTCGGCCCCGGCCCGGGCCATCTCTTCCAAGTCGGCTTCCTTCAGCACGGTGGGCGCGATGAGCAGGCTGACCGGCAATCCGGTTCCGGCCCGCACCTGGCGGCAGATCTCCAGGGTGTCTTCCAGGGCCCGCGGGTGGGTGATCATGGAGACGCAGACCCGCCGCACCCAGGCCGGGGCCGCGGCGCAGCGGGCGATGACCTCGGCAAGGTCATAGGCCGGCCAGGAGACCCGGATGAACTTCTCGCGCTTGGGCCCGCCCGCTGGCGGCTCGTGCTTCTCGCGGGCCAGGCCGCAGAAGGCGCAGTTGGCCCGGCAGCCCCCGTCATAGGTCAAGAGCAGATTGATGCAGCCCAGGCGCGCCCCCCGGTGGAAGCTGCCCGGCTTTAGCCCCAGGGTCATGGCCGCGGCCAGGGAAAGCCGCACCTGCCCAGGGCTGCAAGCGTTTTCGCCCACCGGCTGGGGGATGGCCTCTGTATGCTGGGCGCTGGCCTGGCTCATGCTCCCTCTCCCTCGCTGATGACCCGCTCCCCGGCCAGGGAGCAGCAAGTTTCCTTGTATTCTACCGCAATCCCTAGCCGGGCGGCGGCCTCCAAGGCCGCGTCGGAGGGAATGGCCAAGGCGTTGATCCCGGCGGCCACGGCCAGGGCGTCCAGTTGCCGGCGATAGCGCCCCCGGGGCCGGGCGCAGCCCAGGTGATGGCTGGCCGAGGGCATCTTGAGGCGCGCCCGGGCCAGAAAGCCCGCCACCTCCTCCGGCGGCGGGGGCGCGGCCTTGGCCAGGGGCGTGTTTTTAATGGGCATGAAGACCACGAAGACCACCCGCCTGGGCGCTGCCTGGGCCACCAGCTCCAGGGCGCGCTCCTCGCCCAGCATGCGCCCCTCATGCAGGCCCAGGATGATGTGGGGGACCGTCTCCAGCCCGGCAGCCGCGCAGGCGGCCAGGGTCTCGCCTTGGGCGGCCAGGCCGTCGGCCAGGCGCAGCACCTCGCGCGCCGTCTCCTCGGCCCCGGCCACCTCCAAGAGGGCCTGGCTCACCCCGGCCTGCCTAAGCCCCCGGGCGGTGTCTTCATCGATGCGCCCCACGTGGGCGGTGATGGTGAGCCCGGTGCGCTCCCTCACCTGGGCGATGGCCGCAAGCCAGCGCCCCCAGGGCAGACGCCCCGCGCCGTCGCCGCCCCCCGAGAGCAGCAGTCCGGCCTGGCCCTGGCTCCATAGGCGGTCCCCCAGTTCCACCAGCTCCTGGGGCGAGCCCGGCTTGAGCATGTGCTCCAGGAGCCGCCCCGCGCAGTGCAGGCAGCCCCGGCCGCACTGGCCGCCGGTCAGGCTGACAGCCGGATAGCGCCCCCGGCGGCCATAGGCCACGAACATGCCGGGCAAGAATATCTCCAGCCGCCGTCCCCGCGCGGCCCAGGAAAGCTCCCTGGCCCGCTCCAGGGCCTGGGCCAGACCGGGGCCGTCGGGCACGCGGGGGGCTCTATCGGCCAATCCGCCCTCCCCTAGCCGGCCGAGCGCGGGGCCTGGGGCGTGAAGCCCTGGGGCGGCCGCACCTTTTGGGCGGGGCAGATGCCCAGGGGGCGGCGGCCGTAGCGCTCCAGGTGCTGGGACAGGGAGTGGCGGCCGTGCTGCTGATAGAAGCGCCAGTAGGCCTCCTCGGCCAGGGGATTGGTGAAGGGCGCGCCGAAGCTCACCAGGGCCGAGGCGGTAAGCAGCAGGGCCAGAACCCAGCGGGGCCAGGCCCGGTGGACCGCCAGGCCGGCCTGGCCGGCCTGGGTCACTTTCAACACATGGAACATCAGCGCCACGAAGATGGGCTGATAGAAGCGGGCCGAGTTGTGTACGCCGCGGTGCCATCCGCTAAAGGGCGGGGCCAAATTTATCACCGCCCAGGTCAGCAAACCCGCCAGCAGCAGACAGACCTCGGCCCGGCCCAGGCGCAGACCCCAGCGCCTGCCCGCCAGCCAGAAGAGCAGGAAAGCCCCGGGCAGCAGCAGGTAGTTGCTGGCCAGGAAGGTCTCGGCCAAATCCAGGGGCGCGCGCGCCAGCAGCCCGGCCCAGGCGGCCCAGTCGGGCCAGGCCAGATAGGCCTTGAGCACGGCCACCGGCTCGTGGGCCGGATCGGCGGCGTAGGCCCCCAGGCTGGCCAGCCAGGCCAGGGTGGCGATGGTGGGCAGCAGCAGGCCGGGGATGGTCAGGGCGGCCAGGCTGAGTCTGCGGGTCTGCCAGAGCGTCAGCAGCACGGCGGCGGGGGCGAAGAAGAAGATCAGGTCATAGCCCAGGAAGAGCAGGCCCAGGCCCAGGCTGGCCCAGGCCAGCGCCCTGGGGGATTGGTCGCGGCCCATGAGCTCCAGCAGCATGAAGGCCCACAAAGTGCAAGGGGCCACCATGGCGTAGGAATAGGGCAGTCCGGCCCAGTAGGTGACGCCGGGGTAGAGGGCCAAGAGCCACAGGCCCCAGCGGCTGGCCTGGCCGCCCAGGCGGGCGCGCAGCCACAGGCCCCAGGAGGCCAGGGCGATAAGGTGCAGGGCCAGGTTGGTCGCCACCCCGCCGCCCAAAAAGCCCAGGGCCTTCATGGGCAGATAGGCCAGCAGGGGATAGAGGATGCGGCGCAGCACCACCGAGGTCTCCCACAGCCAGCGCGGCTCGCCGTTGAGCAGGTGCAGGGTGCTCCAGAACTTGCTGTGGTCGGGATTGACCAGGTACTCGCAGGGGAAAAAGACCATGGGGCGCAGGCCGCTGGCGGCGTAGACCGCCATGGTGCCCGAGGATAGCCAGATGGCCAGGCCCATGACCAGGGAACTGGCCAACAGGTGGGGGCGCAATTCCCGCCCCGCCGGCCAGATGAGGACCAGGCCGGCGAAGACCAGCCAGATGAGCAGCAGGGTGAAGGGGATCATGAGCTGGCGGGCCTGCTCGCCCAGGATTTCGGCCTGCTCGGAGCCAAGCGGCGCGGCCAGGGGGGCCAGGCGCGTGGCGGGCAGGGGCTCCAGGACGCCGCCGGGAGAGCGCCAGAGCGGGCCCTCCGGGGCGGCTCCGGCGGGGAAATCCGCCTCCAGCAGGTGGCGTCCCGGCTCCAGCCAGACCCGGACCAGGGCGGGTTGCCCCTGCCGCCCCTGCCGCCCCTCTTGCCTGGCTTCCAGGCGGATCTGCCCGTCCAGGAAGAGCCGGCCCGGCCCGGCCAGGCCCAGCTCCCAGCGGCCGGGCCAGGTCACCTCAAGGAATCCGGCCAGGCGCTGGCGTCCCTCGCCGGTGGTTTCCAGGCTCAGCCCGGCTCCGGGGCCGGCGGCGGGATAGAGCAGGCCGCGCAGCAGGCCGGGGGCCAGCAGGAAACAGAGCAGGGCGGCGGCGATCAGGCCCAGGCTCAGGGCCAGGGGCTTCTGGTGGTGGGAGAGAAGACCGCTCATGGGGCCTTCATAGCCGAGGCTTTGGCGGTCGTCAAGGCCGGGCTGGCGCGGCCGGGGCCGGGGCGAAGACCATGAACTCGCCCCGGGGGTCTTGGCGC
The DNA here is from genome assembly GCA_964561775.1 of uncultured Desulfarculus sp. Lineage (GTDB taxonomy): Bacteria > Desulfobacterota > Desulfarculia > Desulfarculales > Desulfarculaceae > JACRDC01. The sequence continues at coordinate 654 of CAZLSD010000095.1, read as the reverse complement.
AGCAGCTCCAGCCCGTGGCGGGCGGCCAGGGAGGGGTCGCGCCAGAGGGGCAGCAGGGCTGGCCGGCGCTGGGTGTAGTGGTTGTCCAGCACCAGCAGCCTGGCCCGGCCCTGGGCCAGGCTTTGGCCGATGCTCTCCAGGCTTAAGTCCGGGCCGATGTCCAGGGGGATGAAAGGCCCCTCCAGGCGCTGGCCGTTGGCGAAAAAGGCCAGCACGTAGGCCTTGCGGCTGACATAGACCGGGATTGGCCCTGGCGGGTTGGGCATTTGGGAGCGCAGCCACTGGCCGGCCCGCAGCACCCCGTTGTTGGCGTGGCGCAGGGACAGGGCCGCGCTCATGGTGTCGGGCGGGTTGGGCAGGGTGTCGCGCAGATTGGCCAGCAGGCGCACCCCCGGCTGGCTCAGCATGAGCAGGGCGGCCAGCATGGCCCCGGCCAGGCCCAGGGCCGGGCGGGCCAGGTTGTGCCGCTCCAGGGTCAGGCTGATCAGCCCGGCCAGGGCCAGGAAGAGCAGCAGGCCATAGGGGGCCAGGTAGCGATCCAGGATGAGGAAGAACTGGAGCACCGGCAAGGGGCTTAGGAAAACCAGCAGGTTGAGCCCGGCCCGGCCCTGGGCCAGGCTTTGGCCGATGCTCTCCAGGCTTAAGTCCGGGCCG
>CAZLSD010000094.1:7044-11348 GCA_964561775.1 uncultured Desulfarculus sp. | reverse complement strand
CCCTTGTATGTTAGACAACGTTTCTACGGGAGCAAAAACGGTTCGGAAGACGAAATATCCACCCGACCCGTTTTGGGTGTCGAGACTCTCGACCCCCGCCCGTCTTTTATTTGCGCCCCATGCCCATGATGCTGATGGACCAGGAGGCCAGGAAGTTCTGGAAGCCCAGGGCGGCCAGGGTCATGCCGGGGATGAACAGGCGCATGGTCTGGGCATAGGGCAGCCGGCCAAAATCGCTTAGCCACCACTGGCGCAGCACCAGGCCCAAAAGGACCAGCCCGGCCAGGAAGGCCAGGGCGCTAAGGCCCAAGGCCTTCTCCAGGCTGGCGTGGCGATAGAAGCGGGCGTGGAAATCATCGGGGGGCAGGATGCCCGACTCGATGGCGTAGGTCTTGACGAGAAGCCCCATGATGAGCGCCTGGTTGCCCATGAGCAGAAACAGGCTGGCCGCGGCCAGGGTGTGCACGTCGAAGACCGCGCCGCCGATCTTCACCCCGGGCAGGGCCAGGGCATAACCCGCCAAACCCAGAAAGGCCAGCAAGAGCCCCGGCGCGCCATAGAGCCAGCGCGGCGAGCAGAGCAAAAAGAAGCGCAGGGTGCGCCAGCCGTCGCGGAAGGTCTTCAAGTGGGGAGCGTGGCTCTTGCGCCCGTCCGGGTGCAGGGTGATGGGCACCTCGGCGAAACGCGCCTTCATCAGGCTGGCCTTGATGACCATCTCGGTGGCGAACTCCATGCCCGTGCAGCGCTGCCCCAGGCGCTGGTACAGGTCCTTGGTGAAGCCGCGCAGGCCGCAATAGATGTCGTGGTTGGGCGCGCCGAACATCAGCCGGGCCAGGGCCGTGAACATGGGGTTGCCCCAGTAGCGGTGCAGAAAGGGCATGGCCCCCGGCGCCACCGTGCCACCCCCGCCGGGCAGGCGGCAGCCCATGACCAGCTCCGCCCCCTGCCGCAGCTTCTCCACGAACTTGGGCGCTTCCAAAAAATCATAGCTGTCGTCGGCGTCCCCCATGATCACGAAGCGCCCCCGGGCCGCCGCGATGCCCCCCATCAGGGCGCTGCCATAGCCCTTGGCCTCCACGTGGATCACCCGCGCCCCCAGCCGGGCCGCGATCTCCGGCGAGCCGTCGGCGCTTCCGTTGTCCGCCACGATGACCTCGCCAGCCATGCCCGCCTCTTCAAGCGCCCGCAAGGCCTTCTCCACGCACACCCCCAGGGTGTCCGCCTCGTTCAAACAGGGCATCACGATGGAAACTTCTACGGGTTCAACCTGGTCCATGGGGCCTCGCTGGGGATGGTCAAGATCTGGGGGAGAACCCTTTTTGCAGCGCAAAAAGGGTTCTCCCCCAGACCCCCTCTCCTAAAAAAGCAAAGGGTGTGCTGACAAGAACTTTGCGCGCATTATGCGAGGAAAATTCTACTGCACGAAACATCAAAAATATAGATGTTATCGCGAAAGGAGCCGGCGCGGGGCCATCCATGGCCCACTGGTCTCGCCACACACTCGCCTTTTTAGCAAGGAAGGGGGGTTTGGGGGGCGCGGGCCCCAAGCCTGCCACAGGCAGGCTTGGGTGCGGATAACCCTTTTTGCGCTGCAAAAAGGGTTTCCCCCCAATCTTCTCTGACTTAAATATCCAACGCCCGCACGTCCAGGGCGTTTTCGATGATGAAGTCGCGGCGGGGTTCGACGGCGTCGCCCATGAGGGTGGTGAACATTTCGTCGGCGGCGACCATGTCTTCGACGCGGACCTTTAGCAGGGTGCGTTTCTCGGGGTCCATGGTGGTTTGCCAGAGCTGTTCGGGGTTCATCTCGCCCAGGCCCTTGTAGCGCTGGAGGTGCAGGCCTTTGGAGCCCATTTCCAGGAGCAGGCGCAGCAGTTCGTCCAGGCTGGGGATGTCGGTCTTGTCGGAGCCCCGGGTGAGGCGGAAGGGGCCTTGGCTGCCGCCGGCCAGCTGGTCGTGAAGCTGATAGAGCTGGGCATAGTCCGCCCCGGAGATGAGTGCCCAGTTGACGCGGCCGCTCTGTTTGGTTTCGCCCAGGCAGGTGATGTCGATTTCAAAGAGGCTGTGTTCTTCGTCCTGGCTGATGGAGTCCACCACCAGGCCGGCTCCGGCCAGCAGTTCGGCCAGGTCCTTGGCCTTGGCGGGATCGGCGAAGGTGCTTTTGCTGCGCACGCGGGCGGCCAGCAGGGCCTCCAGGGCGGGCAGGGGCCAGCCCCGCTTGCGCAGGCGGGTTAGTCCCTCCAGATAGGCCCCCACCAGCTCCATGTGCTTGACCAGGCGGCTGCCGGACAGCGTCTGCTCGGTGGCGGGTATCTCCAGACTGGCCTCGGCGCAGGCCCGCTGCAAGAGCACCTTGCGGATGGAGCCCTCGTCCTTGATGTAGGTCTCCTTCTTGCCTTCGGCCAGGCGGTAGAGGGGGGGCTGGGCGATGTAGAGGTTGCCCCGCTCCACCAGTTCGGGCATCTGGCGGAAGAAGAAGGTCAAAAGCAGGGTGCGGATGTGGGAGCCGTCCACGTCGGCGTCGGTCATGATGACGATCTTGTGGTAGCGCAGCTTGCCCGCGTCGTATTCCTCGGGGCCGATGCCGGTGCCCAGGGCGGTGATCATGGTGCGGATCTCGGCGCTTTCCAGCATCTTGTGGAAGCGGGCCTTCTCCACGTTCAATATCTTGCCGCGCAGGGGCAGGATGGCCTGGAAGCGGCGGTCGCGGGCCTGCTTGGCGCTGCCTCCGGCGCTGTCTCCCTCCACCAGGAACAGCTCGGCGGCGCTGGGGTCGCGTTCGGAGCAGTCGGCCAGCTTGCCGGGCAGGGAATGCTCGGAGAGCACGCCCTTGCGGCGCACCAGTTCCTTGGCCTTCTTGGCCGCCTCGCGGGCACGGGCCGCCTCGGTGACTTTCTCCACGATCTTGCGGGCCACCGCGGGGTTTTCCTCGAAGTAGGTGGCCAACTGATCGTTTACCACCTGCTCCACCAGGCCCTTGACCTCGGAGTTGCCCAGCTTCATCTTGGTCTGCCCCTCGAACTGGGGCTGGGGCAGGCGCACGCTGATGACCCCGCACAGGCCCTCGCGCACGTCGTCGCCGCTGGGCAGGGTTTTCAGCTTGGGGAAGTTCTGGCCGATGTAGTGGTTCAAGGTGCGGGTGAGCGCGGCCTTGAAGCCGGTCAGGTGGGTGCCGCCCTCGCGGGTGTTGATGTTGTTGGCGAAGCTGAACAGGCGCTCGTTGTAGGAATCGGTGTAGCGCAGGGCTATCTCCAACTGCACCAGGTCCTTCTCGCCGGTCAGGTAGATGGGCTTGGGGTGCAGGGGCTGGCTCTTGCGGCTGATGTAGTCCACGAACTCGGATATGCCGCCCTTGTAGTAGAAGGTGGCCTCCTTGTCCGTGCGCTCGTCCAAGAGCTTTATTTCCAGGCCCCGGTTAAGGAAGGACAGCTCGCGCAGACGGCCGGCCAGGATGTCGTAGGAGTATTCGCTGACCTCGAAGATGGAGGGGTCGGCCAGGAAGGTTACCTTGGTGCCCGTGCGCTTGCTCTTGCCCACGACGGTGAGTTCACTGACCGCCTTGCCCTGGGCATAGCGCTGGGAATACACCTTGTTGTCGCGGCTGACCTCCACCTCCAGCCAGGAGGACAGGGCGTTGACCACGCTGACGCCCACTCCGTGCAGACCGCCGGCGACCTTGTAGGCCTTGTCGTCGAACTTGCCGCCGGCGTGCAGCTTGGTCATGACCACCTGCACGGCGGGGACCTTCTCCGTAGAGTGCATCTCCACCGGGATGCCGCGGCCATCGTCACTGACGCTTATGGAGTTGTCAGCGTGGATGACCACCTGCACATGGGTGCAGACGCCAGCCATGGCCTCGTCCACCGAGTTGTCCACCACCTCATAGACCAGGTGGTGCAGACCGTCGGAGCCGGTGGAGCCGATATACATGGCCGGGCGCTTGCGTACAGCGTCCAACCCCTCAAGAACCTTGATTTTATCCGCGTTGTAGCTAGTGGCGTCCCCGCTCATGGATCTCTCCGCTGTCAGATCACTATATTATGACCTAAATCTTGAAATTTGCAAGTAATTTTGGCAACAAGGCCCAGTGCGGCCGGGCGGCGCGCGCCGACTGGCGCGACGCTTGCGCGGAAGGAGTGAAAGCCACCTTGCCCGCCCGTGCAAGCGGCGTGACAGCCGGCGGGGAGGAAGCGCAGCCTTGAAGCCAGGGGGGCGGGGAAAAAGACGGGCGGGGATAAACCCCGCCCCTACGAAGATAGCGTCATTTTAATTAGTTAGGGCTTGGATTATCCTTATTCGCCCAT
>CAZLSD010000094.1:0-6944 GCA_964561775.1 uncultured Desulfarculus sp. | reverse complement strand
ACGAAGATAGCGTCATTTTAATTAGTTAGGGCTTGGATTATCCTTATTCGCCCATTTTCATCGATAGCCCCTCACCGGGAGCCCAACCCGCTTGAGCGGGCGGTACATCACCCGACCCGTTACGGGAGTGGCGGCACGCCACCGCCACCCTGTTATGGGAGGCGAGGCACTCGCCCGCCGCGGGGCAGGCGGCTGATGGCGTCGGCGGTGAGGGGCAGGCGCTGGCCGGCGCGCAGTTGGTGGCAGCCTGCCGCGGCGATCATGGCGGCGTTGTCGGTGCAAAGCTCCGGGGGTGGCAGGCTTAAGCCCAGTCCATTGGCCTGGGCGGCCTGGGCCATGTACTGGCGCAGGCGGCGGTTGGCCGCCACCCCTCCGGCCAGGGCCAGGTGCCCCACGCCGTGTTTTTTGGCGGCGGCCAGGGTCTTTTTGACCAGCACTTCGGCCACCGCTTCCTGGAAACCCGCGCACAGGTCTTCCAGGCGGTAGTTCTGTCCCTGGTGGGTTGCGCGGAACTTCACCACCGCTGTCTTGAGTCCGCTGAAGGAAAAATCCAAGGTGCCGTCGTGCAGGAGGGGCCGGGGAAAGATGATGGCTTTGGCGTCGCCGCCCTGGGCCAGGCGGTCGATGACCACTCCGCCCGGATAGCCCAGGCCATAGAGCTTGGCCACCTTGTCATAGGCCTCGCCGGCGGCGTCGTCCACGGTCTGGCCCAGTTCTTCCTGCCCGCCCGGGGCTTTCACCAGGAATATGCTGGTATGTCCGCCGCTTACCAGCAAGGCTATGTGGGGGAAGGGGGGCGGCTGGTCGCAGAGCCCCAGGGCGGCCAGGTGGCCTTCCAGGTGGCTGACCCCGGCGATGGGGATATCCCGGCCCCAGGCCAGGGCCTTGGCCAGGGATAGCCCTATGAGCAGGGTTCCGATGAGCCCCGGCCCCTGGGTCACGGCGATGCCCGTGACCTGGTCCAGGTCGGTTCCGGCCTGCTCCAGGGCCTGGCGCACCACGGGCACGATGTTGGTCAGGTGCCGCCGGCTGGCCACCTCGGGCACCACTCCACCGAAGGGGGCGTGGTCCTTGACCTGGCTGGCCACCACGTTGGAGAGAACCCGCCGCCCCTGGGCCACCAGGGCGGCCGCGGTCTCGTCGCAACTGCTCTCGATTCCCAGGACCAAGCGGCCGGGGTCTTGCCCCTTAGGGCTGGAATCCGGCATAGAAACGCTCGGCCAGGGCCACTTCCTCGGCGCTACCTATGACCAGGGGCACCCGCTGGTGCAGTTCCTGGGGATTCACTTCCATGATGCGCTCCTTGCCGGTGGTGGCCGATCCGCCGGCTTGCTCGGCCACGAAGGCCAGGGGCGAGCACTCATAGAGCAGACGCAGCTTGCCGTGGGGCTTCTTGGGGTCCTTGGTGTCGGCGGGATAGAGGAACACGCCGCCATAGAGCAGGGTGCGGTGAAAATCCGCCACCATGGAGCCGATGTAGCGGCAGGAGTAGACCGGCTTGGACGGTCCGGGCTTGCGCAGATAGTCGATGTAGGCCCGGGTGGGCTCGTCCCAGTAGTCCCAATAGCCCACGTTGGCGCTGAATATCTTGCCGCTGCTGGGCATCTCGATGTTGGGGTGGCTCAGCAAAAACTCGCCCACCGAGGGGTCCAGGGTGAAGCCGCTCACCCCCGCTCCGGTGGTGTAGACCATCATGGTGGAGGAGCCGTAGAGGAAGTAACCCGCCGCCACTTGCTTGAGCCCCGGCTGCAAGAGATCGCCCATGTCATAGTCCGGCCCGGTGGACTGCTTGCGCAACACGCTGAATATGGTGCCGATACTGACGTTGGCGTCGATGTTGGAGGAGCCGTCCAGGGGGTCGAAGAGCAGCACGTAGTTGCCCTTCTGGAAGCCGCGCGGAATCTCGATGGGGTCGGCGTCCTCCTCGCTGGCCATCACGCACAGGTGGCCAGAGTGGCACAGCCGCCGCACCAGGATGTCGTGGGCGTATTCATCCAGCTTGCGCACCCTCTCGCCCTGGACGTTGCGCCCGCCGGTGAAGCCCAAAAGCTCCACCAGGCCGGCCTTGGTCACTTCGCGGCTGATGATCTTGGCCGAGAGAACCAACTCGTTGAGCAGGCTGGTGAAAGCGCCCGTGGCGCCCCCGTGCTCGGCCTGCTGCCCAAGCAGGTGCTGGGTGACGGTTATGCCTGTTTCGCCGCTGGGGGCCATGGCCACCTCCTCATGGGGCGCGGAATATTATTAAAAGGCCGAAAAACCGGCTAGCTCTCTTTGTAGCACCAGCCCAGTTATCCGCGCAATAGGGCCAAGGCCTATTTGGGGGCGCGAAGAGCGCGCTTGCGCTTAAGCGCTGCATTTTGACCCCGAAAAGTGCTATGAGAATAGGCGGGGGCAAGGCAAGCTGACAACCGGTTGGCTCTCGCCCAATCCCTACCTAACATAGGGGGCAAGCCGGGTCCAGATGATCGGCTACAGCATATACGTGGTGGACGACGAGGAGAGCATCCGTGACGCGGCCAAGCTCACCCTCACCGAATACGCCGTGCGCACCTTCGCCAGCGCCGAGGAGGTTCTGGCCGACCTGGAAGAAACCCCCGCCCCCGACCTCATCCTCATGGACATCGGCCTGCCCGGCATCAGCGGGGTGCAGGCCATGCGCCAGATCAAGGAACGTCATCCCCAGACCATCTTCATCATGATCACCGCCTACGAGGACGTGGAGACCGTGGTGGCGGCCATGAAGGAGGGGGCGCGCGACTATCTGGTCAAGCCCCTGCGCCTGGAAAGCCTCAAGCGCACCATAGCCAACGCCCTGGAGAGCATACGCCTGCGCAAGGAGGTCCAGGCCCTGCAAAGGCGTTATCTGGAAGAGAACGTGCCCTGCTTCATCGGGGCCAGCCACACCATCCAGGATGTTCTGGCCTTCGTGGCCACCGTGGCCCAGAGCCCGGACACCCCGGTGCTCATCGTGGGACAGACCGGCACGGGCAAGGAACTGATCGCCAGCGCCATTCACTACCAAAGCCCCAATTTCGCAGGCCCTTTCGTCACCATCAACTGCGCGGCCATCCCCAAGGACTTGCTGGAGAGCGAGCTGTTCGGCTACGAGGGCGGGGCCTTCACCGGGGCCAAGACCGCGGGCAAGCGCGGCCTCATCGAGCAGGCCGCCGGGGGCACCCTCTTCCTGGACGAGGTGGGGGACCTTAGCCTGGAGGCCCAGGCCAAGCTGCTGCGCTTCCTGGACGCCGGCGAGTATTACCGGGTGGGCGGCACCCGCAAGCTCACGGCCAAGACCCGGGTGGTCTCGGCCACCAACCGCGACCTGCCCGAACTGGTGGACTCGGGCGGCTTCCGCCAGGACCTCTACTACCGCCTGGCCGTGCTCAAGGTCGAGGTCCCGGCCCTGCGCCGCCGCCGGGAGGACATCCTGCCCATAGCCCGCCACTTCCTGCTGCAATTCGCAGACAAATATGCAAAATCATTCACTGATATATCGCAGGCCGCCCAGGAGGCCCTGCTGGCCCACGACTGGCGCGGCAACGTGCGCGAACTCAAGGCCGCCCTGGAGCGCGGGGTGCTGGCCGGGCGGGGCCCCCTGCTCCAGGCCGTTGACCTGGGCCTGCCCGAACCCGGCCCCCTCCCCTGCGCCAGCGCCCAAAGCGCCCTGCCCGCCCTCACCAGCCAAGGCCTGGACTTGGTGACGCTGTTGGATTCGGTGGAGAAGGACTATCTGACCCAGGCCCTGGAGTTGGCTCAGGGCAGCGATGTCAAGGCCGCCCAGCTCCTGGGCCTCAACTACCACACCTTCCGCTACCGCCGCCGCAAGCTGGGCCTGGCCTGAGGCCGCGCTCAGGGCGCAAGACCTGATGCTGATGTGAAATTGCCGTCAGAAGCTCAGTTCCACCGCCAGCCCCATCTGCCACCAAGCCGCCCACTGGCAGGACAGTTCCACCTGCCAGCCCGGGGCCGGGCTCCAGGCCAGGGCGGCCAGGGGCGCCCACTCATGCCCGTTGTGGTACTGGTATGAGCTCTCCTGGGAATTGAGCAGGCGCTCCAAGGCCAGGTCGCGGGGGTTTTGTCCGGGAACCTCGGCTATGTGATAGAAAAGGCTCTTTTGCAGACGCCAGGCGCTGCCCGCCACACCCAGGCGCGGGGTCCAGGCCCCCAGCCGCCAGCCAGCCGAGAGGCTGACTTCCTGTTCTTGCCAGCGAAAGCAAGCATCGCGCTGATCCAGGCCCGATCCGCCGCGCTGCGAGACGGTGCTCTCCGATTCTTCACCCGCGCGGGACGCCCGGTAGCTGTAGGACAGGCGCAGCAGCGGCCCGGCCGCAGGGTTGGCCCGCCACTCGGCCAGCCCGCCCAGGGACCAGAACAGGGTGGGGCGGGTGCGCCAGGTCTCGCTGAAGCCCTGGCCGGCGTGGCTGGCCGAGAACCAGGCCTGGCTGACCCCCAGCCCGGCCTGGGGCGTGAGCAGCCAGCTGGCGGCCCTGACCAGGTCATAGCCCAGGGTCAGCCCAGCGCGGTTCTCCCGCCATTTGCGCTCCCAGCCCGGACCCGCCGCGCCCAGTACGGCCATGGTGGGAGTGAATTGGTAATGCTCCACCAAGTCGCGGCGCTCCAGGGCCTGACCGCTCAGGCCTACATGCCAGGCCGGCCCCCAATCCGCCGGGGAGCCTTCCGCCGCCGGGCAGGGCGGCGCGCAGAAAAGCAGCCCCAGCAGCAGCCCGGCCGCCGCTTTCAACCCAGGCCTCAAATCTTTCCTCCGTGGCGGCTCCTGCGCGCCTTTTGCCCGGCCAGGGCAGGATTCCCGCCCGCCGGCCGGCGCGGCGCTTGCGCGGAAACGGGGAATGCCGCCTTGCCCGCCCGTGCAAGCGGCGTGACGGCCGGCGGGCATGAATCCCGCAGCGGTACTTTGCTTTTTGTTTTTTTCCCCCGCCCAAGGCGGTGCTATCTTTATCTAGCACAGGCCTGTCCTTAAGCGTAACCCGGCATTTGCCTTCCCTTGGCAGGAGCATGTCATGTCCGGCCGCGCCCCCCGCTATCTTCCCTCGGTCTGCCCTCTGGATTGCCCCGACACCTGCGGCCTGCTGGTGGAGGCGCAAGACGGCCTGGCCACCTCGGTGCGGGGCGACCCGGAGCATCCCTTCACCCGGGGCTTCATCTGCCGCAAGATGTCCTATTATCCTGAGCGGGTCCACTCGCCGCGCCGCCTGCGCCTGCCGCTCATACGCAGCGGAGCCAAGGGCGGCGGCCAGTTCCGGGAGGCTTCCTGGGACGAGGCCCTGGAGCTGGTGGAGCAGAACCTGCGCCGGGTGCTGGAGCAGGACGGCCCCCAGGCGGTGCTGCCCTTTTCCTATGCCGGGCACATGGGACTGGTGCAGCGTCAGGCCGGGCAGGCTTTCTTTCACAAGCTGGGGGCCAGCCGCCTGTTGTGGACCATCTGCGGGGCCACGGCCGGGGCGGGTTTCGCGGCCAGCCTGGGCAAGGGTCCCAGCACGGACATCGAGTCCACGGTGGACTCGGACCTGATTCTGATCTGGGGCAGCAACACCCTGACCACCAACCTGCACGCCTGGCCCTTTTTCCTGGAAGCGCGGCGGCGGGGGGCCAGGCTGGTGGTCATAGACCCCTATGAGAACGACACGGCAAGGCGGGCTGACGAGCATCTCATGCCGCGGCCGGGCACGGACGCGGCTTTGGCCTTGGGGCTGATGCACACCCTCATCAGCGAGGATTTGCTGGACCACGGCTTCATGGACGCCCACACCCTGGGTTTCGCGGAGTTGCGCGCGCGGGTCATGGAATGGCCCCCGGAGCGGGCCGCCCAGGCGACGGGGCTGGAGGCGGAGCGAATCGTGGAGTTGGGCCGGGCCTATGGCCGGGCGGCCGCGCCCTACATCCGCACTGGTTTCGGCTTCGCCCGCCAGCTCAAGGGGGGCATGGCCATGCGCACGGTGGCGCTCTTGCCGGCCTTGGTGGGGGCCTTGCGCAAGCCTGGCGGCGGCATCACCCGCACCACCGGCGAGGCCGCTCCCTTCAATCTGACGCCGCTCACCCGTCCCGATCTCTGCCCGCCGGGCACGCGGGCGGTCAACATGGTGGAGCTGGGCCCGGCCCTTACCCGGCTCACGCCTCCCATCAATTTCCTGTGGGTCTATCTGTCCAACCCCGCCGTGGTGGCCCCCGGCTCGGGGCAGGTGCTAGAAGGCCTGGCCCGGCCCGATCTGTTCACGGTGGTCCAGGAGCTGTTTTTGACCGAGAGCGCGCGCTGGGCCGACGTGGTGCTGCCCGGGGCCACCTCCCTGGAGGTGGGCGATCTCTACCGCGCCTACGGGCATTACTACGTGCAACTGACCCAGCCGGTGATCCCTCGGGTGGGGCAGGGGCGCTCCATCCTGGAGGTGTTCCAGGAGATGGCCGGGCGGATGGGGTTCACGGAGGAGGTCTTCTCGGCCAGCCAGGAGAAAATATTGGGCTGGCTGCTGGACAGCCCTTCGCCCTATTTGCGGGGCATCACCCTGGACAGGCTGCGTGAGGGTAGGCCGTTGCGGGTCAACTGCGGGGCCAATCCCTATCTGGACGGCTTCGCCACCCCCTCGGGCAAGGTGGAATTCTTCTCGGCGGACTTGGCCGGCCAGGGCCTGGACCCCTTGCCCGATGGCTCGCCCAGCCTGGACCCCGAGGGGCTGGGGCGCTATCCCTTGCAGCTCATCACCCCGCCCAAGCTCCAGTTCTTGAACTCCAGCTTCAACGAGGTGGAGGAGCTCCTGGCCCAGGCCGGGCCGGCCTGCCTGCTCATCGATCCCGCCGACGCGGCGGCGCGCGGGGTGGCTGACGGTAAGCCGGTGCGGGTCTTCAATGGCCGGGGAGAGTGCGTCCTGCTGGCCCAGGTCAGCCCGCGCGTCCGGCCGGGGGTGGTGGTGGCCGAGGGGCTGTATTGGGGC
>CAZLSD010000093.1:0-11549 GCA_964561775.1 uncultured Desulfarculus sp. | reverse complement strand
GCCCAGGGCCTCGGCTCCTCGCTCCAGATTCAGACCTCCCACGAATCATAACGCGCAATCATGACAGCTTGTTACGATATGCCCAATTTTTTCATGCGGTTGATCAGGCTGGTTCGCTTCATGCCAAGAATTTCCGCCGCGCCTCCGGGACCTCCTATTTTGCCATTGGTTAGATTTATGACGTGCAGAATATAGCGCCGCTGCATCTCATCCAAGGTTGGGCCGTCAGTGGTCAGGCCCGGAGGAGGGATGGGGCGGCCGCGGGGTAAATTAAGCCCCAGATCCTCTCCCGTGGATAGCAGGACGGCCCGCTCTATAACATTCTTAAGTTCCCGCACGTTGCCCGGCCAATCATAGGCCAGCAGCCTGTCTTTATCGTTTTTCCAAAGCCGTAACCCAGGGCGGTTATACTTGGCGGTAAAGCGTTCCAGAAAGTGCTCGGCCAACAATATGATATCTTCTCCCCTCTCACGCAGGGGAGGCAAGACCAAGGGAACCACGTTGAGGCGGTAGTATAGGTCTTCGCGGAACCGGCCAGCCCCCACCTCGGCGGCCAAGTCCCGATTGGTGGCCGCGATCAGACGAAAATTGGTGCGGATGCCGTGGTTGCCCCCAACCCGGGAGATGGCTTTTTCCTGCAAGGCTCTAAGTAGCTTGACCTGGATGGACTTGGGTATCTCCCCCACCTCGTCTATGAACAGCGTGCCTCGGTGGGCCAGCTCCAGACGGCCGATCTTCTGCCGATCCGCCCCAGTGAACGATCCCTTTTCGTGGCCGAATAGCTCGCTCTCCACCAGGTTTTCCGTGATGGTGGTGGGGTCCACTATGACCAATGGCCGGTCCCGGCGCGGGCTGGCCCGGTGCAGGCGGTGGGCCAATAGCTCCTTGCCCACTCCGGTCTCGCCCAGGATGAGCACCGTGCTGTCGGTCTCTGCCACGCGGTCGGCCTGCGCCAAGATGTTGCCCATGATCCGGCTCTGGTGAATGATTTCGTGGCTGTCATCCTGAGGCAGGAATTGCAGGGACGAGGCCGCGCGTTCTTCCAGGCGCTTGGTGAAGGTCACGATGTTGTCTATGTATTTGGCCAGGTTGTTGGCCACCTGCGCCAACACGCGCTGGCCGAATATCTGGAAGCAATCATTGACATAGGAGTTGTCGTGGTAGAGGACCCCCAGCACCCGGCCGCTAACCTCGAAGGGCACGCAGAGGATTGCTTTGATCTGGCTGGGTCCGGAAGTCCCTCCAACGTGCTTAAGAACCTGGGGACGGTTTTCCCGCTGGGTCTTGAAGACCAGGCTTAAGCTGGAGCGAAACTCCTCCGCGGCCACGTCCACCGCGCTCAGGTTGCAGGCGCCCCGCAGCCGGGGCGCTTTGCCTACCTGCTTGCGCCCGAACCAGAAAATGCCCCCGCGCTCCGCCCCAAATAAACGGTTGGTGGCGGCGACGGTTTGGGTCAGCAGGAGGTCCAAGTCGGTGCTGGGGGCCAGGCCGCCGATGGTCTCCATGAACAGATGCAGGAATTCCTCCGTGGAAGTCCAGTCTACTAAAAGGTCCGACCGACTGGTGAGCAGATTGCGCAGGTCGTCCGGGTAGAATTTTTCTTCATAGCCGCTAAAAGCCCGCAGGGCCTGGTGGGCCAGGCCGCGGGCTTTATCCATTTGCCCCCTGCGCAGATACAGGCGGACCAATTCCAGGCGGGTCTTGCCCAACTGCACAGGATCCCCGGATCGCAACAGGCGCTCCTGGCTTTGCCAGAGGAGGGACTCCGCCTCGTCCAGGGATTGGCCAGCGGCGGCCTCGGTGGCCTTTAGACGCAGGACCACCCCCTGCAAATGGACATTGCTCTCCGCCATGATGCGGCGGGCCTCGCGAGGGAAGTTTATCTGCGGCAGGTCTTGGCCGCCCTGACGATGCAGGTCAAAGAGCATTTCCAAGACAAAAGGAGAGGCGTATTGGCGGATCAACCCTGAGGAAGCTCCTTCGTCCACGGTCTGGGACAGCCACTCCCGCGCCGAGTCCACGCGCCCGTGCAAAAGATGGTGGCAGGCCAGGCCTCCTTTGGCGAAGTATCTGGCCAGGGCGTTGTCATTCTTGACCGCCTCCTGCAAGGCCGCGGTGAGATGGAAATGGGCTTCGCCGTGCTCGCCCATGATCATCAGGATCAAGCCCAAGACCGCGCGGTAGGTGCTGGCCAGAGTCTTGTCGCCCCGGTCAAGGGCCAGGCGCCGGTAGTAATCCAGGGTGCCGGTAGCCTGATGGAACTGACCTAGATAGGCCGCGCAGTAGCTTAGCCACATGGGGCCGGAGGGGTTGACCACCCGGCCCAGCGCCTCACCCTCGAAGCTCTTGGCCGCCAGCTCGAAATGCTCCATGGCTTCTTTGAAAAGCCCCCGGACAAAGTAATAGAGGCCAATGAACTCCGCGGCCTCAACGCGCATGCCCTCATCCCCCAGGGCCTCTACCTCGGCCTGTCCCCGGGCGAAGAGTTCAATGGCCTGGTGGCGGCGCTCCGCGAAGTAGTAGAGGCGTCCCATGTGAAGATGGATCAACGCGCCCGACCTGCGGTCCCCGGTCTCGGCGGCCATTTTCCCCGCGGTTTCCAAAAAAGTGATGGTCTTGTCGAAGCCCCTCCCCAAGCGAAAGCACAAGGTGGAAAAGTCCAGGCAGATGCTCATGAACTGGGCCTGTACCTCGGGCTCCCTATGCTGGCCGGTGAAGCGGCCCAGGGTCTGGAAGAGATAGCTCCAGGCCTTTTCGTGTTGGCCGGCCAGGAGGGCGTCCTGGGCCAAGGATTTTTCCAGATGGACGGTTTCCAAGAGGCGCTCGCCCAACTGATCTACGTTTTGGTTCATGGCGCAACCCATTTGGATATTGGTTGACGAATCATAAACCAGGTGTCCAGAACAATTCCACAAGAATGTCCGTCCGTAGACGCCGCTGTCCATATAAGGACAGAAAAGGCTTGTGCATAAATTAATTTTCAAACATGTCACGTGGTTGTCACATATGTGCCGGTGGCATGCTCAGTGCAAAATATAGCCCCAGATATCGCAGGCTCTCGCCGCCAACCGCCGGCCAGCCTGTGTCTCCGGCTCCCCGGCGGGGCCAGTGGCAGCTGGGGACAGGCCTGGAGAGCAGTCGTAAACCAGCCTCATCTAACAGGAGGGCAAGATGCCAGTTTTCAAGGACAGCCAGCAGATGTTGGGCATGCTCAAGGATCTCTGGACCCACGTCGTCTTCGAGAGCCCTTTTGGCGGCAAGCTGCGGGAGTACGAGATCTCTTACAAGTTCGTCATCAGCGATCCGCCCGGTTATCTCTGGGTTGGCTGGGACAAGGTGATCACCGGCGAGGAGGCCAACCAGGAGGCGGTCATCACCATGGAGCTCTCCGGGGACACCGTCCACGCCTTCTGGCTCAAAAAGCTCCAGTTGCCGGTAGCCCTGGCCACCCGCAAGATCAAGTCCAAGGGCCCCATACCCAAGGTTCTGAAAATACTGCCCTTCCTCAAGCCGGTCTACGAAAAATACCCTGAGTACTGCACCAAGCACGGCATAGCCGTCAACTGATGGGGATTCTCAGCATGGCAACAAGCAAAATCCCTGGCCACTTTGCCCATGAACTGGATGCCAGGGCGGAGGCATCCCCGGACCTGGGCATCATCACCTTTGAAAACGGCGCCTTGGCCGATGAAATGCTCACCTACGCCGACATAGTGGGCAAGGGCCGCAAGCTGGCCCAGGCCCTCCAGGGCCAGGGCATCGGCAAGGGCGACGTTTTCGCCCTGTTGATGCGTAACCACCCGGAGTTCATCTACGCCCTCTACGCGGCCACCCTGAGCGGGGCGGTGCTGCTGCCCATCGACCCCCGCACCAGGGGCGACCGCCTCCGTTACGTGCTCAAGGACTCCAAGGCCAAGGGCTTGATCCTGACCGCCGAGTTCCTGGGCGCCATGGAAGAGGTTCTGCCCGATCTGCCGGGGTTGAAGGTGGTGGGCGTGGCCCACAAGCAAGGCATGCCCGGACCAAGCGCGGCCACCTATCAGGACCTGGCCGACATCCTCACCGGTCCGGAGGCCCCGCCGCCCCATGACCGCAGTGACCGTATCGACGGGCCCATGGAGATCATCTACACCTCGGGCACCACCGGCGACCCCAAGGGCGTGGTGGTCAAACAGAACCGGTTGAGCGCCTTTGCCACCATGGCCAAGCTGGTCTACCAGTATCAGAGCGACGAGCGGCCCTATACCGGCCTGTCTCTTACCCATGGCAACGCCCAGGCGGTGACCATGATTCCCTCCCTGCTGTTGGGGCTGCCCGCGGTCATCAGCAGCAAGTTCACCAAAAGCCGCATCTGGGACATCTGCCGCAAGTACGGCTGCACCACCTTCTCCCTGTTGGGCGGCATGATGATGGCCATCTACAGCGAGCCCTCCAGGCCCGACGACGCCGACAATCCCGTGCGGTTGGTGCTGAGCGCCGGCACCCCGCGCTCCATTTGGGAGGCCTTCGAGACCCGTTTCGGGGTGCGCATCCACGAGTGGTACGGCGCGGTGGAAGGCGGTTTCGCCCACAACCCGCCAGGGGTGGGGCCCATCGGCTCCTTTGGCAAGCCCCTGGCCGGGATGATGGAGATGAAGATCGTGCGCGAGGACGGCGGCGAGGCCGCTCCCTTCGAGGTCGGCGAGATCATCTGCGCCATGGTGGGGCAGAAGACCGAGGTGGAGTATCTGGGCAAGCAGGAGGCCTCGGCCGAGAAGACCCGGGGCGGCTGGCTGCGCACCGGCGACATGGGGCACGTGGACCAGGAGGGCTGGTTCTACTTCGACTATCGCAAGGGCGGCGGCCTGCGCCGCTCCGGCGACTTCATCCAGCCCGACTACGTGGAGAGCGTCATCGCTCAGCACCCGGACGTCACCGACGTCTGCGTCTATGGCGTCCCGGCCGCCAGCGGCGCGCCCGGGGAAAGCGACCTGGTGGCGGCGGTGGCCCCCGTGGCGGGCGCCAAACTGGACCCCGCCTCCATCTTCGCCCTCTGCCGGGCCAGGCTGGACGGCAACGCCGTGCCCTCCTATCTACAGGTCGTGGACGAAATTCCCAAAACCGCCTCCGAGAAGAACCTGGACAGGCTGTTGCAGGACGCCTTCGGTCCGGACGCCCCCAATGTCTTCAAACTGGCTGTCCAGGGCTAACCACTGCAAGCGGAGCAAGCATGAAAAGGTACGTCGAAGACCTCGACTTTCAAGGCGAGGAGCATGTGAGCGACTGGACCTTCTGGTCGCCCCAGGATATCCGCCGCAAGAAGGGCGTGCTGGCAGCGGCCCGCATGATGCTCAATTCGGCCATGACCGCTCCCTGCGCCGGCGGCGTGCCCCAGATCGAGGCCCACCTGGTCTACGGCCAAGCGGAGCTGGAGGCCGTGGCCCGCAAGGTGGAGGAGATCGCCCACGCCAATCCGGCCTGGAAGGAGCCCTTTCTCTACGAAGCGGTGATGGCGCGGGATTCGGACGTGATTCTGTTCCTGGGCAACACCCGCTGCCATGAGACCCCCCTGGATGCCGGCTGCGGCATGTGCGGGGGCGGGCTGGACTGCTCCTATTTCTACGAGAAGGTGGAGCACCGGCAGGGGCTGGTGGATATCACCGACCGCTCCAGCAAAACCATGATCAAGGGCCCCCTGTGCACGGCCCGGGTGGACGACCTGGGCTACGCGGTGGGAAGCGCCCTGTGGACCGCCCACACCCTGATGGTGGACGCGCGCCCCTTCGCCAGCATGGGCATGGCCGCGCAAAAGCTGGGCCATTGCCCCAACTCCGGCCTGGTGGTGGGGGTGCCGGTGGCGGCCAAGCCCAAGAACCCCTACGTGGACGTCAACGTGGACTACCACCTGATCAACATGGATAAGGCCTTGGACGCCATGCGCAAGATGTATCAGACCACCCGCATCATCCGCGGATTCGACTACCGCAAATACATCCCAAAACCCGCCAAGACCGAAGAAGAGGTGGACTGATGGGACATTTGATCGGAAACGAGTACCTACAGGAACACCTTGTCGAGGTGGCCAAGAGCATCGTGCTGGCCATGCGCAAAGCCCCCCAGATAACCGGGAAGACCGCCATCGAGGCCGAGATCATCTGGGGTGATGACATCATCCCCATACTCGAGGTGCTGGAACCCGTCGCCCAGGCGGTCCGTTATGTGAAGTGGGACTACGAGACCATCAAGCGCTGCCATGACAAGGGCGAAAGCCCGGTGATCATAGCCATCGGCGCCAAGGTGGACCGCTCCAACCTGGCCTGGAACTGCGGCGCCTGCGGATTTGCCACCTGCAAGGAGTTCAACGCCTACGCCAAGGATCAAGGCGGCGGAGGCCAGTTGGGAGGGCCTTCCTGCAACTGGAAAATCCTTGATTACGCCATCGCCTGCGACTGGGCCTGCGCCGCGGCCTGGCAGCACAAGGTGGACAACCGCATCATGGGCTCGCTGGGATTCGTCTTCCAGGCCCTGAACTACCTGCCCAATTCCAACGTCAAGCTGGGCGTGGCCCTGGGTCCGGCCAGAGACCTTGTGTATTACAGCCGCGATGAGATGCACAAGTCTCTCACCTACGAGATGAACAAGGCCGATTTCCTCAAATGCGTGCCCACCATGTTCGCCTGCTTCGCGGGCGGCGGCAATCCCGTCTACAAGACCAAGGATGACTGGTGGGCCCCGCCCGACTACCTGGAGGTCGGCTATTCGGAGGCCGCCATGGACGCCCTTAACAAGATCGTCTACGAGCAGGTGCCTGAACGGGTGGTCAAACACGCGGCCCGGGTCGAGGCCGTCTACAAGGGCAAAGGCAAATAACCCCACGACAGTAGGAGTCTCCCATGGACTTTCTAGACCTGGATCTCAACCTCAGCGATGAGGACTTGGCGCTCAAGCAGGCCGCGCACAAATTTGCCGAGCAGGTGATGCGGCCGGTTGCCGCCAAACTGGATCGCATGACGCCCGAGGAGGTCATCGCGCCCGGCTCGCCTCTATGGGACTTCATGAAGCAGGCCTATCAACTTGGCTATCACGCCCTCCTCGTCCCGGAATCCTATGGCGGCATGAACCTGACCTCTCTCCAGCAGATGCTGATCTTCGAGGAGCTGGCCTGGGGCAGTTCCGGGCTGGCGGTGCAACTGGCGGTGGCCTCCTTCCCGGCCTTTGTCGCCAGCATGGTGCCGGAGGAAGAGATCATCAACAACATCATCGTCCCCTTCTGCGAATGCCGGGACGCCAGCATCCGCGGCTGCTGGGGCATCACCGAGCCGGACCATGGCTCCGACACCCTGATCCCCGGTTATCCCAGCTTCCACGACCCCAAGATTCCCTCCAACTGCCGGGCGCGCCGTTTGGGCGACGAGTGGGTGATCAGCGGCCAAAAGGCCGCCTGGGTCTCCGGCGGCACCATCGCCACCCACTGCGCCCTCTATTGCCAGGTGGAGCCTGAAATGGGCCACGCCGGCGGCGGCCTGTTCGTGGTGCCCCTGGACCTGCCCGGGGTGTCCAAGGGCAAGCCTCTGGACAAGCTGGGGCAGCGGGACTTGAACCAGGGCGAGGTGTACTTCGACGAGGTGAGGATACCCGCCTCCTATCTGGTGGCCGGCCCGGAAGCCTACGAGGCCATCCTGGAGATCACCCTGTCGGCCACCACCGCCCTCATGGGCGCGCTGGGCACCGGCGTGGCCCGGGCGGCCTTTGAGGAGTCCCTGGCTTACGCCAAGGAGCGGGTGCAGGGGGGCAAGGCCCTGATTGAATACCCCAACATCAAGATGCGGCTCTTCCACATGCTGCGCCGGGTGGAGGCGGCCCGCCAGATCACCCGGGCGGCCTACGTCTTCAACCAGAACACCTCCACGCCGGCCGAGGAGTACTCGGTCTTCGCCAAGATCCAGGGCACCGAGGCCGCCTACCAGAACACCCATGAGGCCATCCAGATCTTCGGCGGCAACGGCCTGACCAAGGAATACCTCATCGAGAAGCTGTTCAGGGACGCCCGGGCCACGCTCATCGAGGACGGTTCCAACGACACCCTGGCCATCGCCGCCGGGCACAAGATCATCAACACCTATCCCCGCAGGGGTTAGGGCTGTCCCAGGCACTTACCGCTGGAAGCCAACCTCTGCCTGGCTTGGCTTCCAGCGCCAAAACCGAGGTTACGCCATGAGCAACGCCTACATTGCCGGCGCGGCGATGAACAGGTTCGGCAAGCACCCGGACGCCACCGTGCGCGCCATGGCCGAGCAGGTCATCCGCCAGGCCCTGAGCGACGCCGGCCTGCATCAGCGGGACTTGCAGGCCGGATATTTTTCCAACACTTTTTGGGGAATGTTCGACAAGCAGCACTCCATAAGGGGACAGGTGGTTTTCCGCGGCATGGGGATCGACAAGATTCCCTTGGTCAACGTGGAAAACGCCTGCGCCGGGGCTTCCACCGCGCTTCATCTGGCCATAACCG
Organism: uncultured Desulfarculus sp.; assembly: GCA_964561775.1. Classification (GTDB taxonomy): domain Bacteria; phylum Desulfobacterota; class Desulfarculia; order Desulfarculales; family Desulfarculaceae; genus JACRDC01. Next base: position 3,061 of record CAZLSD010000093.1, on the reverse strand, counting down.
GAATCAAGGCCGGCATGTTCGAGGTGGCCATCGCGGTCGGCTCGGAAAAGATCACCAACCCGGACAAGGCCAAGTCCCTGGCCGCCTATTCCTACTGCATGGACGTGGAGAACTTCGAGGCGCACATCAAGATGCTTCTCGAAATGGGCAAGTCCTTCGACCTGAAGCTTCCCGTGGACGAGACCGCCCCCGGACAGGGACGAAGCGTGTTCATGGACGCCTACGCCATGATGGCCCGTTGGCACATGGGCCGCTTTGGCACCACCCAACGCCACCTGGCCGTGGTCAGCGCCAAAAACCATTATCACGGCTTCCTGAATCCGCTGGCCCAATACCAGACGCCCATGACCATCGAGCAGGTGCTGGCCGACGCGCCGGTGGCCTACCCCCTTACCCGTGCCATGTGCGCGCCGGTGGGCGATGGCGCGGCGGCGGTCGTGGTGTGCGCGGAAAGCTATCTAAAAAAGCTCCCCGAGGCCAGGCCGGTGAAGATACGCGCCTCGGTTTTGGGACAGGGGGCCGACCGCGCCATGGACGGGGAGGACATTGGCAAGCGGCTTTCCGCCCAGGCCTACGATCAGGCCGGCGTGGGACCGGAGGACATCAGCCTGGCCGAGCTGCACGACGCCACCGCCTATGGCGAGCTTCACCAAACCGAGGTCATGGGCTTCTGCCCAGAGGGCGAGGGCGGCCCCTTTGCCGAATCCGGAGCCACCATGCTGGGCGGAGCCAAGCCCATCAACACCAGCGGCGGGCTGGAATGCCGGGGGCATCCCATTGGGGCGTCCGGCCTGGCCCAGGTCTACGAACTGGTGGAGCAGTTGCGGGGAAGCGCCGGGAAAAGACAGGTTGAAGGCGCCAGGATTGGCCTGGCGGAAAACGGCGGCGGCAACATCGGCGTGGAGGAGGCCGCCATGTGCATCCACATCCTGGAAAAGGCCTGAGCCGCCCGCGGCGCAGTCCAACCCATGCAAAATGGCGGCGGCCATTAACCGGCCGCTGCGTCGCGCCAGAGGGCGATGCCGGGAACCTCGGCGCAAGCTTAAGCGCGGTGGATAGCCGTTTCCAGGAGTTCGCGCAGCCCACTACCTACAGCCACGGACAGAGGTCATCCACCCTCGGGAAACCGCAAAGGACAAGGATGAAGATCATGAGGGGAAAACTGGTATTGGCGCTCAGCCTTGGCATGCATGGCGACTTGTGGGCGGTCAAAGCAGTCTGAACAAACCTGGAACGTGGGAGGCGCGGATGAGCAAGGAAAAAAGCATCTTCATCACCGGCGCGGCATCCGGCATCGGCCGGGAAACCGCCAAGCTGTTCGCGGCGCAGGGATGGTTTGTCGGCGCTTCCGACCTGGACGAGGCCGGTTTGCGCTCCCTCAGGGCGGAGTTGGGGCCGGCCTCTTGCTTCCAGGCGGTAATGGACGTGACCGATTCAAAAGCCTACCAAGCCGCCGTGGACGGCTTCGCGCGGGAAACCGGGGGCAGGATGGACGTGCTGTTCAACAACGCCGGCGTATTGCGCATGGGGCCCAACGAATTTATCCCCCTGGAGCAGCAGCACCTGACCATCAACGTGAACGTCAACGGCCTGCTGACCGGCGTACAATGCAGCCTGGAGTATTTGAAGCGGACTCCGCGCGCCCGCATCATCTCCATGTGCTCGACCTCGTCGGTTTACGGCCTTCCCGAGCTGGCGGTCTATTCGGCCAGCAAACACGCCGTGGCCGCGCTCACCGAGGCCCTGGATATTGAACTGGCGCGCCACGGCATCATGGTCAGCGACATCATGGCCCCCTACGTGGCCACCCCCATGGTTATCAAGGCGCAGACACAGGCCTTCAGCGTCAAGTCCACCGGCATCAACTTGAAGCCCGAACAGATCGCCCGCCTGGTCTGGAAGGCGGCCCACGGCAAGAAGCTGCACTGGAAAATCCACTACCTCACCTACGTACTTTTCGCGACCTTCTGGGCGATGCCCTTCGCAAGACGCGCCCTGGTGAAAAAACTATGCCTTTCACCGACTGATTGAGGCTTGAGCCAACTGCAAAGCGAACAGATCAAAAACGGGAGCAAGGCATGGAACGAATCTTGATTACCGGAAGCTCAGGGTATTTCGGCAATAAATTGGGGGAATACCTTTGCCGCCGGCGAAGCATTTTCGCGGCCTGACACAAGAAGCCAGGGACCTGGGCCGCCAGGGCCTCGACGAGTTTATGGAAAAAGTAGGTCTTGCTTGGTGGCGCGTGAAATATGCGGGTGGCGTCCGGCAGGCGGGCGGGGGCGCGACAGGCGGTTTTCTCAAAGCGGGCGCTTGCCTTTGGCTCAGGCCGGCTTGGGCGAGGGGGAAAGCAGCCGCAAAAGGGTTGGACAAAGAAATATTTTCAAGGCACCATGGTTGCCGGCTTCCTCTTGAACGACGGGCCGCCGCTTGGACGGCCAGGCCCAGGGGATATGGCAAACGCCTACGCTTTTTTCCAACCCATGCGCATGTCAGCGGGTGTCCGCGCTTACGCATAGCGTCCCATCCGGGCCTGCCACCCGGCGCGCTCCCTCTGCGCGCCGGGTGGCCTTCTTTTTGCTTGTCATCCTTGTCCTAGGGCTCTGCCACCTCCACCCCATGTCAGCCCAGGCTGAAAACTCCGCACTGGCGGGCGAGGCTTTCGAGTTTCATGGCGAGGCCATATCGGTGGATGTGCCGGGGCAGGGGCTGGTATTGGCCTTGCGCGACCAGAACGTGGCCGTGCACGGCATGGGGCCTCTATGGTTCTGGGACGCCAAAGGCTGGACCTGGCCCATGGTGGGTGACAGTATCATCGTCAGCGGCCGCACGGTCCGTTATGGGGAAAGCACCTACCACGTGGCGCTGCGCATGGTGTTCGGCGGTCAGAGCCTGGAACTGCGCGACAAGCAGAGCGGCCTGCCGCGCTGGCATGGCCAGGGGCTCTATATACCGTTGCAGGAGGAGCGCCCATGAAGAAAACGGCGCTCATGGCGGTCTTGCTGGCGCTATCGTTGGCCTTGGCCGCGCCCTGCCTGGGCCGTGGCGGCGGCGGTAGTGG
>CAZLSD010000092.1:8974-11623 GCA_964561775.1 uncultured Desulfarculus sp. | reverse complement strand
GGGCCGAAGGCCAAGCGCCGCAACCCGCGCCTTGCCGCAGCGATGGCCAAGGGGATCCGTTCAGGAGCGTGACTTCTTCTCCACTTCTTCCTGAAGGCAACGGCGATCTGCGTCCAGGGCTCACAACCCCAGGTAGGTCTTGCGTATGACCTCGTCCCGCAGCAGCTCCTCGCCCTGGCCCTGGGCGATGATGCGGCCGGAGGAGAGCACGTAGTTGCGGTCGGCCATCTTGAAGACCGAGCCCACCTCCTGCTCCACCAAGAGGATGGTCACCCCGGTGGCGCGGATCTCCAGGATTTTATTGAATACTTCCTGGCGCATCAGGGGGGCCAGTCCGGTGGAAGGCTCGTCGATGCACAGCAGCTTGGGCCGGGACATCAGCGCCCGCCCCACGGCCAGCATTTGCTGTTCGCCGCCGGAGAGCGTGCCCGCGACCTGGCGCAGGCGGGATTTTAGCACGGGGAAGAGCTGGAATACCTTGTCCAGCTCGTCGCGCGTCTGGGCGGCGCCCCCGTGCAGATAGGCCCCGGCCAACAGGTTCTCCTCCACGATCATCTCGCGGAAGGGGCGGCGGCGCTCGGGGCAGTGCACCAGGCCCAGGCGCACGATCTGGTGGGCCGGCATCTTGTCCAGAGCCTGGCCGTCAAAGACCACCCGGCCCTCGATGCTGACCTCGCCGCCGGTGGTGCCGCGCTTCATCCGCTTTTCCCAGGCCACCAGCCCGGTGATGGCGCGCAGCACCGTGGTCTTGCCCGCGCCGTTGGGCCCCACCAGGCTCACCAATTCGCCCTGGTCCACCTGTAGGCTGATGTCATTGATGATCATGGCCTTGTCGTAGCAGACCGTCAGGTTTTCCACCGCAAGCAGCACCTATGCGCCTCCTTGGCCCAGATAGGCCTCGATGACCTCGGGATTGGCCACGATCTCCTCGGGGGTGCCGTCGGCGATGACCGTGCCGAAGTTGAGCACCACGATGCGGTCCACGATCTTCATCAGCCATTGCAGCTTGTGCTCGATGATGATCATGGCCGGACCCTCGCTGTGCAGGCGGCCGAAGCGCCCGCCCTTGTGCAGACGCTGGATGGACTTGGCCATCAGGTCCGTCTCGGTGGGGCTAAGGCCGCCAAAGGGCTCGTCCAACAGCAGCAGCTCCGGCTCGGTGGCCACCGCACGGGCCACCTCCAGGCGCTTGAGGTCGCCCTGGGAGAGGGTGGAGGCCTTCTCCAGGGCCATGTCGGAGATGCCGGCGAACTCCAGGGCGTCCATGGCCTTGGCTTCCACCTTCTTGACCCACTCGCCCCGCTTCATGGAGCGGGGGCTAAGGCAGGAGACCATCACGTTGGCGATGATGGGCAGCCGGCGAAAGGGGCGCATGTTCTGGAAGGTGGGGGCTATGCCCCGGTTGACGATGTCATAGGTCTTCTTGCCGGTTATTTCCTCGCCCTTGAAGATGACCTGGCCGGCGTCGGGTTTCAGGATGCCGGTGATGAGCCGAAGCAGGGTGGTCTTGCCCGCGCCGTTGGGGCCGATTAGCCCCAGCACCTCGCGGCGGCCCAGTTGGAAGCTCACGTTGTTGGTGGCGGTGAGCCCGCCGAAGTCCTTGCGCAAATCGCGCACCTCCAGGAATGACTCGGCCATGGCTAGACCTCCTCCCCTTGATCCCTCAGTTCGCGCCGGGAGACCTTGCCCACGTCGGTCTTGGGCAGCTCGCCCCTGAATTCGATGATCTGGGGCACCTTGTAGAAGGCCAGTTTCTCCTTGCAATAGGCGATGAGCTCCTCCTCGGAGACCTTGCCCCGGGCCTCGTTTTGCAGCACCACGAAGGCCTTGATGAGCTGCCCCACCTTGGGGTCGGGCACCCCCACCACCCCAGCGGCCTTGACCTGGGGATGGTCGTAGAGCACCTCCTCCACGTGCTTGGCGAAGACCGAGTAGCCCCGGTGCTTGATGAGATCGCGCTTGCGGTCGGAGAAGTGGAAGTAGCCCTCCTCATCCATGCGCACCAGGTCGCCGGTGCGCAGCCAGGTGCGGCCCTCAAGCTGGATCATGGTCTTCTGGTTGTCCTCGGGACGCTGCCAATAGCCGCTCATCACGTTGGGGCCGCTTAAGATCAGCTCTCCCACCTGGCCGATGGGCACGAACTGGTCGTCGTCCACCCCGATGACCGCCGCCTCCACGTTGGGGATGGGAAGACCGAAGGAGCCGGGTTTGGGCCGGTGCAGGGGGTTGACGTGGCTCACGGCGGCGGTCTCGGTCATGCCATAGCCCTGGGTTATGTGGCTGCCGGTGCGGCGCCGCCAGTCCTCCACCGTGGTGGCGTGCAGGGTGTCGGCCCCGCAGACGATGATCTTGAGCCGCTTCCAGTCCACCCGGTCGGTCTTCTCGTACTCCTTGAGATACTCGTAGAGGGTGGGCACGCCATAGAAGGCCGAGGCGTCATAGCGCTCCATGGCGTTTAGGATCTCGTCCATGTCCGGGGTGGTGAAGAGCACCAGGCAGTGGCCGTGCATCAGCCCGGTGAGCATGATGACCACCTGGCCGTAGATGTGGAACATGGGCAAAAAGGCGATGACCGTCTCCTTGCCGTCGATGAACTTGTGCTCCCAGAAGGCCAGGGACTGGGCCTGGCAGGCCACGATGTTGCCGTGG
>CAZLSD010000092.1:0-8874 GCA_964561775.1 uncultured Desulfarculus sp. | reverse complement strand
TTTTCGATGTTGTCGTAGAGGATGTCCTGGCAGACGGCGATCTTGGCCCCGCTGTCGGTGAGCTGGTGGCGGACTTCCTGGCTGGTGTAGACCGGGCTGACCGGAGTGACCACCGCCCCGGCCTTGAGCGCGCCCAGATAGGCGATGACGTATTGGGGGCAGTTGAGCAAAAGCAGGGCCACCCGGTCGCCCTTTTTCACCCCCAGGGAGGCCAGGGCGGTGGCGAAGCGGTCGGCCAGCTCCTTGAGCTCCTTGAAGGTGATCTTGCGGCCATAAAAAATGATGGCGTTCTTGTCGCCGTATTTGTTGGCGGCCTGTTCGAACTGCTCCGGCACGGACACGTTGGGGATGTTCAGATATTCCGGTACGTTCTCGGGATAGTGGGCCAGCCAGGGCTTGGAGAGGTAGGTCACTTGGCAACCTTCGGAGGTCTCTTCCTCGCCCAGGCGGCAGGCGGCGGCCTGGCGGGAGTCTCCGGCCAGGTTGGCGGCGCAGACCCGGCAGTGGCCGCGGCGGCGGGAGTTCCTGACCTTGCAGCGGGGGCACTCGGTCTCCAGGCGGTCGCGCAGCCAGGGCACCAGGCCCTCGGGCATGAAGAGCAGGGTCATCAGCACCAGCCCGGCGAAGACGAACATGCGCATTTCGGGCAGGCCGGGCAGGCTCTCCTGCACCGCGCGCAGCACCTCCATGAGCGGGTTCAAGATGAAGACCCCGGCCACCGGGCCATAGATGGAGACCATGCCGCCAAAGACCGACCAGATGATGACCTGGAAGGAGAGCGACACTTCCAGGGCCGATGGCCCGGCCAGGCGCATGAAGTGGGCGTATAGCCCGCCGGCGATGCCGGCGAAGAAGCCGCTAAGACAGAAGGCCAGCAGCTTGTAGCGGGTGGTGTTGATGCCGGCGGCGCGGGCCGCCAGTTCGTCCTCGCGGATGGCGTGCAGGATGATGCCGGTGTTGGAGTCGGTGATCTTCCACATCGCCGCGCACAGGACCAGCATCAGGCCGGTGATCAGGTAGTAGTCGTTTATGCGCGAGCCGGTAAGCCGGGAGAGCCCCGAGAGCCCCAGCTCCCCGCCGGTCACGCCCGGGAAGGCGAAGACCAGACCCATCAGGATGATGGGGAAGGCCAGGGTGGTCAGCGCCAGGTAGGAGCCCTTGAGCCGCAGGCAGGGGATGCCCACCAAGAGGCCGGTGAGCACCCCGCCCACCGCCCCCAGGGGGATGGAGAGCCAAGGGGGCAGACTTAAGTTGACGTTGAGCAGGGCGGTGACATAGGAGGCCACCCCGAAGAACAGGGCGTGGCCGAAGTTCATCTGGCCGGTGAAGCCGGAGAGCAGGTCCCAGCTGGCGGCCAGGATGGCGAAGATGGAGGTCAGGATCATCACGCGCAGGAAATAATAGTCCTGGGTCAGGGCCGGCAGGGCCATGAGCAGGATGACGAAGAGGGCCACCGCCATGCGGCTGGGCAGCACCAGCACCTCGTTGCGCACGATTTTGACTGCTCTGCGGATGTAGACTCCCACCAGACCCATGGCTAGCGCTCCTCCTCGAAAGAGACTCCGAACAGGCCCTCGGGACGGACCAGCAGGACCAGGATCATGATGGAGAGCGCCACCGAGTCCTTGAGGAAGGAGCCCATGGGCAGCAGGAAGACCACCAGGGATTCGGCGAAACCCAGCACATAGGCCCCCACGAAGCTGCCCTCGATGCTGCCCAGTCCGCCCAGCACCACGATGGCCAGCATCATGATGAGGGGGTGCATCCACATGGTGGGCTCCACCGTGATGAGCGGCGCCACGATGGCCCCGGTCATGGCGGCCAGGCCCACCGAGATGGCCATGGTGGCCTGGGCCACCCGGTTGACGTTCATGCCCATCAGGTTGGCCACCTCGCGGTCCTGGGCCGTGCAGCGCAGGGCCAGGCCCAGGCGGGTGTGCATCAAAAACCAGCGCACCCCCAGCAGCATGAACAGGGCCAGGCCCAGGGCCAGCAGGTGCTGGTAGGTGACTTTGACCCCCAAGAGGCTCATGTAGCCATCCACCAGGGGGGGCACGCCCAGATAGTGGCCGCCGAAGCTCATGAGGAAGACCTCTTGCAGCATCATGGCCAGGGCGATGGTGGCGATGAGCACGGCGGCCTCGTGTTCCTGGATGGGCTGGATGAAGAAGCGGTAGACCATGAGCCCCAAGAGCACCGTGAGCAGCACCGCCCCGGCCATGGCCAGGATGAGCGGCAGGCCCAGGAGCTTGCTGCCTATGTGAATGAGATAGGCGGCGGTCATGAACAGCGCGGTGTGGGCGATGTTGATGATGCGGGCCACGCCCAGCACCAGGGAGAAGCCTATGGCCAGCAGGGCGTAGACGCTGCCCTTGATGAGGCCGTCGATGAGGATATCCAGCAGCATGGCCGTGCCTCGTCGCCTTGCCCGGCGAGCCGTCGCCAGGGCTCAAAGCGTGATGGGTGGGGGGAGCGGCGGCCGGACGCATGCCCGGCCGCCGCTTTGGCAATTGGCGCTCGGCTACTTTCTCCAGTGCTCCAGCACCCAGGGGGGCAGCTTGTGGGGCACGGTGCCCTCGAAGGTGACGCCCTCCCAGGCATAGGGCCAGACGCAGACCATCTGGCCGCCCTGCCATTGGGTGCCGATGGAGGTGATGTGCTTGGGACCCCAGGTCACGTCGTGGGACTTGTCGAAGACCACCCGGCCGGCGGTGTCCATGTAGTCGGTCTTCTCCATCTCGGCCACCACCTTGTCCGAGTCCAGGCCGCCCGCCCGCTCCACGGCCTCCTTGATGAGGAAGATGGAGTCATAGGTGCCGGCGGTGTAGTTGGGGGCCTCCTTGAAGCGCTCCATGTACTTGTCGTAGAAGGGGATGGTCTTGTCGGTGATCTTGACCCGGGCCAGGGTGTTGACGGTCAGGGTGTACTCGCCCTTGCCCCCGGTGGCCGCCCAGAAGCCCGACTTCTGGGCCTCCACGTTGATGCCCACGGCGGCGGCGGGAACCTTCAGCTCGCCCCATTGCTTGGCGAAGGTGAGGCCCACCGAGGAGGAGAAGGTGGTGAAGATGATGTGGGCGCCGGAGCGCTGGATGGCGGTCAGTTCGGCGGTGCAGTCCTTGGCCACCGGCGAGGGCCGCCAGGTGCCCACCACCTCCATGCCCATCTGCTCGGGCAGCATCTTCTCGGCCGCGGCCACGATGGGGTCGGCCCAGGCGGCTTTTTCGGCCACGATGGCCACCTTGAGCTTCTCCAGACCCAGGGCCTTCTTCATCTGGCCGGCCACGGTGGCCAGCAGGATGAAGTCCACCTTGCCCAAGTAGGTGGAATTCATGGGGGTCAGGCGGAACCAGTACTTGTAGCGGTCATAGTCCTTGGTCACCCGGGTGCACAGCTCGGGGTGGGCCGCCCCGCAGCCGATGAAGAGCTTCTTGGCGTCCATGGCGATGTCCTGCATGACCAGCACCGCCTCGGTGCGGAAGCCGCCCACCAGGAAGTCCACCTTGTGCCGGCTGATGGCCATCTCCGCCGCGTTGGTGGCGTCGGGGATGCTCAAGAACTCGTTGGTGTCGATCTTGACCAGCTCCACCAGGCGCTTTTCCTTGCCCACCATCACGCCTCCGGCGGCGTTGACCTCCTCGGCCCCCAGGGTGGCCCCGTTCCAGTGCCCTTCGCCCTGGGTGAAGGCCATGGGACCTAGCACGCCAATCTTGATGGGGCTGGCCGCCTGGGCCGCCGCGCCCAAGCCCAAGACCAAGGCCATGCCTAGGATAAGCACTCCTGCCCAAGCGAATCGTTTCATAGCCGAGCCCTCCTTAGTAGCTGGATTAACGCCCTTCTTGTCTGGAACGCGGCCCAGGCCGCAAGCCCCCGGGGCATGACCCGCCGCTTTGCACAGCCTGGGGTGATATATAGATGTTATAACGTGTAGCCGTGATTAACGCCGTAAGCATAAAATACAATACAAACATTAAGATATAATGTCAATTAGTGATTATGCTTGTTAAAGTTTTTGCAAGCTGCCCGGCCCCAGCCTCCCGCAAACCAGGCCCGGCTGGGCAAGAGGTTCAATATCAATGCACAATGCGCCCCGGCTCCCCGCCACAGGCGGGCAGGACCGGAACAGACAGAGCCACGGGAAGAAAAGATTTTGGCGTACAGGCGGGGAGTGGTTCTGGAGCAAAGCCCGGCCCCTGGCGCGGGCCGGCAAGATTTTTTCACCTGGCGTTTTTCAACGCCATACACTTTTTATTTTTGTAATACAATTTGTTATTGTGTATATAAATTGTGCGCGCTAGCCCAAGGCAGACAGGCGCTGGGCGCGGCGGCGCAAGGCGTAAATCGGAAGGCGGACGCGGTGCGGCCCCAAACCGCGCGCGCCGCTCCCCCTTTTAGCAGGCTTCGCGGCGGAGCGAGAGCAGGACCATGAAGATAGCCGAATTGGCCACACGCACCGAGGTGCCCAAACAGACTATCCACTATTATATCAGGAACGGCCTGTTGCCCAAGCCGCGCAAGCTGGGCAGCAACTCCGCGGATTACGACGAGAGCTACGTGGAGCGCATCCGGCTGATCAAGGAGCTGCAGAACGACTTTTTCTTCCCTCTGCCCACCATCAAGAAGATACTCTGGGAGCACCGGGGGGCCAGCAAACAGGCCATGCTCAAGCTGCGCAGCGAGTTCTTCAAGCCCGTGGAGCACTACCTGGGCACCGGGGTGGAGGGGGACGGGGCCTTCCTGGCCGCCACCGGCCTGGCCCCGCGCTGGCTGCCCAAGATCAAGGAGTGGGGCATGATCAGCTCCGAGGAGAAGAACGGCGTCAACGTCTATACCCAGGACGACATCACCATCGCCAAGGTCATGGTGAGCATGGCCAAAATCGGCATCAACCGCCGGCAGAACTTCTCTCCCGAGGCGACCATGCCCCCCCTGGCCGCGCGCTTGCGCGAGCTGGCCCAAGTGCTCACCCAGGACTTCCAGCGGGCCACCGAGAACATGAAGCCGGCCGAGCGCGCCGACCTGGCCCTGCGCGGCCACGAGATCATGGGCGTGCTCTTCTATCACCTCTACCGCAAATACTCCCGCGAATTCCTGGATCAACAGCGCCAGGAACAGCCCCCTTCCACCCCGGCATAAAAAGCCTCGTCAAGGCGCGCCTTTTCCCCTGCCCGCCGGCCAGCCCGCGCCGGCGGGCGGTTCCGTCCTTATCCGCCACTCCGCAACGTTGAATATAGATTAGTTGTTTACTTCTAAAGTTCGTTTGTATATCCTAGCGCTTGAACCTAAAGCGCTGAGTAACGCCATACGTTTATCCTTAATAATCGCTCACTGATATGAGGATGCACGGCAAACAGACGGCATCCCGCCACCCGGCGGGAAGCGCCGCCATCACCCCGGAGCGAGAAAACATGAAGACCGACTACAGGTGCGTGAAGGTGGAACTGGACCAGGGCGTGGCCATCCTGCGCATGGACAACCCCCCGGTCAACCAGATGTCCGAGCACTTTGTCCAGGAGCTGCGCCAGGCCAGCCTGGAGGCCGTGGCCGATCCCCAGATCAAGGCCGTGGTGCTCACCGGCACGGGCAAGAACTTCGTGGCCGGGGCCGACGTGACCCAACTGCTCCAGGTCAAGGAGCCCGCCCCCTTCGTGGAAAAGCTCATGAGCGTGCACGAATGGCTCAACGCCCTGGAGCAGGGCCCCAAGCCGGTCATCGCGGCCATCAACGGCAACTGCCTGGGCGGCGGCCTGGAGATCGCCATGGCGGCCCACTACCGCATCGCCGTGACCGGCATCAACCTGGGCCTGCCCGAGGTCAAGCTGGGCCTGCTTCCAGGCAGCGCCGGCACCCAGCGCCTGCCCCGCTTGATCGGCCTTCCCAACGCCCTGGACCTGATGACCACCGGCAGGTTCGTCAAGGCCGACAAGGCCCTCTCCCTGGGTCTGGTGGACCAGGTGGTCACGGCCGCAGAGCTGGTCCCCGCCGCCTTGCAGGCCGCGGCCCAGTTCCTCGACCGGCAGCTAAGCCTCAAGACCAGGGTGGCCAGCCGCCGGTTCGACCGCCTGCCCAGCCTGAGCGAAAAGGCCACCCTCATGGCCTACAGCAAGGCCCAGTTGGCCGGCAAGGCCAAGGGCTATCCCGCGCCCCCCAAGATCGCGGAGGCGGTGGAAAAGGGGCTGAGCGACGACTTCCAGGCCGACATCGCCCGCGAGGCTGAGCTCTTCGGCCAGCTCCTGGTGGGCCCCGAGGCCAAGAACCTCATCGCCACCTTCCTTAACGAGCGCGCCGCCGGACGCCTGCCCCGCATCAAGGGCCTGACCCCGGCCAAGCCCCAGACCGTGGCCATGCTGGGCGGCGGGGTCATGGGCTCCAGCATCGTTCACCTGCTTTTGGCGAACGGCTTCAAGGCCCTGCTCTGGGAGATCAACCAGGCCGCCCTGGACAAGGCCGTCGCCGCCATCAAGAAAACCTTCGCCTACCAGCTCAAGACCAAGAAGATCACCCCCGAGAAGCTGGACGCCTTGCTGGCCGCCCAATTGGCCACCACCACCGACTTAAACGACCTGGCCCCGGCCGACCTCATCATCGAGGCCGTGCTGGAGGACATGAAGGTCAAGCAGGATATCTGGAAGAAGCTGGAGGCCGTCTGCCGGCCCCAGGTCATCTTCGGCACCAACACCTCGGCTTTACCCATCACCGAGATGGCCGCCATCCTGGCCGATCCCGGCCGCATGATCGGCCTGCACTTCTTCAACCCCGCCGAGCGCATGCCCCTGCTGGAGATCATCTGCGCCGAAAAGACCAGCGACCAGACCCTGGCCACCAGCGTGGACTTTGGCCGGGCCATCAAGAAGGTGCCGGTGGTGGTGAACGACGGGCCGGGCTTCTATGTCTCCCGCCAGCTGGGCGGGCTCATGGGCGGCTCGGTCTTCCTCTTGGCCGACGGGGTGAGCGGCCAGGAGATCGAAAAAGCCATGCTGGACTTCGGCCTGCCCATGGGGCCGGCCACCCTGGCCGATCTCACCGGCATCGACATCAACTTCCACGTGGGCAACACCTTCGCCCGCCGCCTGGGGCCGCGCTACGCCGTCCACCCCCTGACCGAGGCCATCTACCAATTGGGCGACTATGGCCGCAAGACCGGCCGGGGCTACTTTGACTACAGCGGACCCAAGCCCACGCCCAATCCCCGCGTGGCCCAGGTCATCGCCGATTACCTGCAAGCCCAGGGCATCTCCCCGCGCCCGGCCGCCCCGGGCGAGATCGTGGAGCTGATGCTGGCCTGCGCCATCAACGAGGCCGCCCTGATGATCGAGCAGGGCATCTGCGACCGCCCCGCCGACATGGACCTGGCCATGGTCATGGGCACCGGGTTCCCGCCCTATCGCGGCGGCATCCTGCGCCACGCCGACCAGTGGGGCCTCAAGAACGTATACGCCAAGCTGCTGGAATTGGAGACCAAGTACGGCCCACGCTTCGCCCCGGCCCAGCTCGTCAAGACCATGGCCCAACACGGGCACACCTTCTACCAGGACCGCTAGGCCAAACCAAAACCGGGCCGGGGCCGCCCCCCGGCCCGCGCCAAACAAAGGAGAACACACCATGCAAGAAGTGGTCATCGCCGGCTACCTGCGCACCGCCCAGTCCCGCTGCCGCCCCAACGACCCCGCCCGCGACTGGCTCCACGGCCTGCGCGCCGACGAAATGCTGGGCAAGCTGCTGCCCGAGCTGATTAAGCGCACCGGCATCGACGCCAAGTCCATCGACGACTTCATCGTGGGCACCGCCACCGGCGTGGGCGAACAATGGACCTACGGCGGACGCACCCCCATCTTCCTGGCCAACCTGCCCGAGACCATCGCCGCCAAGTGCGTGGACCAGCAGTGCGGCTCGGCCATGGCCGGCATCCACATCGGCTACATGGAGATCGCCACCGGCAACGCCGACACCGTCATGGTGGGCGGCATGGAGCACATGACCCGGGTGCCCATGGGCGGCACCACCCAGGACCGCGGCCTGGTGGCCTATAACTTGAACCTGTTCCTGCATCCCGACTACAAGCACTGGGACATGATGACCAGCACCAACATGGGGCTAACCGCCGAGAAGCTCTTCGCCCAATCCGGCCTGAGCAAGGAGGACATGGACCGCTGGGCCGTGCGCTCCCACCAGCTGGCCGCCCAGGCCCAGGCCCAAGGCTTCTTCGAGCCGGAGATCATGCCCATCGAGGCCCCCCAGCTCAACGGCTCCACCCTCACGGTCAAGACCGACCAGGCCGTGCGCGGCGAAACCAGCCTGGAGGACCTGGCCAAGCTAAAACCCGCCTTCAAGAAGGACGGCGTCATCACCGCCGGGGTCTCCTCGCCCTTAAACGCCGCCGCCACCGGCATGATCCTCATGTCCAAGGCCCAGGCCCAGGCCCAGGGCATAAAACCCCTGGCCACCATCCGCGCCATCGGCTTCGCCGGCCTGGACCCCACCATCATGGGACACGGCCCCGTCCCCGCCAGCTTGAAAGCCCTGGACAAGCTGGGCCTCAAACCCCAAGATATCGACTTCTGGGAGATCAACGAGGCGTTCGCCATCGTGGCCTTGAACTGCATCAAGGAACTGGGCCTCAATCCCGACACCGTCAACGTCATGGGCGGAGGCCTGGCCATCGGACACCCCCTGGGCGCCACCGGCAACCGCCTGGTGGGCACCCTGGCCCGCATCTTGAACGCCAAGAAAGCCCGCTGGGGCTGCGCCAACGCCTGCGTGGGCGGCGGCCAAGGCGTGGCCACGGTTATAGAGAGGGAAGAGTATTAGGATGGAGACTTCGGGGGGAAACCCTTTTTGCAGCGCAAAAAGGGTTTCCCCCCATACCCCCCTTCCTAA
>CAZLSD010000091.1:1427-11705 GCA_964561775.1 uncultured Desulfarculus sp. | reverse complement strand
TTTGGAGCGGGAGACGGGATTTGAACCCGCGACTTCAACCTTGGCAAGGTTGCACTCTACCTCTGAGTTACTCCCGCGTCACGAAGGTCGATTTTAACAAAAGGCCGCGTTCTGTCAAGGCAAAAGTGTATGTTTCAGTCCCTGTGCAGGGCTATCAGCCGGCGTTGGAAGCGCACGCCATAGGCGAAGCCCGACCAGGCGGTGATGGCCACAGCCAGCCACATGGCCCACAGTCCCCAATAGGCCGGATCAAAGCCTCCCAGAGGATGGTTGAGCATCAGCAGGAACACGCCCAGCATCTGCAAGCCTGTCTTGAACTTACCCCACATGTCGCTGGGGACGGTGAAGTTGTGGTTGGCCGCCATGGCGCGCAGGCCGGTGACGGCGATCTCCCGGCAGATGATGATGATGGTCATCCAGGCCGGCAAGCGCCCCAGGGCGGAGAGCATGACCAGCATGGAGGCGATGAGCAGCTTGTCGGCCACCGGGTCCAGGTACTGACCCAACAGGGTCACTTTCTTCATGCGCCGGGCCAGCCAGCCGTCCAGCAGGTCGGTCAGCCCCGATATGAAGAAGAGCGCCGCCGCAGTCACGGCCCAACCCTGGCCTGGCAGGTACAAAATCCCCACCAGCACGGGTATGGAGCCCACCCTGAGCAGGGTCAGCAGGTTGGGCAGGTTGAAGGGATTTTCGCGCGCCGTGCCGCTCATGCTGATTAACGCCTAAGCCTTGACCTTCTTCCAGTCGTTCAAGAAAGCCTGCAAGCCGCTGTCGGTGAGCGGGTGTTTGAGCAGGGCGTCGATGACCTTCAGGGGGATGGTGGCCACGTCCGCGCCCATCAGCGCCGCCTGCACCACGTGCATGGGATTGCGCACGCTGGCCACCAGCACTTCGGTGTCAAAGGCGTAGTTGGCGTATATCTCCACTATCTGGCGAATCAACTCCATGCCGTCCTGGCTGATGTCGTCCAGGCGGCCAACGAAGGGGCTGATGTAGGCGGCTCCGGCCTTGGCGGCCAGCAGCGCCTGCATGGGCGAGAAGCATAAGGTGACGTTGACCTTGATGCCCTCGTCGGCCAGCGTCTTGATGGCTTTCAGCCCCTCGCGGATGATGGGCACCTTGATAACCACGTTGTCGCCCCAAGCGGCGAACTTGCGGGCCTCGGCCACCATGCCTTCGTGGTCCAGGGCCACCACCTCCACGCTGACCGGGCCGGGCACCGCCTCCAGAATTTCCCGTATGCAGGGCTCGAAGGGCTTGCCGGTCTTGGCCACCAAGCTGGGGTTGGTGGTTACGCCGTCCAGGACGCCCAGGCTCAAGGCCTCCTTGATTTCGGCGATGTCAGCGGTGTCGATGAAAATCTTCATGGGTTCTCTCCCCAGGGTTGCAGGCTGGATGCCTTCAGGGTTTCTGGTCCTGCCCGGGCTGATTGGCCGCCAAAAAGGCGTCCCGGCAGGCCTCGGAGCAAAAATAACGCTCCTGCCCCCGCACGAAAACCCTCAAGGCCTCGTGCTGGGGCAGATAGGTTCCGCATTGGGGGTCCTGGACCATCACGTCCAGCACCTCGGCCTCGGAGCGGATGTCCGGGCTGCTCATGCCCTTGGGGCCGGCCATCCAGCGCCTGAGCAGGCGGTACAGCGCCCAGATGGCCAGGGCTATTAGCAGATAGCGGGCCAGGGTGCCTAGAAGCCCCACGCCACCTTCTCCACTTTCTGCGCGGCCCGTTGCTGGGCCGGCATCCGGGCCAGCAACTGGCCGGCGGTCTGGCCCCAGCGGGGCAGCGCCAAATCAGGCGCCAGTTCGGCCAAGGGGGCCAGCACAAAGACCCGCCCGGCCATCTCGGGGTGGGGCAGCGCCAGATCGGGCTCCTCTATCACCATATCCCCAAAGAGCAGGATGTCCAAGTCCAGGGTGCGCGGCCCCCAGTGCCTGTCCCGGCGGCGGCCCAGTTGGGCCTCGATCTTGAGCAGTCCCTCCAGCAGCGCCCTGGGCTGGCCCGTGTATGTTCCCCGAGCCACCGCGTTATAAAAAGGCGGCTGGTCCTGGGGCCCCACCGGCGCGGTCAGATAGCAACTGGATAGCGCCAGACGCTGATACCCCGGCAGCCGATCCATGCCTTCCAGACCGGCGCGCAGGTTGTCCCGGGGCTGCCCCAGGTTGGAGCCCAGCCCCACGTAGACCTCCGGTGCGGGCGTGGCCATGCCGCGCGCCTTGGGTTTTCCGCGTCCTACAGCCCCAGGGCCGCCAGGCGCGCCACGGCCTCTTGCAGGCGCGCCTTGTCCACGGTGAGCGCGAAGCGCACGAAGCCCTCGCCGCTGGGACCGAAACCGTTGCCCGGGGTGGAGACGATGCCGCACTCGTTGAGCAGGCGCTTGGTGAACTCGGCGCTGTTTATCCCCGCCGGGCAGGGACACCACACGTAGAAGGTGGCTTTGGGGCTTTCCACGGCCAGGCCCAGCTTGCCCAAGCCCTCCACCAGCACATCGCGCCGCTCCTGGTACATGGCCCGGCTGGCGGCCAGACAGGACTGGTCGCCGGTCAGGGCGGCGATGCCAGCCAGTTGCACGGCGTCAAAGGCCCCCGAATCGATCTGGCTCTTGACCTGGCCCAGGCCGCCCACCAGCTCGGCGTTGCCCACGGCGAAGCCCAAGCGCCAGCCGGTCATGTTGTAGGTCTTGGACAGGCTGTGGAACTCGATGGCCACCTCGCGCGCGCCCTCGACCTCCAGGAAGCTGGGGGCCTGGTAGCCGTCATAGCCCATCTCGGTGTAGGCCGCGTCGGAAACCACGATGAGGTTGTGCTGGTGCGCGAACTCCACCACCTCCCGGTAAAAGTCCAGGCCGGCCACCGCCGCGGTGGGGTTGTTGGGGTAGTTGACGATGATGACCTTGGCCTTGGCCAGGGCGGCCTTGTCGATGGCCTTGAGATCAGGCAGGAAGCCGTTCTGCTTGAGCAGAGGCATGGCCACCGGCACGCCGCCGGCCATCAAGGTGCTGGAGAAATAGACCGGATAGGCCGGCTCGGGATAGAGCACCACATCGCCTGGGTTGATGTAGGCCAGGGGGAAGTGGGCCAGGCCTTCCTTGGAGCCGATGAGGGTGATGACCTCGCTGGCCGGGTTCATCTTGACCCCAAAGCGCTTGCCATACCAGTCAGCCGCCACCTCGCGGAAGGTGCTGAGCCCCGAGTAGGCCGGGTAGCGGTGGGTGGCCGGGTCCTGGGCCGCCTGGCACAGGCCAGCCACCACGTGGGGCGGGGTGGGCTGGTCCGGGTCGCCCACGCCCAGGTCTATGATGTCCACCCCCCGGGCGCGCACTTCGTCGCGCAGGCGGTCGATCTCCTTGAAGAGATAGGGCGGCAGTTGCTGTAAGCGCTGAGCGCGGGAAAAATTCATGCTAGCCTCGGGATGTGACGGGGTTGCTCAGGATTCCCACGCCTTCGACCTCGATGCTGACCACCTGCCCGTCTTGCAGGGGTCCGATGCCCGAGGGCGTGCCGGTGGCGATGACGTCGCCGGGGTGCAGGGTCATGACCTGGCTGATGAAATAGACCAGCCGGGACACGCTGAAGATCAGGTCCGAGGTGTGGCCGTCCTGTTTGAGCTGGCCGTCCACCCGGCTGCGCACATAAAGCGCGTGCGGGTCGATATCCAGGGCGATCCCCGGACCCAGGGGGCAGAAGGTGTCGAAGCCCTTGGCCCGGGTGTACTGGATGTCTGGGCCTTGCAGGTCACGGGCGGTCACGTCGTTAAGACAGGTGTAGCCCAGCACGTGATCCAGGGCCTGGGCCTCGCCCACCATGGAGCAGCGCTTGCCTATCACCACGCCCAGCTCGGCCTCGTAGTCGGTGCGGTTGCTCATGTGCACGGGGCGCACGATGGGCTCCCCCGGCCCGATGACCGAGGTGGAGGGTTTCAGAAACAGCATGGGTTCGCTGGGCAGGGCCTTTTTCATCTCGGCGGCGTGGGCCTTGTAGTTCAACCCCACGGCCACGATCTTGGAAGGCCGGCAGGGGGCCAGGAGCCGCGCGTCCTTGGGCTTGACCTGCTCCTTGCCCGGCTGGCCGCCGCTGAAGGGCGAGCCTTCATAAAGGCGCAGGCGGCCCTTTTCCCAGAGGGCGTAGCGCACACTACGCCCCACGGCCAGGCGCACGATGGCCCGGGTAGCCAGGATGCTGTTCAGGTCCATGGCCATGACGCTAGTCCTTCAGGCCCAGCACGTCTTGCATGTCATAGAGCCCGGGTTGTTGTCCCTTGAGCCACAGGGCCGCGCGCACCGCGCCCTGGGCGAAGGTGTCGCGGGAGCTGGCGCGGTGGGTCAGTTCCAGGCGCTCGCCCTGGCCGATGAAGTAGACCGTGTGTTCGCCCACGATGTCGCCGCCCCGGATGACGCTGACCCCGATCTCGTCGCGGGTGCGCGCCCCCACCAGGCCCTGGCGGCCGTGGCGCAGGGCCTGGTCCAGCTTGAGCCCGCGCACCTGGGCCATCTCTTCCAGCAGACGCACCGCCGAGCCAGAGGGCGCGTCCTTCTTCTGGTCGTGGTGGGCCTCCACCAGCTCCAGGGCGAATTCCGGCCCCAGCACCTTGGTGATGACGCCAGCCAGCTTGAACATTAGGTTCATGCCCACGCTCATGTTGGGGGCGAAGACCACCGGAACCTTCTTGGCCAGCTTGGCCATTTCCTTTTTCTGGGCGGGGTCCAGCCCGGTGGTGCCGATGACCACGGCCTTGCCCAGCTTGGCGCAGACCTTCAAGTTCTCCAGGGAGGCCGTGGGCGTGGTGAACTCCACCAGCACGTCGGCCTGGGCCAGCACCTCGGCCGGGCTGTCGGCCACCAGGCCCTTGGCCTGGGCGTAGCCGGTCACATCGGAGAGCTTCTTGCCCACCGCCGGGTGGCCCGGAAATTCGAAGCCGCCGGCCAGGGCCGCGCCCTTGCCATAAGCCACCGCGCGCACGATGGCCCCACCCATGCGGCCGGCCACCCCGGCCACGGCGATATTCACCATGGAACGCCTCCCTACTTGAGCAGGCCATAGGCTTGAAGCGCGCCCTTTAGGCGCTCCAAGCTGGCCGGCATGAGATCGCACATGGGCAGGCGCAGCTCGCCGCTGGGGATGAGCCCGGTCAGCGCCATGGCGGTCTTGATGGGAATGGGGTTGGTCTCCACGAACATGGCCTTGCACAGGGGCAGCAGCTTATAGAACACGGCCCGCGCCCCGGCGATGTCACCCGCCTCCCACAGCTCGCAGACCTGGGCCACGTCGCGGGGCACCAGGTTGTTGACCACGCTGATGACGCCCTTGCCGCCGATGGCCAGCAGGGGGATCAGCATGCCGTCGTCGCCGGAGAGCAGGGTAAGCTTGTCGCCGCACAGGCTGATGATTTCGGCCATCTGGCTGATGTCGCCGCTGGCTTCCTTGATGGCCACCACTCCGGGCAGGTCCGCGATGCGGGCCACGGTGGCGGGCAGGATGTTGACCGCCGTGCGCCCGGCGATGTTGTAGGGCACCAGGGGGAAGCCGCCACAGGCCTGGGCTATGGCCTGCATGTGCAGGAAGATGCCCTCCTGGGTGGGCTTGTTGTAATAGGGCGTGATGTGCAGGGCCGCGTCGGCCCCGGCCTGCTTGGCGTGCTGGGTCAGCTCGATGGCCTCGCGGGTGTTGTTGGAGCCAGCCCCGGCCACCACGGGCACCCGGCCCTTGACCGCCTCCACGGTGATCTCCACCACCCGGTGGTGCTCCGCGTGGCTAAGCGTGGCCGATTCGCCGGTGGTGCCGCAGGGCACTATGCCGTTGGTGCCGTTTTCGATCTGAAACTCGATAAGCCGACGCAGGGTTTCTTCGTCAACCTGGCCGTTCTTGAAAGGCGTGACCAGGGCCACCAGGGATCCCTTCAACATCTGAAACACTCCTGACCTAGGAATACTGGATGGATTAATGTGAGATTCGCTGCCGTCCGGACCTGCTCACGCTTTCAGCCAAGCGAAGGCTTCCCGGTGCAGGGAGCCCGCGTATACATGACGGGCCGCGCCTTCCAGGAACACCTCGCTGAAACCCTCGCCTTCTGATCGGAAATGCACCTTCAACTCCTCACCGCTCCTGACCCGCACCGTAACGGGAGATTCCATCCCAAAACGCGGACCCGCCATCAGCGCCGCGGCCACCGCCCCGGTGCCGCAGGCCAGGGTCTCGTCCTCCACCCCGCGCTCATAGGTGCGCACCCAGAGTTGGCCGCCCAAGGCCTGGGCGAAATTAACGTTGGCGCCCGCCGGCGCGAAATGCTGGTGGAAACGCACCAGGCGTCCCACCTGCTTGACCGGCGCGGTCTCCAGGTCCTCCGTGAAAATCACCGCGTGGGGCACTCCGGTGTTGATGCCGCAAAGCTCCGGCTGGCCGGGCACGTCTTCAAGGCGTACGCCCTGGTAGGCCCCCTTGGGCGACACCATCTCCAGTTTCACCGTGGAGCCATTCACCCAGGCCCGGATGGGACCGGCCAGGGTGTCGAAGACCATGCTGTACCCGGCCAGGCCGATCTCAAAAGCCCAGCGCGCGGCGCAACGTCCGCCGTTGCCGCACATCTCGGCCGAAGAGCCGTCGGCGTTGAAGAAATGCCAGCGGAAATCCACCGGACCCAGCTTGGGGTCTACTCTATCCGAGGGCTCCAGGACTATCAAGCCGTCGGCCCCCACCGAATTGCCCCGGGCGCAGAGGCCCTTGGCCAAAAGCGGCATGAACTTGGGGTCCAGACCGGCCCGGCGGTTGTCCAGCAGCACGAAGTCGTTGCCGCTGCCGGTCATCTTGGCGAAGGCCAGACCTTCCAGGGCCTCCAGACGGGCTTGCTCCAGTTCGCTGATGCTCATCACTTCATCCAGGGGGCCAGGCTCTCGCCCCGGCACAGGTCTTCCAAGGTCTCGCGGGCGCGCACCACGGCGAACTCATGGCCGTTGACCAGCACCTCGGCGGCGCGGGGGCGGCTGTTGTAGTTGGAGCTCATGGCGAAGCCATAGGCTCCGGCGCTCATCACGGCCATCAGATCGCCCCGCTGGAACACGGGCAGCTCGCGATCGCGGGCCAGGAAATCGCCGGTCTCGCAGATGGGCCCCACCACGTCGGCCACCACCCGATCCCCGCCGTTGAAGCTGCGCCCCGGCAGGATGGCGTGGTAGGAGTCATAGAAGCTGGGGCGGATCAGGTCGTTCATGGCCGCGTCCACCACGATGAAGCGCTTCATGGGGGTTTCCTTGGTGTAGAGCACCCGGGCGAGCAGGATGCCGGCGTTGCCCACCAGCACCCGTCCCGGCTCCAGCACCAGGCGCAGGCCCAGGCTTTGCACCGTGCCGCGCAGGGCGGCGGCGTACTCCGAGGGCGGGGGCGGCGTCTCCTCGTTGTAGGTGATGCCCAGCCCGCCGCCCAGGTCCAACAGCTCCAACTCCACCCCGGCCTTGCGCAACCGCGCCACCAGGGCGGCCAGGCGCTCCAGGGAATCGGCGAAGGGGCGCACGTCGGTGAGCTGGCTGCCTATGTGGCAGGAGATGCCGGTAATCCGCACGTGGGGCAGCTCGCGCGCGGCCAGGTACTGGTCATAGGCCTGGTCCATGGGCATGCCGAACTTGTTCTTGGACAGGCCGGTGGTGATCTTGGGGTGGGTGCGGGCGTCCACGTCGGGATTGACCCGCATGCTGATGGGGGCCTTCACCCCCAGGCGTCCGGCCACCTCGTTCAAGACCCTAAGCTCTTGGACGCTCTCCAGGTTGAACATGAGGATGCCGGCCTTGAGCGCGGCCTCCATTTCGGCCTGGCTCTTGCCCACGCCCGAGTAGACGATGCGGCCGGGCTGCACCCCGGCGGCCAGGGCGCGATACAACTCGCCCCCGCTGACGATGTCGGCCCCTCCCCCCAGGGAGGCGAAGAGCGACATGATGGCCCGGTTGGTGTTGGCCTTGACCGCGTAGCAGACCAGGGCGTCCAGGCCATTGAAGGCCTGCCTGAAGATGTCGAAATGCCGGGTCAGGGTGGCCTGGGAATACACATAGGCGGGCGTGCCCACGGCCTCGGCCAGCTTGGACACAGGCACCTTCTCGGCGCACAGTTGGTCGTCGATGTAGGAAAAATGGTTCATGGGTCGTTCTTCTGCTCTCGGCTCCTGGAACTGTTTACTGCCGGGGGTGCCTCACCTCGGCCCAGTTGCTGGCCGGGCTGAGCACGCCGTGATCGTCCACCGCCAGCACCCGGTAGTAATACACGCCCGGCGCGGTGGTCTTGTCCACGTAGGTGTTCTCCAGCCATGCTTTTGGGTTCAGGCGCAGGAAGGGGCCCTCTTTCTTGGAGGCCCGCTCGATGAAGTAGCCCTTGGTGTCCTGGTCCGGGCTGGGGGTGAAGCGCAGATACACCCCGTCGCCCTGGAACACGCCGGCCAGATCGCTGGGCGGCTTGAGGCCAGGGACATCCCGGCTGCCCGCCAGCAGCCAAGCGGAGGGCTGACCTGGTATCTCGGTGTTCTGCAAGCGGCGCACCGCCGCCACCTGGTAGGCATAGGTCTGCCCGGCCATCACGGTCTTGTCGGTCAGGCTGGTGGAGGTCTGCGAACGTTCGCTCAGCCTCTTCACCCCCTCCGGCCCCTTGCGCCAGATGATATAGCCGGCGGGCTCGGGCAAGGGCTGGCCGTTGATGGAGGCCTCCACCGGCTGCCACGAAATCAGCGCCTCGCTCTGGAGCATCTGGGCCTTGACGCCCTGGGGCACGGCCGGCGGGCTGACCCGATAGGCGCGCACGTAATAGGAGGGGTTGCTCTCGCGTCCAGCCGCGTCCTTGACCACCACCTGGTACACGGCCTGTCTGCCCTGGGGAGCATCGGTGTCCAGGAAGGAGAAGCGCCCCCCGTCCATGTTCTCCAGATGCTTGGTCAGGTCGAAGACCGTGCGCTTGGTGAGCCGCGGAGGGCATGGCGGACAGGCCTCGTCGCCATCCAGGGGCAGGTAGCCGCGGAATACGGTGGCCTCCACCAAACGGCGCGAGGGCACGTCGGTCTTGGGCACCCAGAAGCTAACCTGCACGCCGCCTTCCATCGCGACGGCGGAGATCTCGCTGGCGCCATCGGGGCGCAGATCGGCTGAAGGCACGGGAGGGGTTTTGAGCCCGCAACCGGCCAGGGACACAACCAGGGCCGCCAGCAGGGCCAGGCAAAGCCAGCTCAGTCTCTTGATGGCCATAAGCGCTTCCTCGTTTCCTGGAGGGCTGCCCGTACGTTTTCCGGCGCGGTGCCGCCGGGACTGGTGCGACGGCTGACGGCGCGCTCGGGCTGGAGCGCGTCGAACACATCCTTTTCCAGCAGGGGCGAAAGGCTCTGATACTCGGCCAGGCTGAGCCCCTCCAGGGCGCAGCCCCGTTCCTCGGCCAGGCGCACGGCCTTGCCCGCCACCTCGTGGGCCTGGCGGAAGGGCAGGCCCTTAGCCGCCAGGTAGTCGGCCAGCTCGGTGGCGTTAAGGAAGCCGCCGGCCACGGCCTGGCGCAGGCGGTCCTTGTTGACGGTGAGCCCGCCCAGCAACGGGGCCAGCACGCGCAGGCAATCCAGCACGGTGTCGGCCGCGTCGAAGACCGGCTCCTTGTCCTCTTGCAGGTCCTTGTTGTAGGCCAGGGGCAGGCCCTTTAGCACCGTGAGCAGGCTGACCAGATGCCCCAGCACCCGGCCGCTCTTGCCACGCACCAGCTCGGCGGCGTCGGGGTTCTTCTTCTGGGGCATGATGGAGCTGCCGGTGGAAAAGGCGTCACTCAGGGTGATGAAGGCGAACTCCTGGCTGGACCAGAGAATCAGTTCCTCGGCCAAACGCGACAGATGCACCTGGATGAGGGTCAGCACGAAAACAAACTCGGCGGCGAAGTCGCGGTCGCTCACCGCGTCCAGGCAGTTGGCCGCCGTGCCGGCCAGGCCCAGTTCCTTGGCCACTGACGCCGGGTCCACCGGGAAGGTGGTGCCGGCCAGGGCCGCCGCGCCCAGGGGCAGGATGGCCGCGCGCCCCAGGCAGTCGGCCAGGCGGCCTCGGTCCCGCCAGGCCATCTCCACGTAGGCCAGCAGGTGATGGGCCAGCACCACCGGCTGGGCCCGTTGCAGGTGGGTGTAGCCGGGCATGATGGTCTCGGCGTGGGCCTCGGCCAGCTCCAGCAGAGCGCGCTGGTATTCAAGCAAGGCCTGGTCCAGCTCGCGGCCGGTGTCCAGCACCCACAGGCGCAGGTCGGTGGCCACCTGGTCGTTGCGCGAGCGGGCGGTGTGCAGGCGGCCGGCCG